>CAZECZ010000109.1:0-15971 GCA_964510815.1 uncultured Aestuariivirga sp.
AGGCGGAGCTCGGTCGACGGCCCCTGGCTCGCATAGACCGCGACGATCTCCTCCATGACCTCGCCGAGAAGCCCATGGCGGGTCGCGGTACACAGCACCGCCATCGAGGGACGGTTGAGCGTATAGGCCTTCTGGCCTTCCTGCACGCGAAGCAGTCCTTCCAGCCGCATCCAGTCGTCGGCGCGCAATGTCAGCTTGCCGGCATCGCCATCATCCATGCCCTCGCACACGCGCCGCGTCAGCGTCCGGTCCAGCAGGGAACTGGCAATCGGCGTCTTGCCGAAGAGATTGGCCAGCGAGAGCACCATGAATTCCATGAAGCGTTCGCGGACGCTGACATCGCTGTCCATCGGGGCAGCGGGCAATTTAAGCGACGTCATGGCGCGATCGAGAAGGAGATCGAGCGGAGTCGGTTCGGCGGTTATCGGCAATATGGCGTTCATGATCGCCGCAGCCTACCGGCTTCGGGTTTAGAGACGCTAAACAGAGACCTTCGCAGTCTTGCGATTTCGCAGAACATGCTCATGGGCGCCATCATAGAGGGCGGAATCGCGGAAATCATGGGCATCGAGTACCGGGCCTACGAGGATGAGCGCCGTGCGGGTCAGCTTCGCAGCACGCACTTTCTTGGCGATCGTCGACAGTGTGCCACGCAGAATTTGCTGATCGGGCCAGGTGATGCGATAGGCCACGACGACAGGGCAGTCCGGGCCATAATGCGGTGTCAGCGCCCGCTCGATATAGCCGAGATTGCGGATCGAAAGGTGGATGGCCAGTGTCGCTCTGGAACGCCCGAGTTCTTCCAGCTGCTCGCCGTCCGGCATGGCCGAAGCCTGCATCGCGGTCCGGGTCAGGATCACGGTCTGGGCGATCTCCGGCAGTGTGAACTCGGTCTTCAGTTCGGCAGCCGCGGCGGCGAAGGCCGGAACGCCAGGTGTCACATCATAGGGAATTCCGAGGGCATCAAGGCGGCGCATCTGTTCGGCAATGGCACCATAGAGGGACGGATCGCCCGAATGGACCCGCGCGACATTCTTGCCATTCGCGTGTGCCTGTTCGATTTCCCCGATGATATCGTCGAGCGTCAGGGGCGCCGTATCGACCACGCGGGCACCGTCTGGTGCGGCCTTGACGATCTCCTCCGGCACCAGCGAGCCGGCATAGAGGCAGACGGGACAGGACTGGATCAGCCTGAGCCCGCGAACGGTAATCAGGTCTGGCGCACCGGGACCGGCGCCAATGAAATGGACGGTCATTCTGCGGCTTCTCTCTTTCTGGCGTATCCGCGCGGCGTATAGGCATACGTCCGGCCGTCGCCGCGGACGAAAGATCTGGATTGCGATGACCCCACCATGACGAGGGTGAGCATGTCGACATCGTTCGGATTGAAATCCCTGAACGGCACGATCCGCACCTTCTCTTCGGGCCGTCCGAGATTGGATGCGATCACGACAGGTGTTTCCGGCGGCCGGTGTTGCGCCAGAATGGCGAAAGCCCGTTGCAGCTGGTCACGGCGCTTGAGCGAACGGGGGTTGTAGAAGGAAATGACGAAATCGCCCTCCGCCGCCGCCTTCACGCGCCTTTCGATCACCTCCCAGGGTGTGAGAAGATCGGACAGCGAGATGCAGCAGAAGTCATGGCCGATCATCGCGCCTGCCTTGGCCGCCGCCGCCTGGAATGCTGAGATGCCGGGGATGACGGTCACCTCGATGCGACACGGTTCCAGATCGATGATTTCGTAAACGAGGGCCGCCATGGCATAGATTCCGGCATCGCCGGAACAGACGAGGGCGACCTGTTTTCCGTCCTTTGCCAAATTGATCGCGTGCCGCACGCGGTTTTCCTCACCGCCGAGCGGGAAGCGGTGCTCGCTTTGGTCTTGTTTCAGGTCGGCAACGAGATCGAGATAGAGGCCGTAGCCGACCCAGTCAGTCGCGTACCAAAGCGCAAACGAAGCTTCAGGACTGCGCATTCCCTCCGCTCCCGGACCAAGCCCCACAACCGTGAGGTTGCCGACCGGTCGTCCCACTTTCTCTATGAGCGGAAAGGGAGACCTCGCAATAGCGCAAGTGGCACGTTTCGATTTGACCTTGGTAACAATGAGTTCGGCATCAGGTCCGGCGGCTGCCAATGCTGCAGCTTCAGCCACGCTGGCAACACCCACTTCAGCACGTACCACCTCCGAGGGGTTGGGAACCCTGTGCATCTGAGCTTCAAGCTCCCGGGCGGAGAAAAGTCTCAGAGAGTCGCTCAAATCAAACATTGAGCGGAGACCGTCTTCGTCTTCCTTCAAATCCAGCGTGGTATAATAGGCTATGGCAGACCTGTGTAGGTTGTGTTTGGCAATCACATCATCAATGAGCCCCTCGATCTCCTCCTTCGGACAGGCGCGCTCGCATCCGATACCAACGACAAGAGTCTGGGGAATGTAAACGAGATGTTCTGCAGACCCCGGTATATCCTTCTCGGTAATGGTGATTTTCAGTCGTGCACTGATCGACTGCGGCAGGCCGGACAGCCATGGGGCATGTCCCTCGATGCGAACAGGTGCGCCATCGAGAACGGCTACGGCAAAATCCTTGTAGTCCCTGTGGTTTGAAAGGAGGTAGCCGTTGGGAGCATCGTCGAGAGCGTTGCCTGCAGTGAAATAGCTGGTGGTGCCGCCAAAGGTGACGAGTGTTTTCGAAAGATCGTCAGAAATCGTCTTGGCCAGTTTACGGGCCCCGTGACTGAGACCAAGAATTGGAACGACGAAGGCTGCGTCGTAAGACGTGACAACTACTGGAGGATCGTCAAATTTGCCTTGCAACAGTGGAGCAAGAGCACGGATGACGATCGGGGCTGCATAGTTGGTGACAATTGGACGACCGGCACTGAATGCTGTTTGGAGTGCGGGAACAACGTTGTCACCCCGCGCCATTACGATTTCACCTTGAATGGCTTTGGCAATAGCGGAGGGCACACCGTTGGCATCGCCTCGGCAAATGACCACCGGCCTCACCATGGCTCACCGCCAGTATAAACGAGAATGGTCGAGAAATAGGGCAGGGTGTCGTTTGTCACGTCCGTCAGCGGCTCAATCCGCTCGTCTTCGTGGGTCGCCTTGATGATGACATTGGCCCGTGAAGTCAGGTCCAACGCGCCGAGGATGTTCCTGATCTTCGGCAGGTGGCGGCCTACCTTGATGATTGCGGCGCTTTCGGCGGTCAGAAGTTCCTCGCGCAGCCGGTCTTCTGGCAAAGTCGCGGGCAGGATCTTCACCACCTCGTTGCGCGCCGACAAGGGTCTGCCCATGGCAGCTGCCGAAGCCGTGATCGAGGTGACACCGGGCACGACGACGGTTGGATACGTCTTGGCGAGCCGCGCGAAAATATACATGAAGCTGCCGTAGAAGAATGGGTCGCCTTCGCATAGCATGACGACATCGCGGCCCGCCTTCAGGTGAACCGCTATGGCCGCAGCACCGAAATCATATGCTTTCTCGCCTGGCTCGCGTTCTGTCCGCATGGGCATATCGATGACAAGGTGTTCGCAATCGTCAGGAATGAACGGGCGTGCAATGTCACTGGCTGTCGACTCCTTGCCGTTGGCGGCGAGGTAGGCCACGACCGGTGCCATGGAGATCAGCCGCCAAGCTTTCACCGTCATCAGTTCCGAATCGCCGGGTCCGACACCAACGCCAAACAGTGTACCGTGCTTCACCATGGCTTTTTTGTCCGCCATTGAGTGACCGCCATGCGTGGCTTCAAGGCACGCAGCGGACCAATCCGGTGAAGGTGCGAGATTTCGATGCGGGTCAAGTCCCCCCCGTGCTTTTCATGTAGGTCGTAGAGATGGAGTTCGCCTTCGATGGTGACGACATTGACAACCATGTTGCCACCGGGCTTCAGCGCCTCCCATGCCCTCTCGAAGACACCAGGAATGCCAAGCCCGCCGCCGATGAAGACGGCATCGGGCGCCGGCTGCCCGGATAATGTTTCCGGTGCCCGCCCGGAAACAACCTTGAGGCGTGGTGCCCCAAGACGATCAGCATTGACCGCAATCATCTTCAACCGCGCTTCGTCATGTTCGTAGGCAATGGACTCACAGCCCCGGCAGCTGCGCATCCACTCGATCGCGACGGAGCCACAGCCGGCACCCACGTCCCACAGCAACTTGTCGGGGGAGGGTGAAAGGGCAGCCAGGGTTGCCGCACGCACATCGCGTTTGGTGATTTGGCCGTCATGAACGAACGCATCGTCGGGAAGGCCGGCGATACGTGACAAGATGCGCGATCCGGGACCTGCAATACACCTAACAGCCAACGTATTCAGATCGGAGAAACTGGTTTGCGGGACCGCGCTGGCCTTAAACGATGAAACACATTCGCGCGCTCCGCCCATGTTTTCAAGAACCGTCATCTCGCTTTCACCGAAACCCCTCACCACAAGCCTGCGAGCCACTTCTGGAATGGTGGTCCGGTCCGCAGTCAGCACGATGAGGCGCACATCAGGCTGGATGAATGGCTCGACATTTGCGGTATCTCGGCCGTGCAAGGTTAGCGTGTCGCAATCGGGCAATGACCAGCCCAGGCGGGCGGCAGCCAGTGAGAATGCCGACAGATGCGGGATGATCTCCATTTCCTCGAATGGAATGAAGCCCATCAGTTTGCGTGCCACGCCATAGTTCAGCGGATCGCCCGTTGCCAGAACCACGGTCTTCCGCCCACGGAGGGGTTTGAGGCGGTCAACGACCGCAGAAAAGGGTTGGGGCCAGTTGTGCACCTCGGCCGCGTTCGGTGGAAGATATCCCAGCAGGCGGTCAGACCCGACGATTACCTCCGCCGTCTCGATGGCATGTCGGGCGCGTGCCAGCAGGCCATCATAGCCATCTTCGCCCATTCCCATGATGGTGAGCCACCTGGTCATGCGGCTGCACCAGCCAGAGCATTGATGACGGCGGCGGCCATGGCTGAGCCGCCTTTGCGGCCGAGGATGGTCGCATAGGGAATGCCACGAGAGTTGGCATGAAGCTCTTCCTTCGATTCCGCGGCACCGACGAAGCCCACCGGGAAGCCCACGATGGCGGCAGGCCGCGGGGCACCGCCATCGAGCGCCTCGAGAAGGGCAAAGAGTGCTGTGGGTGCATTCCCGATGACCGCGATGGCGCCCTCGATCTCCGGCAGCCAGAGTTCGACAGCCGTAGCCGAGCGGGTATTGCCGAGTGCTATCGAGCGGGGATCGTTTAACGTGCAAATGACATTGAGCGACTTGTCGATGATACCGTGGCGGACCATTTCCGCGTCCACGAACACGGGCTTGCGTCTCTGGATGGCGGCCGTCGCTGAAGTTGCAAAATCTCGGGAGATTCGGAGATCTTCTACAATGCCGGTCATGCCGCAAGAGTGAATGACCCGCACAGCAATGGGCTCCGCATCCCTCGGCAAGCCAGAAAAATCCACCTCGGCGCGGATCGTTTCAAAGGAGCGCGCATAAATGGCGGCGGGATCACGAAGATACGAAATCACGGCTTCTTCATGCTCCTGGGCCCCAACGGATGATCAGCGTGGGGGTAGACGGCGTGGGTATGTTCGTGATGATGGCCATGCTCATGACCGTGGCCATGATGGTGGTGGTCGTGAGAATGCCCGCCGCCAAGGGTCGTCCTTATCGGTGCGTCTGGATCGAAGCTCAGGACCAGCGGGGCTTCCTTGCATTTGCCGTTGCATTCACCATCGCAGAATTTGCAGTCATCCGTCGTGCCAACACCTTCCACATGGTGGTGATGGCTCTCCTGGGCAGCTCCCACCTCTGCCTCGAACCCCAGAACCTGCGAGCGGTACTTGCACATCTGGCAGTTCATGGCGATGTCGCCTGAGAGAATCTGCTCGATCCGCTCCTCGAAGGTGGCAATGACCTGGGAGTGATCGTTGAGATAGGGGGCCTTGATGAACTGAATTTCCGGGTACCTTGCGGCCACCACATCGGTCGCGGCGTAGATGCGATCGACAAGTATGCCGGTGAAAAGGAAATAGGGAAACACGATGATGCGCCGGTAGCCGAGCTTGACCGCATGTTCCAGGCCTGGTTCGACAAGTGGGAAAGTCACGCCGGAGTAGGCGGTTTCCGCCCAGCCAAAGCCGAAGCCTTCCCAGAGCAGACGGGTCACCTTCGACACATTGGAATTGGCGTCTGGGTCGGATGCTCCCCGGCCCACGACGACGAGCAGGGTTTCGTGCCGTGGAACGTCGCCTGGGGCGGCATCGAGTGCCTCCTGAACGCGGTCCGCTGCTGCCCGCATCATCTTGGGGTCGATGCCGAGTTCCTTGCCATAGTCGATCCGGAAACCGTTAGCTGCGGCATAGGTGTTGAGTACCGAGGGGATGTCGTTCTTGGCATGTCCGGCGGCGAAGAGCATGCCGGGGACAGCCAGCACCCGCGTTACACCCTGGTTCTTCAGCTTGTCGAGACCGGTCCGGATGATGGGCGTGGCGAATTCCAGATAGCCGTATTCAACCGGGTACTGCGGCAACCGCTGCTTCAGGTGTTCCGCCAGCACGGCGAACTCGCGCACTGCGTCCTTATCGCGGCTGCCGTGGCCGCAAATCATCACACCCAGCTTTTCTGACATCAGCTCTGCCTTCCAACAAGCAGCGTCGCCAGATGATCCGGCTCAGAAGGCAGCCCCGGCATTGGCCCCGATTGGGTCGGCCGCACCGGAATTTCCTTTCAGTCCCATCTTACGGGGACGCTGCGTCGGCAGGTCTAGGCTTGGGGCCCTCCCGCGTCAATGGCGCGGAACGGCACATCTTGATTGGAATACGTCAGTGGCCCCCGTCGCTGGCCATTGCCGCCGAGATTGTGTCCTGACTGTTGCCAGATGCACCATTGAAGAACGCGTTGAGCAGCACAGCGGAAACTGATGCCAGGAGAATGCCGGAATCGATCAGTGGATGGATGCCGTGGGGTAGCCACTGTTTGAAATCGGGTGCCACCAGGGGGATCATGCCAAACCCGATGGAAATCGCCACGATGAACAGATTGTTGCGGTTGGTCTTGAAGTCGACGCCGGACAGAATGCGGATACCGGTCGCGGCCACCATGCCGAACATCACGAGCCCCGCCCCCCCGAGCACAACCGTCGGCAGCGCTTCCACCAGAGCCCCCATCTTCGGAATGAGCCCCAGCACGATGAGAATGGCACCGCCCATAACGCAGACGAAACGGCTCCGGATGCCGGTGACCCCGACAAGACCGACATTCTGAGAAAAACTCGTATAGGGGAAAGTATTGAAAATGCCACCGATGAGAGTGCCCAAACCATCCGTGCGCAGACCAGAAGACAGCATCGGTTGCGACACCCGCTTGCCTGTCATTT
Source organism: uncultured Aestuariivirga sp. (assembly GCA_964510815.1). Lineage (GTDB taxonomy): Bacteria > Pseudomonadota > Alphaproteobacteria > Rhizobiales > Aestuariivirgaceae > Aestuariivirga. Next base: position 7,357 of record CAZECZ010000109.1, read on the forward strand.
CGCCGAGCGCCAGGAACATGCCCGTCGACTCAATCATCACGACGAGCATCACCAGCACCATGGTGATGATGAGAACGGGATCGAAGATCGGTGTGCCGAAGTGAAACGGCATGATGGGCGCGAACCAGCCGGCATCGCCAACCTTTGTGAAACTCATCATCCCCAGGATTGCAGCCAGTATGGCACCGGCGACGATACCGATCAGTACCGCGATATTCGAGACAAACCCTTTGCCGAAGCGCGCAATCAGCAGAATGACCGCCAGAACAAAGCCGGAAATCACCATGTTCGAGAGTGGCGCATATTTCGGATTGGGCAGGGAAGGCGCAATGTTCAGGCCCTGTGGAAGGGCCGGCACCTGCGAACCCGCGGCACCCGCCAGCGGCTTTACGGCATCGAGCCACGCCATGTGATCCGGGTTGATGATCTTGGGCGACGTCGGTCCAACTGGCAGGCCGAAGATCCAGTTGATACCGATCCGCATCAGAGATGCGCCGATGACCACAATGATCGTTCCCGTCACCACCGGCGGAAAGAACCGCAGCATGCGGCTGACAAAGGGCGCAATGATGATGCCGATGATGCCGGCGCCCATGATGGCGCCGAAGATCATGCGAGCTCCGTCAGGCCCAGGATTGGCGTTGGCCATGGCGATCATTGGACCGACGGCGGCGAAGGTGACGCCCATCATCACCGGAAGCTTGATGCCGAACCATTGGGTCACGCCCAGTGACTGAATCAGCGTGACGACACCGCAGACAAATAGGTCCGCCGAGACGAGAAAGGCCACATCCTCCGGCGGCAGTTTCAATGCCCGCCCGATGATGAGCGGCACCGCCACTGCGCCGGCATACATGACGAGAACGTGTTGAAGTCCGAGTGTGAAGAGCTTTCCACCCGGCAGGACTTCGTCAACCGGATGTGTCGCATTGCTGGCCATTTTTGTGCCCCCTCTTGGTTTCCCCAAGGAGATTAGGCGCGCGACTCAGGAAGCAAGTCAATGGCCCTATCATTGACCCCGGCCGCTGCCTTCACAGCCGGCGGGTGTCGTGGCAGACTGCCCAGCACTGTTGGCCAGGAGGTTCAAATGTCCGTTGTTCTGCAGAATGCGACAATTATCGACGCCAGCGGTGAGAGGCCCTTCAATGGTGCCATCCGCATTGACGGTGAGCGGATTGGCGTCAGCCGAACGTCGGAGGCCATGCCCACGGTCTCCGGCGACGAAGTGATCGATTGCAAGGGCTTGACGATCATGCCGGGCATGACCGAGGCCCACTGCCATATTTCATTCAACAACCTCTCCTCCATGTACCAGGCAGTGGAAATCCAGCCGGAAGATCATTCGCTTGTCGCCATGGCCAATGCCCAGATGCTGCTGGAACGCGGCTTCACCAGCCTGTTCTCGGCGGCCTCTGCCAAGCCAAGGGTGGATGTGGCGGTGCGCGACGCTATCAACCGCGGCCTGTTCTTCGGGCCCCGCATGCGTGCAGCCGGACAGGAAATCTCGCCGTCTGGCAATCTTGGCGATCTCGACAACAACTATCTGACCTTCCCCCGAAACGTGCGCTTCACGGTCACCTGCGACGGCGTGGACGAATTCACCAAGGCTGCACGCCTGGCTGCGCGGGACGGTGTAGATACGCTGAAGGTCAATGTCTCAGGCGACCGCGACTGGGGCCACATGCATGCCGATGACACGGTGACAGTCATCGCCGAGCGTGAGTTGGAGGCCGTCATGGAGGTAGCCAATGCACGCAAGCTGATGGTGGCCACCCATTGCACCAGCTCATCGGGTGTAAAGATGTGCGTGCGCCAGGGCGTTCAGGTGATCTACCACGCGCCGCACGCGGACACGGAAGCGCGTGACATGCTGGAGGAGGCGAAGGACCGGGTGTTCGTAGCACCTGCCGCCGGCCTGCCGATCAGCATGCTGCGCCGCCACGAGGAATTCGGCCTCAACTGGAGCGCAGAGAAGCTGCGCTCCATGGAAAGTGAGGTCGAAACCGTGACCCGCTGCATGAACGATTTGCACAAGCGCGGCGTGCGGGTCTTGCCGGGTGGCGATTACGGCGCCTTCATCACCAATCCGATGGGCGAGAATGCCAAGGATCTCGAGCATTTCGTCGACTTGTTCGGTTTCACGCCAATGGAGGCGATCGTGGCGGCCACGCGGCAAGGCGCCGAACTGATGCGCATGGAACATGAGACGGGCCAGATCAGGCCAGGATTCTTTGCCGACTTGCTGATCCTCTCCGGTGATCCGCTCAAGGATATCCGCATCCTCCAGGATCAGGACAAGATCCTGGGCGTGATGAAGGGTGGCCGTTTTGCGAAGCGGCAGGCCTCGCTCCAGCGCCAGGCAGCACCGGCGCGCAAGGCAGCTTGACCGGTCAGAACTCGATGCCGGCCTGGGCCTTCACCCCAGAGCGGAAGGGATGCTTTACCTGTTCCATTTCGGTGACGAGATCGGCGATCTCGATTAACTCGTCCTTGGCGTTGCGGCCTGTGACGATGACGTGCTTGTCTGCAGGCTTGTGTTGCAGCGTATTGAGAACTTCGTCGAGCGGCAGATAGTCATAGCGCAGCACGATGTTGAGTTCGTCCAAAAGCACCATCTTGTAATCAGGATCGGCGATCATCTTCTTCGCTTCCTCCCAGGCGGCGCGAGCATGGGCCACGTCGCGCTCACGGTCCTGCGTTTCCCAGGTGAAGCCTTCGCCCATGGCCTTGATGGTCACGAGGTCGGGGAATTTTTCCAACACAGTTCGCTCGCCTGTTCCCCACGCGCCTTTCACGAACTGGATGACACCTGATTTCATGCCGTGGCCGAGACAGCGAAAGATCATGCCGAAGGCTGCGGTGGACTTGCCCTTACCCTTTCCCGTGTGGACAATCAGGAGACCCTTCTCGATGGTCTTGCCGGCCATGATCTTGTCGCGGGCGGCTTTCTTCTTTGCCATCTTTTCGTGGTGGCGATTGTTGTCGTGTTCGCTATCGGTCATTGCGAAAACTCCTTTAGGAGATCATAGGCTGAGTTGAGGCGCGGCGTCCAAAGCCCACGGCATGCAGCTTCCTCGAACCGCTGAGCGATTTCGCGAAGTGCGGCCGGATTGTTGGTCGCAATAAAGTGACGCGTCTCGGCGTCGGCAAGGAAAGCATCATAGGCCAGATCGAAATGATGAGTTCGGACGGCACCTGTTGTGGCGGCGAAAGCGAACATGTAATCAACGGTGGCCGCGATCTCGAATGCGCCCTTATAGCCGTGCCGCTTGACGCCGTCGATCCACTTCGGGTTCACGACGCGGCTCCGCATCACACGGCCCACCTCTTCCTCTAGCGTGCGGATGACAGGCCGCTCGGGACGCGAGTGGTCATTGTGATAGACGCGGGGACGGACACCGGAGGCCTGTTCCACTGCCGCCGTCATGCCGCCTTCAAACTGGTAGTAATCGTCCGAGTCCAGAAGATCATGCTCGCGGTTATCCTGGTTATGGACAACGGCCTCGATGCGCCGGAGTCTCTCGGTAAAGGCCGTCGCGTCATTGATGCCCTGCGTTTTCGCACCGTAAGCATAGGCGCCCCAGGTGACATAAGCAGCCGCCAGATCGGCGCGATTGGTCCAGATCTTCTCGTCGATCAGCGCCTGAAGACCTGCCCCGTAGGCACCGGGTTTGGAGCCAAAGATACGGAAGCCCGCGATGTCGCGCGCTTGTGTTACCTCTAGCCCCGACGCAACGAGCGTGTTCGCTTCCTGCGTCATGCGATGCGCAATCGGATTGTCGGCCTCCTCCTCATCCAGCGCCCCGACCGCTCGGATGGCCTTGTCAAGGAGCTCGATCTGAGCGGGGAAAGCGTCGCGGAAGAAGCCGGAAATACGAAGTGTCACATCCACGCGCGGGCGTCCGAGCTTCGCCAGCGGGATCACCTCGTAGCCGGTGACTCGCAAGCTCGCCGGTTCCCACAGCGGCTTCACACCAATCAGCGCCAGGGCCTGCGCGATATCGTCACCCCCGGTCCTCATGTTGGACGTGCCCCAGGCCGAGAGTCCTAGCGCCTTCGGGTATTGGCCGTGATCCTGGAAATGGCGGGTGAGTAGGTCTTCGGCGGATTTCTGGCCGAGCGTCCAGGCCGTCGGTGTTGGCACCGTGCGGTTGTCGAGAGAGTAGAAATTGCGCCCCGTCGGCAGCACGTCAAGACGGCCCCGGGTCGGCGCACCGGAAGGGCCGGGCGCAACGAAGCGGCCCGAGAGGCCTTTCAGAATGGCATCGATTTCGCTCTGACCACAGGCCCGAAGGGCAGGGCGGATGCTTGCCTCGATCCGGCTCAGAACCTTGACCGATGCCGGTCCGGCCGGCTGAAAGGTAGCGGCAAAGAGTTCGAGCCGCTCGACCGTGTCGCCGTTGGTACGCCAAGGGTCGGTGGAGAGGCTTGCGAGCACATCGGGCTTGGCCCTCGTCCAGGGCGCGGCCATCTCGCACGACAGTGGATCAAAATCACCAAAGCCGAAATCTGTGCTCAGTGCACGGATCAAGGATTGGTCCCCGTCTTCTCCCAATCCACGCGGCACGCGGGTGAGGGCCACCAGAAGATCGGCTTCGAGCCGTCCCTCGGGAGACCGGCCGAGGATGTGCAGGCCATCGCGGATCTGCGCCTCCTTGAGGTCGCAGAGATAGGCATCAAGTCGTTGCAGGTCGGACTCGGGGTCCCCGGTGAAACCGGCGTCGGTATCGAGACGGCTTGCTTTCGTAAGATCGAGGATGTCGCGCTTAAGGGCTTCGAGCCGTCGGCGGTCAAGTCCCGACGCTAGATAGTATTCATCGACGAGTGCTTCGAGGTCCTTCAGGGGCCCATAGGTCTCAGCGCGGGTGAGCGGCGGTGTCAGGTGGTCGATGATGACAGCACTGGTTCGCCGTTTCGCCTGTGTGCCCTCGCCAGGATCATTGACAATGAAAGGATAGAGCTGGGGCAACGGACCAAGCGCAACTTCCGGAAAGCAGTCGGCCGAAAGGGCATTGGCCTTGCCGGGCAGCCATTCGAGATTGCCATGCTTGCCATTGTGAATGATCGCATGGGCGCCGAAATGATGACGGAGCCAGAAATAGAAGGCAAGGTAGCCGTGCGGTGGCACCAGTGCGGGATCGTGATAGGTGGCCTTCGGATCGATGTTGTAGCCTCGCGCTGGCTGAATGGCGGCGACCGCGTTACCATAAATAGATATGGGGAGATGGAAGTGTCGGCCATGGAAGAATGGGTCGCGTTCAGGCTCGCGCCAGCGCTCCGAGATCCGTATGCGGACTTCTTCCGGCAGACAGTTGAAATGGCGGAGATAGTCGTCGAGCGGCAGGGACGGGGTGTCGCCTTGCCGCCGGGCGGCATTGGTCGTGCCGCGCTGCAGCGCCTCGATCAAGCCATTGCCGTCCACTGGATAATCGCCAAGTGCATGTCCAGCCCCTTTGAGCGCATCCAGGATGACCACCGTGCTGGCCGGTGTGTCATAGCCGACGCCATTGGCAATGCGGCCGTCCTTGTTTGGATAATTGGCGAGCACGATTGCGACCTTACGGTCGGCGGGCGGGGTGCGCCGGAGTCTCACCCAGTTGGCGGCGAGATCGGCCACGAAGCCGATCCGGTCGGGCACCGCCCTGTAAGTGATAATGCGGCACTCGGTGGCCGCATGCCATTGCGCATCGGCCTTGAACGACACGGCGCGGGTCATGATGCGCCCGTCGAGTTCGGGAAGCACAACATTCATCGCAAGGTCACGGGCCGACAGACCTTGTGTATTTTCCCGCCAGCTCTCTTCTGATGAACCAGCGAAGATCACTTGAAGCACCGGGCAATCATAGACTGCGAATGGATCCGGTCCGCCACCTGAGGCAACTGCAAAACTCGTGGCATTGAGGATGACATCCGGGGCAGCGCCGGCGAGTTGCTCCGTGAGGAGATCGACGCTGGCACCGTCTTTCAGGCTCGCCACGAACAGGGCCTTGCAGCCAAGACCATGCCCATCGAGTGCGTCAATCAGCGCGTCGACAGGCTCAGTTTGTGCACCGTCGAGAATGGACCGGTAAAACACCAATGCGGCCATGGGTTGCCCCGGCGCCGTAGTGTCGCGGTAAAGGCCGGCCTTGTTCAGATCCTCGGCCGGCGGCGGAGCAGGGCTCCCTTCAAGGATATGTCGACAGTACGAAAGAAACCGATCGGCATTCTCCGGTCCGCCCTTGGCCAGATACTGCCGGAGCCGCTCGCACTGGTGCGGCGATAGCGTGGAACGCGCCGATAGCGCTGCATCCGGTTGTGGATCGCCCGGCAAGACAGCGAGTTTGATTCCCTTCTCAAGCGCCAGCGCCTCGACCTGGTCGAGGCCATAGGGCCAATAGGGTGCTCCACCCAGCAGGCGGAGCACAATCAGCCTCGCCTGCGATAGCGTCTTCTCGATGTAGAGGTCGACCGAGAGATTGTGTTGCAGTTGCAAGAGATTGGCGAGGCGGAGCGAGCACCCGTCAGACCGCTCTGCCGCCCGCGCCAGATTTGCCAGCTCACTGTCCGCCGCCGAAAGCACCACGACATCCGCCGGTGACTGGCCGAGATCGACCGCTTCGGCGGCGCCGTCGACGACGCCGGACGTTGTCGCGAGGAGATGCATCAGCCCTTGAGCATGGCCTCGATGGCGGCGCGGTCCATGTGCTTTTCACCAATGACGACGAGTTCTGTGGCGCGGCGTTCGCCAGGCTTCCAGGGGCGGTCGAAATAGCTGTTGAGGCGCGGGCCGACCGCCTGCACCAGAAGCCGCGCGGGCGAACCCTTCACGTCGGCAAAGCCTTTGACGCGGAGAACGTCATGCGCGGCGATCGTCGCCTCGATGCGCTTCAGCAAAGAAGCCCTGTCGCCGACTTCGCCGAGTGCCACGATGAAGGTCACGAAATCGTCGTGGTCGTGCTGCTCCTCGCCTTCCATTTCGTGGTGTGAAAGGCGGTTGTGCAGGTCGTCTTCCGCCGTTGCGCCAAGACCCAGCAGCACCCCGACATCGATCTCGCCATGGCGCGTCGGAATGAGATGGGTCCCAGCCCGCACCCTGGTCCTAAGATCGGCGGCAACGCTATCCTGCTCGGAACCGTCGAGCAGGTCAGTCTTGTTGACGATCACCATGTCGGCGCAGTTGAGCTGGTCCTCGAACAGCTCCTCGATCGGGTTCTCGTGGTCGAGGTTGGGATCGGCGGCGCGCTGGGCGGCGACGGCCTGCTCGTCATCGGCAAAGCGGCCCTCGGCGAGCGCCTTGGCGTCGACGACGGTGACGACGCCGTCGACGGTGAGCCGCGACTTGATCTCCGGCCAGTTGAAGGCGCGGACCAGCGGCTGGGGAAGGGCCAGGCCGGAGGTCTCGATGACAATGTGCTGCGGCGGGTCGGGGCGGTCGAGCAGCTTCTTCATCGTCGGCACGAAATCATCGGCCACGGTGCAGCAGATGCAGCCGTTGGCGAGTTCGATAACGTCCTCTTCCTTGCAAGCCTCCGCGCCGCAACCTTTAAGGATCTCGCCATCGACGCCGACATCGCCGAATTCGTTGATCACCAGCGCGATGCGCCGCCCGTTTGCCTTGGCCAGCATGTTGCGGATCAGTGTCGTCTTGCCGGCGCCGAGGAAGCCGGTGATGACGGTGGCGGGAATCTTTGCGGCGGTCATTGGGCGTAGAGGTCCTTGGCGTAGCGGTTGAGCGCGATCCCCAGGAAGATGCCGAGGAGCGCGAAGAAGACCGCGTTGGCGGCGATGGAACTGGCGGCAAATTCGGCCGCGAGCGAGGCCGGGACAGCGCTCTCGTGGTGGACGGGAACGGGCGCACCGATGACGTGAGGCAGGCCGATCAGAAGCACCGCCAACGCCATGGCCCATGTCTCGCGCCGCGATGCCACCAGAAAGATGCCTGCACCCGTTGCCGCAATCGTGCCGACCCACCAGACCTGGCGCGCCAGGAGGTCGGCCGCCGGCATGCCGGGCAGTTCCGGCGGCAGCCCGGCCGATGGGGCCACGATCACCGCAAGGAAGGCACAAAGCCCCCAGATGGCGCCATTGGCGCGGGTGATCTCGACGCCGCTCAGCAGCGAAATGCCGGCCATCAGGGCGGCGAAGGCCGCTCCCGTCATCGACGCGATGACAAAGTTCGACAGTTCCCGCTGCCAGCCGTTCGCCGGTTTCCAGCCTTCGTCGTGCTGATGTTCCGCTGAGGCGGTCTGGTCCGCGTCCGTGGTGCCGTGGTCATGGCCCCCGCCCATGTCTTCGTAGGCCTCGGCCTCCAGGGTGAGCGGTGTCAGCCGCACATGCTGTAATGCACCAAAGATCAATCCCGCCGCGATCCCGGCCAGGAGCGCGGCGAGGAGCACTCGCCCGATCATGATAAAATTGCCTGGCTGCTCAGTGGCAGGGAAAGCCGATGGCGTGGCGCGTGTCATGCGCCGTGTTGTGCGCCACCGCCATGTTCGACAGGCCCACGGCAAAGAACAGCGTGGCACCGACGAACAACAGGGCAAAGCCGGCAGCAACGCGCCGCGACAGCGATAGAGACGAAATATAAGTACGAGCGGTCATGAACACCCTCCGTGTGACCTGTTGGTTGCGGG
>CAZECZ010000110.1:0-15857 GCA_964510815.1 uncultured Aestuariivirga sp.
TTGGCGACGCCGATCGAGTCCGGACCGATGACCGAGCCGAAATACTTGGCCATGTCGAGGGCCGCAAGGAGCTGGTTCGACAGGCCTTCCAGCTTGTTGGTGCACACCGCCAGGCCGACGCCCTCGGCCTTCAGCCGCTCGAGCAATGCAATGAGGCCCGGGAACGGCGCGCTGCCGCCGGCGATGTTCTGGGCATAGAAGTCGACGAAGCGGTGATAGTCAGGCTCGACGTCATAGCCTTCCGGCAGTCCGCCGGTGGCAGCCAGTCCGCGCGTCAGCAGGGCGCGCGCACCATGGCCCACGAAGACCCGCACCTCATCCATGGTGATGGGCCGCCGCCCCAGCAGGTCCAGCACGTGGTTGGTGGCGCGCATGAGATCCGGCGCGGTATCCACGAGGGTCCCGTCAAGGTCGAAGACGACGGCGCGATTTGGGGGGCGATCTGGCATGCAAACTCCGCAAAACTGGTGCGTTTGTGGCCCGGCAATGGCTATGCTAAGAGCCCGCCAACGAAAATCAGGAGAACCGAGATGGACATCCGGAAAACGCAGGCGCTGGCCGACATACTGAAGGACAAGTCGCTGCTCAAGGACAAATGCTACATCGATGGCAAATGGGTGGGCGGCAAGGCCTCGATCGACGTGACCAATCCGGTGGACGAAAGCGTTATCGGTTCCATTCCCAAGCTCGGCGCAGGCGAGACCCGCACCGCGATCGAGGCCGCCCAGCGCGCCCAGAGGGACTGGGCGAAGAAGACCGCCAAGGAGCGCTCGGCCATCCTGCGCAAGTGGTTCAACCTGATGATGGAGAACCAGGAGGACCTGGCCCAGATCATGACCGCGGAGCAGGGCAAGCCCTTGGCCGAATCTCGGGGCGAAGTGGCCTATGGCGCCTCCTTCATAGAATTTTTCGCCGAAGAAGCCAAACGCATCTACGGCGAGACGATCCCGTCGCCCTGGCCCAACGGCCGCATGGTGGTGATCAAGCAGCCGGTCGGCGTGGTGGCGGCCATCACACCGTGGAACTTCCCCAACGCCATGATCACCCGCAAGGCAGGCCCCGCCCTGGCAGCCGGCTGCGCCTTCGTCTGCAAGCCCGCCACCGAAACGCCGCTCTCGGCGCTGGCGCTGGCCGAACTGGGTGAGCGCGCCGGCATTCCGGCGGGCGTGTTCTCGGTGCTCACCGGTTCGTCGCGCGAAATCGGCGCCGAGATGACATCGAACCCGATCGTCCGTGCGCTGACCTTTACCGGCTCGACCGAAGTCGGCCGCGTGCTGATGGCGCAATGTGCGCCGACCATCAAGAAGGTCGGCCTCGAACTTGGCGGCAACGCACCGTTCATCGTGTTCGATGACGCCGACCTCGACGCCGCCGTGCAGGGCGCCATGATGTCGAAGTACCGCAATGCCGGTCAGACGTGCGTGTGCGCCAACCGCCTGCTCGTGCAGGACGGCGTCTATGACAAGTTCGCCGAGAAGCTGGCCGAGGCCGTGACCAAGCTGAAAGTGGGCGACGGCGTGGAGCAGGGGGTGACCACCGGCCCGCTGATCAACAAGGCGGCGGTGGCCAAGGTGCAGGAGCACATTGACGATGCCGTTTCCAAGGGCGGCAAGGTGGTGATCGGCGGCAAGCCGTTGGGCGGCAACTTCTTCGAGCCGACGCTGATCCGCGATGTCACGTCCGAGATGGCCGTGGCGCGCGAGGAAACCTTCGGTCCCGTGGCGCCGCTGTTCCGCTTCAAGACCGAAGAAGAGGCGATCGAGATGGCCAACGCCACGGAATTCGGCCTTGCCTGCTATTTCTACACCCGCGACATCGGCCGCGTGTGGCGTGTGGCGGAGGGCCTCGAATATGGCATGGTCGGCATCAACGAGGGCATCATCTCGACGGCGGAAGCGCCGTTCGGCGGTGTCAAGGAAAGCGGCCTCGGCCGCGAAGGCTCGCACCACGGCGTCGAGGAATATCTGGAAATGAAGTACATGCTGATGGGTGGGCTCGGAAAGTGACCGCTGACGATTTGAAGAAGGCGGCCGCTGCGGCGGCCGTCGAACTGGTGCGCGATGGTCAGAAGCTGGGCCTCGGGACCGGCTCGACCGCCAACCACTTCATCGATCTTCTGGCCCAGCGCGTGAAGCAGGGGCTGAAGGTCGAGGTTGTGCCGACCTCGAAGCAATCCCATGAGCGCGCCAAGCGGGCCGGCATTCCGCTGACGACGCTGGAAGCGCACCCCTATCTTGATCTCACGGTGGATGGCACCGATGAGTTCGATGGCGGCTTCAACCTGATCAAGGGCGGCGGCGGCGCACTGCTGCTGGAGAAGATCGTGGCGTCGTCGTCGCGCTACATGTTCGTCATCGCCGACGAGACCAAGCAGGTGGAGACGCTGGGCAAGTTCCCGCTGCCCATCGAGGTGATCCCCTTTGGCTTCAAGGCCACGGCGTGGAAAATCGAGCGGGCACTCGACTTGCTTGGATTGAAGGCCAAGCTCGTTGTGCGTGCCAAGGATGGCAAGCCGTTCCGCACCGATGCAGGCCACATCATCATCGATGCCGCCATCGGCCGGATTCCCGACCCCGAGCATTTGTCGCGCTTCCTCAAGAGCGTGCCGGGTGTGGTCGATCACGGATTGTTTGTTGGCATGTGTGGCAAGGTTCTGCTTGGAACCAAGGACGGCGTGAAGACGCTGGACAAGCCACCGAACCCAACCCTCCAGTAGCATGGCATCATTCGACTACGATCTCTTTGTCATCGGCGCAGGTTCCGGCGGGGTACGTGCGGCGCGCATTGCGGCGAAGTACGGTGCCAAGGTTGCCGTCGCCGAGGAGTACCGCGTCGGCGGCACCTGCGTGATCCGCGGATGTGTGCCGAAGAAGCTGTTCGTCTACGCCTCGAAATTCGCCGAGGAATTCGAAGACGCGGTGGGCTTCGGCTGGACGACGGACAAGGTGTCTTTCGACTGGGCGGCCCTGCTCGAGAACAAGGACAGGGAGATCGACCGGCTCAACAAGGCGTATATCCGCAACCTCGAAGGGGCGGGCGCCGAGCTGATCCTCGAGCGGGCGACGGTCGATGATCCGCACACGGTAAGGCTGGCGTCGGACCGCAAGGTGACAGCGAAATACATCCTCGTCGCCACCGGAGCGACTCCCTTCGTGCCGCGCCATCTGCCGGGCCATGAGCTCGCCATCACGTCGAACGAGGCATTCCACCTGGAAAGGTTGCCGTCGCGCATCTGCATCGTCGGCGGCGGCTATATCGCGGTGGAGTTCGCGGGAATATTTTCCGGCCTCGGGGTCGAGACCATCCTGATCTATCGCGGCGAGCAGATCCTTCGCGGCTTCGATCAGGATCTCCGCGATCATCTGGCCGGCGAGATGAAGAAGAAAGGCGTCGAAATCCGCACGCAGTCGGATGTCTCGCAGATCGAGGCGTCGGGTACGGGCGTGCGCGTGACGCTGAACGATGGCGCGGCGTTCGGCGCCGGCCACATCATGTTTGCCACCGGCCGCATTCCCAATGTCGTCGGTCTCGGCCTTGATACGGCGGGCGTGCATCTGACGCCGCACTATGCCGTGCAGGTCGATGAATACTCGAAATCCAGCGTGGACTCGATCTATGCCGTGGGCGACGTCACCAACCGCGCCAACCTGACGCCGGTGGCGATCCGCGAGGGCCATGCCTTCGCCGACACCGTGTTCGGCGGCAAGGACGTTAAGGTCGACCATACCCTGATCCCGACGGCCGTCTTTTCCCAGCCGGAAATTGGCACTGTGGGCCTGACCGAGGAGCAGGCCCGGCAAGACTTCAAGGCGGTGGATATCTACAAGTCGAGCTTCCGTCCGATGAAGCACACCTTGTCCGGCCGCAACGAGCGCACCCTGATGAAGCTGGTGGTGGACGGCGAAACCGACCGGGTGCTCGGCTGCCACATCATCGGCCCAGATGCCGGGGAAATGGCGCAATTGCTGGGGATTTCGGTCCGGCTTGGCGCAACGAAGGCCGATTTCGACGCCACCATGGCCGTGCACCCCACGGCAGCGGAGGAACTTGTGACCATGCGGGACAAGTGGCAGGCGCCAGGCTAGTGGAATAACTGGATTTTCCGGGCGTAGAAGCCATCAGAGGGCATTTGATGGAATTCCGAACCCAACTGACGGCAGAACTACCCTATTTGCGCCGCTTTGCGCGGGGATTGTGCGGCGATGCCGCCCTGGCGGACGACCTGGTGCAGGATTGCGTCGAACGGGCGCTGAACAAGAGCCACCTCTACGACCCCGCCCGCCCATTGCGGGCGTGGCTCTACGCGGTGCTGCGCAACCTCTATATCAGCGGACTGCGGCGTGACGGGCGTTCGACCGTGGTCAAGACCGTGGACGACCTGTCCGATGGGGAAGGTGCCATCGCCCCATCCCAGGAGGAACGCCTGTCGGTGTCGGCGATTTCGCTCGCCCTGGACCGGTTGGCGCCCCAGCATCGGGAGGTGATCGTCCTGGTCGGCTTGGAGGAAATGAGCTACCGCGACGTGGCCGAAATCCTCGGGGTGCCGCTGGGCACCGTGATGTCGAGGCTGTCGCGGGCCCGGGAACAATTGCGACAGATTTTGGAAGACCGGGGAACCACGGTCTTGAGGCGTGTGAAATGATGACCAATGGCAAACTCGACGAATGGGCATTGCATGCCTATGTCGACAACGAGATCACCGGTGACCAGCGGGCCGAGATCGAGGCCCTGTTGGCAGCCGATCCCGAAGCCCAGCGGACCGTGGACGCCTGGCGCCAGCAGCGCGACGCCCTGAAGCGGGCCTTCGATGGCGTTCTGGACGAGCCATTGCCGGCGAGCCTGTCGGCGACCGTACGCCAGGGTGGAGGCGCGGCGATGCATCCCTACATGGCCATGGCGGCGGCGTTGGCGTTGCTGCTGCTGGGCGGTCTTGCCGGGTGGTTCGTGGCGATGGACTCGGGCGATCTGGTGGCGGAGAATGTGGCTCGCGAGGCTATCGTGGCACACGAGGTCTATGCGGTGGAGGTGCGCCATCCGGTTGAGGTGGGCGCTGCCGACAAGGAGCACTTGCAGGCCTGGCTGTCGAAGCGGCTCGGGCAGGACTTCAACGTGCCGGACCTCAAGGATGAGGGTTATACGCTTCTGGGTGGACGTCTTCTGGCGGCGGCCGACCGGCCTGCAGCACAACTCATGTACGAGGACGATCACCGCAATCGCATCACCATCTATCTCACGACGCAAGACAAGGACCAGGAGACGTCCGTCCATGTCGAGGAGAAGGGACCGCTGATCGCCTGCTACTGGCTGGACGGCAAACTGGCCTTCGTCGTGGCCGGCGAGATGGAACTCGACCCGATGATGAAACTCACCCACATCATCTACGAGAAGTTCGAGGGCTAGTGCGTAATGCGCCAAGACGGAATCGTCTTGGCGAAGCAATTACGCATCAACCTATTGAAAGGTCACAGCTAGTGCAGCGGACGGTTGGTTGCGCCCTCGATCTCTCCATCGGCGGGCCTGCACCCTCACGACCGTCACCCCGGCGAAGGCCGGGGTCCAGCTTCTTCACACAAGCAAAATGAAGCGGGATGCCAGCATTCGCTGGCATGACGGTTGGGGGAGCGGCCTGCCTATCCCAGCACCTGGAAGTGGGCTTCCGTAGGCGTGCCGTTGTTGACTGGCAGCATGTCCTGCGGGCAGGCGGAGAACGCCACGATGGCATCCATCTCGGCCCTGAACACCACGTAGTCGCCGGGCTTGCACAGGCAATTGCCCCAGCCCAGCGCACCGTCCTGCTGCCAAGGGATGTTCATGAACAGGTTGAGCGGTGAGGGCGTATAGGCGACGTCGGCGCCCAGGTCCGTCAGGCCTGCGTGCAGGTTGTCGCGGCAGTTGTCATGGTAGCTGGTGCAGCCCAAGAGCCCGTAGCGCTCGTTGTCGCAGCAGGCAATGAGCGTGTCGTGGCGGCCGGGCGACGTGTCCTCGGTGAGGGTGAGGATGGCGCGCCGGTGGTTCGTCACCATCTTGTCGCCCACGACCGGAAACAGCCTGACCCAGAACGCCCGGCAGTGCTCCATGCCCATGAATTCGGTGGGATCGGCGGCGCTGAAGGCCCAGGTATCGACCACCTGGTTGCCATGGGTGTTGATGACCTTGACCGATTGGCCCTTGTTCACCCGCACGGCCTTGCCACGGCGGGCGGGAATGGTCTCTAATGCGCTCATCTGTTCCTCCTTGCGTCTTCCCCACATTAGAGTTGCTTAAGCCATGACGAAAGACCCTCGCTTCCAGCCCGTCGATGCGGCGACCACACCGCGCTTTGCCGGCATTGCCACCTTCATGCGCACCCAGCGCCATGACATATCTGATGACATCGACATCGCACTGGCCGGTGTTCCCTTTGATATCGGGGTCAACTACCGGGCCGGTGCAAGGCAGGGGCCGGCAGGCGTGCGTGAGGCCTCGCGCCTCATCCGCCGGGTGCATTCGACTTCCGGCATCGCGCCCTATGACATCTGCAACGTGGCGGACGTGGGCGATGCGCCGGTGAATCCCATCGACCTCACGCGTTCGATCGAGATGATCGAAGCGTTCTTCGCCAGGGTCCATGCGGCGGGGGCGCTGCCACTGGCGATCGGCGGCGACCACACCGTGCCGCTGCCGATCCTGCGCGCCATAGCCAAGGACAGGCCCGTCGGCATCTTCCATATCGACAGCCATGCCGACACGCTGGACACGCTGGCGGACACAAGGATCAATCACGCCACCACCTTCCGCCGCGGCGTGGAGGAGGGGCTGATCGACCCGAAGCGCACGATCCAGATCGGCCTGCGCGGATCGCGGTTCTCACCCGACGACATCAAGTGGGGGCAGGACGCTGGGTTTACCTGTGTTACCTTCGACGATTACGAGGCCATGGGCCGCGACGCCGTGGTGCAGAAGATCCGCGAAGTGCTGGGTGCAGGCCCCACTTACATGACCATCGACATCGATGGCATCGACCCCGCCTGGGCGCCGGGTACCGGCGTGCCGGAAATCGGCGGGCTCACGCCGCGCGACGTTCAGGTGATGGTGCGGAGCCTGCAGGGCATGCCCCTCGTCGGCGGCGACATCTGCGAGGTGGCGCCATGTTTTGATCCCACCGGCATCACCTGCGTGACCGCCGCCAACCTGATGTGGGAGATGCTCTGCGTCCTCGCGGACTCAAAGGCCAAAAGCGGCAAGCGCTGACGTCAGAGAATGAAATCGCTGGCGTCGAAGGTGATGAGGCCCTTGACGATGATCCGCATGTCGGCGCCAGTTGAACTGTCGAGGTTGATGTCGATGTAAGTGTCGGTGGCAGTGTGGACCACGCGTACCTGGCCTATATCGGTGAA
The DNA here is from genome assembly GCA_964510815.1 of uncultured Aestuariivirga sp. Taxonomy (GTDB): domain Bacteria; phylum Pseudomonadota; class Alphaproteobacteria; order Rhizobiales; family Aestuariivirgaceae; genus Aestuariivirga. Next base: position 7,377 of record CAZECZ010000110.1, read on the forward strand.
GCGCTTCTCGCCGCGGAAGGTGAAGGCATTGTCCGTGCCGCCGGCGATCGCATCGATGGCCGAGAGGTCGATGCGGTCCATCGCATTCGCCTCGAAGTCCCAGATCGTGTCGGGGTTGGTGCGCCGCGAGTCCGCGATGGATGTGTAAACGAAGAGATCGGCATCTGCGCCGCCGTAGAGACGATCGCCACCTGTGCCCCCGTTGATGGTATCCGCGCCAAATCTGCCATCGATGAAATCATCGCCGGCCCCGCCGAAGCACATGTCACCGTGATCGTTGCTGGCGTCCGACCATAGGCCACCGCCGATGATCGAGTCGTTGCCACGGTCACCGTAGAGTGTGTCCGCACCCGCCCCGCCGCGAATATCGTCTTCCCCGTCGCCGCCGTGAATCACGTCGTTCCCGTCACCGGCCGAGCTGTCGAACGCCTCGCCGTAAAGTGCGTCATTTCCGGCGTCACCAAACACGGTATCGCTACCGGCTCCGGCATAGACCGTGTCGTTGCCATCTCCGCCGCGAATGACATCGTTTCCTGCATCGCCTTCGATCCAGTCGATGCCGGTGCCGCCATAGAGTTTGTCGGCTCCCCTGCCGCCATAGATCTGATCGGAACCACCGCCGCCGAAGATCGTGTCCTTGCCGTCGTCGCCGTAGAGTTTGTCACCTGAACCTTCGAGGCGCGTGTTCCATAGGCTGTCTCCGATCCACGGCGAGAAGATGCCCAGGGAACTGAGGCCGGGTGCCGTATCGCCATAGATGATGTCGTTGCCGGCACCTCCGTGGAGAACGTCCCCCTCGGTATTGTAGGAGAACAGATCGTAGAGATCGCCGACGATGACATCGTTGCCGTCACCGCCATCGATCGTGTTGACATAATTGTCCACGCCTTGGCTTAGCAGACGGGCGTCGCCCATGAGGAAGTCATTGCCAGATGTGCCAGTGAGAGGACCGCCGACGTCTGCCATGATGTCACCACGTGTTGAGAGCCGGTCGTGACGCTAGGCCCGCCGCCAGTCGTTTGTCGAGATCACCACCGATGGGCGTTTTGCCGCGCTCAGGCCAGTTCGGCCTTCAGCGCCTCCGCCACCATCTTCTGGAAATGGTGGACGCCGTGCTCCGACAGTTCCGGATGTTCGGGATCGACCACGAACCGGCCCTGGTTGTAGCCTTTCGATTTGAGGCCGCGCTGCACGCTTTCGCACAGACCGATGTCCTCGGGCTGCAGTGTCTCGTCCATGTAGGTCATGGCGGCCTTCACCTGGTCGCTGACCTCGGTCGATGGCAGGAACCAGTCGAGCGTCTCGAGTGTGCGGTCGGGGCCCGCCGGGATCATCATCAGGGCCGAGATATTGGCTTCACCCGGATAGACCCAGAGCGTGAGGTTGGGCCACAGGAACCAGCCCGCATAGCCGAAGTCGACGTCGCCCGCTTCGAAGGAATAGGCCTTGGCCGTCTTGGTGCGGGGCGCATCCGAAATCTGGCTGACATAGAGCCCGTTCGGAATATTGCGGTAGCTGTCCATGTCCACGAGATCGACGAAATCCCGGTGGGCGGGATGGCAGTGGTAGCATTCGAGGAAGTTGTCGACGACGACCTTCCAGTTCGCCTTGATGTCGTAGTTGTGCCGGTGGGCGAACACCATGTCGTCGATGCGCGGCACGTATTTGCGGATCTCGTCTTCCAGAGCGCCCGTCTGTTCCTTCAGCGGCCTGGCGGCCGGATCGAGGTTGACGAAAATGAAGCCGCAGAAATCCTCGACCTGCACCGGCTTCAGCGCGAATTTTTCCGGCTCGAAATCGGGGAGCGACTTGGTCAGGCGGGCGGTGCGCAAGGTGCCGTCGAGATTGTAGGTCCAGGCATGGTAGGGGCAGGTGAACATGCGGGCCTCGCCGCATCCCTGCGCCAATTCGTGGCCGCGATGCTGACAGACATTGTAGAAGGCCCGCAGTGCCCCATCCTGGCCGCGGGTGACGACGACGCCCTGGTCATGGATCTGGGTTGTTATGAAGGTGCCGGGCTTCGGCAACTGGCTCTTGTGGCCCGCACACCACCAGCTTCTGTAGAAGATCGCTTCTTTCTCCGCCTCGTAGATCGCCGGATCGGTATAGAAGCGGGCGGGAAGCGTGAAGGACTCCGACGGGATGGCACAGACCGGGCCATCTTCCCGCGCGCGCTTCAGGATCTGGATGTTCATGGCGTTCTCCCCAAACTCTGGACGCGAAGGCTAGCATCATGCAATTTTGGGTCAAACGATGATTTTTGACCCAATTGCATAAATCAAAATTATGAAAGACAGTCTTCCACCCCTCACCGCCCTGATCGCATTCGAGGCCGCCGGCCGCCTGCAGAGCTTCACCCGTGCGGCGGAGGAACTGAACGTCACCCAGGCGGCGGTGTCCCGCCAGATCCGTCTGCTGGAGGACCATCTCGGCAAGCCGCTGTTCCTGCGCGCCCATCGCTCGGTGGAACTGACCACCGATGGCCGCAACTACCTGCACACGGTGGTGAACGCGCTGAGCCATGTGAGTGCTGCCACCCGCGACCTCAAGACGGCGGGTCCGGCCGTCCGGCTCACGGTGGCCGTCGACCAGTCCATCGCCCATCTGTGGCTCATGCCGCGGCTCCAGGCGTTTCGCACCGCGCACGCAGCCATCAATCTGCACCTGGTCGCGAGCGATGAGGAGAAGGCTTGCCTCGCGGCCGACGTCGATGTGGCGATCCTGCATGGCGACGGTAACTGGCCCGCCCATGAATCGGAGCTTCTGTTCGCCGAGGAGGTGTTCCCGGTCTGCCACCCCGGCTATTTCGCCGGGCGGTCCGGCGGCCTCGCCGTAGCTGATCTCGCCAGCGCCGAACTTCTGGCACTCGATGACGACCATTGGAACTGGCTGAGCTGGCGCCAGTGGTTGAGCGCCCACGGGGCAGGGGAGGCCGTGGCATCACCGGCGCTGACCATCAGCAGCTATCCGCTGGTGATCGACGCCGCGCGGCACGGGCTTGGCGTGGCGCTGGGCTGGCGGGGGCTCGTCGATGACGACCTCGCAGCGGGGCGGCTGGTGGCGCCATTGCGGGAATCGCTCAAGACCCGCTTCGGCTATCACCTCGTGTGGTCGCGCGAGCGCACGCGCTCACCGGCGGCCCTGGCCTTCATCGCCTGGGCGCAAGGCGCCTGAGCTGGCCATTCCAGCCTTTATTCGGCGCAGTTACGCTGCTAGAAGCGCCCGCAAACCCGATTTGGACAAGATTTCCTGATGGACGACAAACCGCAGAAGACCGACCGCTACCGCGATACCGTGTTCCTTCCCAAGACCAGCTTCGGCATGAAGGCTGGCCTGCCGCAGAAGGAACCGGAACTCATCAAGCGCTGGGAGGCGATGGATCTCTATGGCACGCTGCGGAAGGCCAGCGCCGGCAAGCCCAAATATGTGCTGCACGACGGGCCGCCCTATGCCAACGGCCACCTCCATATCGGCCACGCCCTCAACAAGATCCTGAAGGACATCGTCACCCGTTCACGCCAGATGCAGGGCTTCGATTCCAACTATGTGCCGGGCTGGGACTGCCACGGCCTGCCGATCGAGTGGAAGATCGAGGAGCAGTACCGCGAGAAGGGCAAGAACAAGGACGAGGTGCCAATCAACGACTTCCGCAAGGAATGCCGCGCCTTCGCCGCCCACTGGATCGATGTGCAGCGGGACGAGTTCAAGCGTCTGGGGGTCACCGGCGATTGGGACAACCCCTACCTCACCATGAACTACCGGGCCGAGGCGCTCATCGCCAACGAATTGATGAAGTTTGCGGAAAGTGGCCAGCTCTATCGCGGCTCGAAGCCGGTGATGTGGTCTGTGGTCGAGAAGACGGCGCTGGCCGAGGCTGAGATCGAGTATCACGACTACCAGTCGGACACGATCTGGGTGAAGTTTCCGGTTAGGTCGATGCACGAGCCCGAACTCGGAGAAAACGATGAACTGATGAAGGCATCGGTCATCATTTGGACCACAACGCCTTGGACTATCCCCGGCAACCGTGCCATCTGCTATTCGTCTAAAATCAGTTACGGCCTCTACAGGATAGATGATGCTCCTGATGGGAACTGGCTGAAGGCGGGTGAGTGTGTCGTGCTTGCAGAAAAGCTGGCTTCCGAAGTCATGAAGGCCGCGAAAATTGAGAGATACTCGCACCTCAAATCTCTGAAACCGCCCTATGATCTATTCCCAATTAGCTGTTGGCATCCGCTGCGATCATCTGGATACGACTTTGTCGTGCCACTCCTCGACGGCGATCATGTCACCGACGACACCGGTACAGGCTTCGTCCACACGGCCCCCGGCCATGGTGCCGACGACTATGTCATCTGGATGGAGAGCGAGGCCAAGCTCAAGGAGATGGGAATCTCCACGGCCATCCCCTTCACCGTCAATGCCGATGGCTTCTTCACCAAGGAAGCCCCGGGCTTCGAAGGCCGCCGCGTCATCACCGACAAGGGCGATAAGGGTGACGCCAACGACGCGGTGATCCGCGCCCTGGTCGAGGCCGGTGCGCTGATCGCCCGTGGCCGCCTCAAGCATCAGTATCCCCATTCATGGCGCTCCAAGAAGCCGATCATCTTCCGCAACACGCCGCAGTGGTTTATCTCCATGTCGAGCCATGGCTTGCGCGACAAGGCGCTCAAAGCCATCGACGAGACCGCCTTCTTCCCCGCCGCCGGCCAGAACCGGCTCCGCGCCATGATCGAGCAGCGCCCGGACTGGGTGATCTCGCGCCAGCGCGCCTGGGGTGTTCCGATCTGCGTCTTCGTGAACAAGGAAACCGGCGAAATCCTCAATGATTCCAAGGTGAACCAGCGGATCGTTGATTCATTTTCGCAAGAAGGGGCCGATGCCTGGTTCGCGGAAGGGGCTGCGACCCGTTTCCTCGGTGCGGATTACAATTCGCAGGACTGGGAACAGGTCCGCGACATCCTCGACGTCTGGTTCGATTCAGGCTCGACCCATGCCTTCTGCCTGGAACAGCGCCCCGATCTCAAGTGGCCGGCGGACATGTACCTCGAAGGCTCCGACCAGCATCGCGGCTGGTTCCATTCCTCGCTGCTGGAATCCTGCGGCACCCGCGGGCGCGCACCCTACGATTCGGTGCTGACCCACGGCTTCGTCGTCGCCGAAGACGGCCGCAAGATGTCGAAATCGCTGGGAAATATCGTGACACCCCAGGAGGTGATCAAGCAGTCCGGCGCCGACATCCTGCGGCTCTGGGTGGCCTCTGCCGACTATGCCGAAGACCTGCGCCTCGGCCCTGAAATCCTCAAGACCAACATCGAAGCCTATCGCAAGCTTCGCAACACCATGCGCTATATCCTCGGCGCCGTGGACGGATTGAAGGATTGGGAGTTCGTCTGGGCTCCCGACATGCCGGAACTCGACCGCTATGTGCTGCACCGCCTGCACGAGCTCGAGCATCAGGTGAAGGCGGCATATGAAGTGTTTGATTACAAGCGTCTTTTTGCGCTGCTGACCAACTTCATGACGGTCGATCTTTCGGCCTTCTATTTCGACATCCGCAAGGATTCGCTCTACTGTGACCCGTGGTCGGCCTTGCGCCGCCGCTCATGCCGCACGGTACTGGATCAGCTTTTCCATTGCCTCACGTCGTGGTGGGCGCCGGTGCTTGCCTTCACCATGGAGGAGGTGTGGCTGTCGCGCTTCGATGGCGAGGGGTCATCCGTTCACCTGATGCAGTTCGCCCAGTGTCCCGCCGAGTGGAAGGCACCGGAGCTTGCCGCCAAGTGGGACAAGGTGCGCGAAGTGCGCTCCGTCATCACCGGGGCGCTCGAAATCGAACGGCAGGTGAAGAAGACCATCGGCTCGGCGCTGGAAGCAGCGCCCGAGGTCTATGTTTCGAACCCGGACCTGCTGGCCGCCCTTGAGGGCGTCGATCTGGCCGAGATCTCCATCACCTCGGGCGTCACCCTCATCGAGGGCGAGGGCCCGGCGGACGCCTTCCGGCTCGACAGCGTGAAGGGCGTGGCCGTGGTGTTCAAGCCGGCCGAGGGGCGCAAATGTGCGAGGTCGTGGAAGATCACGCCCGACGTCGGCAGCGATCCCGAATTCCCCGACATCACGCCGCGGGATGCGGAAGCGGTGCGCGAATGGCAGACGCGTTTCGGCAAAACCGTGTGATGCGGCTTCGCCTGTGGGGCCAGATGCAGCCGCTGGTGGTGGCGCTGGCCGCGCTGGTCTTCGCGGCTGACCAGGCCCACAAATGGTGGATGCTGAAGGTTTTCGGCATCGAGGCCAGGGCGCCAGTGCCGGTCACCCCCTTCTTCGACCTCGTGATGGTGTGGAACCGGGGGGTGTCCTACGGCCTGTTCGCTACTCATACGCAGGCGCTGCTGATCGGCCTCAGCATCATCGTGACCGTGGCCCTGTGGCTGTGGTCATGCCGCATGGACCATGCGCTGGGTGCGGCAGCATTGGCTCTGGTCATCGGCGGTGCGCTGGCCAATGCGCTCGACCGGGCGTTGTATGGCGCTGTGGCCGATTTCTTCCATTTCCATGTGGGAGACTTCAGCTGGTACGTCTTCAACATTGCCGATGTGGCCATCGTTGCCGGCGTGGGCTTGCTGCTGTATGAGTCGGCGATTGGCCGCGGTGCCGGGAACCGCCGCGGAAATGCCTGATTCCGGATGCATTTTCCGGAGCAAGAAGAACGGAAAGAGAGAATGACGGGGACCCGGTTCGCAATCCTGATGATCACGGCTGTTTCGGTGGCGGGATGCGGTTCCACCGCACGCAGCATGCTGGAACGCGACGACAGCGGCGTTCAGGCATCCGCCAATCCGGATCTGTCCATGCCGCCCGATCTCCGCCTGCCGCCGCCGGGTTCCGCACCACCCCCGCCGCCGCAGCCCGCCCCCGGTTATGATACCGCATACAATGCCGATGCGCCGCCAGCACCGGCTGCCACCAACGCGCGCTATGGCGACGACGTCTATGCACAGGCCGGTATCTCGGTGAACAAGCCGGACGGCACCCGCAAGTCCGAACAGGAACTGCGTGACGAGCTGCGCCAGTACTATCTCGCCAAGAAGAAGCAGAAGAACCCCAATTACGGCACGGTCTTCAACATCGGCAACATCTTCAACGACGAATAGGCTTCGCACGGACGACGAACACGCTTCACGCTTCTGCGGGCCGCGTCATCAACCTCATCTGCAAGGCCCGACAAAGGACGTGTTCATGATTCGATCATTGCGTGCGCTGGCAGCAGCCGCTGTTATTGCATTTGCCGTCGTGCCCCGTGCGCTGGCCCTCAACATCGACGTCTCCTCCTTCACGCTCGACAATGGCATGCAGGTGGTGGTGATCCCCGACCACCGCGCCCCCGTCGTCACCCACATGGTCTGGTACAAGGTGGGCGCGGCCGACGAACCGCAGGGCAAGGCCGGAATTGCCCATTTCCTTGAGCATCTGATGTTCAAGGGGACGCCGCGCCATCCGGAGGGCGAATTCAGCCGTCTGGTGCGCGCCAATGGCGGCGAGGAGAACGCCTTCACCACCCAGGACTATACGGCTTACTTCCAGACCATCGCCAAGGACAGGCTCGCCATGGTGATGGAAATGGAGGCCGACCGCATGCAGAACCTGATCCTGACGGATGCCTCCGTGCTGCCCGAACGGTCCGTCGTGCAGGAAGAACGCCGCCAGCGCATCGAGAATGACCCGAGCAGCCTGCTTGGCGAGCAGATGGATGCGGCCCTCTACACGGCCCATCCCTACGGCAAGCCCGTCATCGGTTGGATGACGGAAGTGGCCGCCCTGACTCGCCAGGATGCAATGTCCTTCTACGCCGCCCATTATGAGCCCGCCAATGCCATCCTGATCGTGGCCGGCGACGTCTCGGCCGACGAGGTGGAACAACTGGCCAGGCAATTCTACGGCCCGCTGAAGAACCGCGAAGGCTTGCCGGAGCGCTATCGCACCGAGGAACCCGCACCCGTCGCCGAGCGCCGGGTGCTCATGCGCGACCAGCGGGTCGGTGCCGCGGTCTGGCAGCGCAAATACCTGGCACCGGCCGCCCGCGTGCTCCCGCAGCGTGAGGAGTGGGCCATGGCGCTTCTGGCCGAGATCCTGGGCGGCGGCAGTCAGAGCCGCCTGAACCAGAAGCTCTCGATTGAGTTGAAGCTCGCGGCCTATACGGGCGCCTGGTACTCGGGCGACTGGCTCGATTCAGGGTCCTTCGGGCTCTATGCCGCGCCCAATCCGGGGGCCGACATGGACAAGATGGAAAAGGCCATCGACGACCAGATTGCCTTGATCCTCAAGGATGGTGTGACCCAGGACGAGTTGGACCGCGCTCGCAACAAGACCATCGCCAGCTCAACCTATGTTCTCGACTCGCAGGCCAGCCTCGCCCGCATGTTCGGCACGGCACTTGTCACCGGCCAGTCGATCGGCGACGTGTTGAACTGGGAGAAGGACATC
>CAZECZ010000111.1:0-15637 GCA_964510815.1 uncultured Aestuariivirga sp.
CTCCATCGCCGATCCGTTCCTGCCGAAGAAGATCGAGGAGGGACGCATCGAGGACATCCGCGAATGCATCGGCTGCAACATGTGCGTGGCGGGCGACCACACCATGGTGCCGATGCGCTGCACGCAGAATCCATCCGTCGGCGAGGAGTGGCGGCGCGGCTGGCATCCCGAGCGCATCCGGCCGAAATCCACGGCGACGAAGGTGCTGGTGATCGGCGCGGGGCCTGCAGGACTCGAGGCGGTGATGATGGCGGCGAAGCGCGGCTATGACGTGGCGCTGGCGGAGAAGACGACGGTGCTGGGCGGACGCGTGGCCAAGGAGCGGCTGCTGCCGGGGCTTTCGGCCTGGGGACGTGTTGCCGATTACCGCATCGGGCAGATCGAGCGCATGAGCAATGTCGAGATCTACCGCGATAGCGACCTCACGGCCGATGACGTCTTAGGCTTCGGTTTCGAGCATATGGCGGTTGCGGCCGGCTCGACGTGGCGCCGCGATGGTGTTGCGCGCTACCTGTTAAATCCCGCGCCAATCGCCGGTGATGCAGAGGTGCTAACGCCGGACGACATCATGGCGGGCGAGCGCCCCTCAGGCAAAGCGGTGACCATCTATGACGATGACCATTACTACATGGGCGGCGTGCTGGCGGAATTGCTGGTGACGGCGGGTCATCAAGTGACGCTGGTGACGCCTGCCGCCGATGCCTCGAACTGGATGCGCAACACCATGGAGCAGTTCCGGGTGCAGGCGCGGTTGTTGGAACTGGGTGTCAGACTCATCACCCATCATGGGCTTGGATCGGTGGAGCGTGGTCAATTCAACGCCTCCTGCGTCTTCACCGGGAGAACGATGATAATCGAAACGGACGCGACCGTGCTGGTGAGTGCGCGGCTGCCACAGAACGCACTCAGTCAGGCGCTGCAGGCGCGGCAGGGTGAGTGGGCGGATGCAGGGATCAAGAGTGTTGCCGTCATCGGCGATGCGCTGTCGCCCGGCACCATCGCGGCTTGCGTGTGGAGCGGGCGGCGCTTTGCCGAGGAGCTGGAGGAGACGCGCGATCCAGACGCGCCGCTGTTCAAGCGAGAAGTCACGGGGCTCGTTGCCGGCCCCATGCCGTGGGAACAATGAGAAGCTAGATCCGCTGGCCGGTGGCGTCGTCGAAGAGGTAGCAGCGCTGGGGGTCGAAGTTGATGCCGATCGGCGTGTCGACCTTCTGGCGGAAGTCGCGCGCGCCCTTGGCGACGACGAGTTCCTTGCCGCACGCCACTCCGACCAGTGTCATGTCACCCGTCGGCTCCAGCGCATAGAGCTTGGAATTGAGATTGCCCTGCCCCACGGTCGTGACGGACATGTCTTCCGGGCGCACGCCGAGCACAACGCCCTTGCGGCTGCCCTGACCGACACCTTCGACCCGCGTATCGGGACCGACGAAGGCGCCGTTCTCGAGGTCGCCCTTGATCAGGTTCATGGGCGGGGATCCGATGAAGCCTGCCACAAAGAGATTGGCCGGGTTGTTGTAGACTTCGTCGGGGGTGCCCAGCTGCTGGATCTTGCCCTTCTCCATGATGGCGATGCGGTCGGCCAGCGTCATGGCTTCGATCTGGTCGTGGGTGACGTAGACAGTCGTCGTCTCAAGTTCGCGCTGGATGTGCTTCAGCTGGGCGCGCATGGTGAGGCGCAGCTTGGCATCGAGGTTGGAGAGCGGCTCATCCATCAAAAAGACCTGCGGGTTGCGCACCACGGCGCGGGCGAGTGCCGCGCGCTGGCGCTGACCGCCGGACAGCGCGCGGGGCTTGCGGTCCAGGTATTCGCCAAGCTCGACAATGTTGGCGGCCTCGCGCACCAGCTTGTCGTGCTGATCCTTTGGAATGCCGCGCATGCGCAGCGGAAAGCGGATGTTCTCGTAGATCGACATGTTGGGATAGAGCGCATAGCTCTGGAACACCATGGCGACGTCACGGTCGCGGGCATCGACGCTGTTGACCGGCTGGCCATCGATGAAGATCTCGCCGCCCGTGGGGTCTTCCAGTCCGGCGATCATCCGCATGGTGGTGGTCTTGCCGCAGCCCGAAGGGCCGAGGAAGACCATGAACTCCTTGTCCTGGATATCGAGGTCGATGGCGTCCACGCCAACCACTGCACCCCAGGCTTTGCTGATCTTCTTCAGGCTGATCGATGCCATCTGCGTCCCGTTTCTTGCTCGCGTGCACCGGGTTCGAGCCGCCGCACCGCCTCCCAATCGGATTACAGCGCCGCTCGGCACGAGTCCGGCGCTGCGTATCCACTCCCAATGAGTTCCACAAAAATGAAACACTTGCAAGAAATGAATTCATTTGTTTCGTATTTAGGCGCGAAAACCTACCATCTGGCGGCCTGATCCTGGCTTCCGAAGCGCCCAAAGCCGTAATTTTGCACCTGCTCAGACATGTTGCAAGTGCGAAATCGCTTGTTTTCCGCTTTTAATAATACTTATTGACACGCCAGAGATCAAAAGTATCTTATTGCCAAACGATAAATGGGAGAGCCACATGGCCGATCAGATTCCCCATCCGGCAAAGGGCCGGATCGGACCCACCACCGGCCTCGCAGTCGATTTGGCACGCCGCCTTGAGAGCACGGGCAGGCCCATCCGGGTGGGCCTCATCGGATGCGGCGAAATGGGAACCGACATCGTTACCCAGTGCCAGCAGATGACCGGCATCACGGTGGCGGCCATTTCCGAATTGCGTCCCGACCAGGCAAAAAAGGCTCTCAACATCGCCGGGCGCGCCGATGACGAGATCGCCACCGCAGACAGCGCCAAGGGCTTTGCCCAATCGGTCGAACAGGGCAAGGCGACGATCGTCTCCGACGCCCAGCTGATCTGCACCTCCGACCACATCGACGTCATCGTCGACGCCACAGGCAAGCCGGCGGTTGGCGCCGAGATCGGCCTCACCGCCATGGAGCATGGCAAGCACCTCGTCATGATGAACGTTGAAGCCGATATCACCATCGGCGCTTACCTGCAACGCGAGGCACAGCGGCTTGGCGTCGTCTACACGCTGGGGGCGGGCGACGAGCCCAGCTCCTGCATGGAGCTCATCAATTTCGTGACCTCGCTGGGCTACCCCATCGTGGCCGCCGGCAAGGGCAAGAACAACCCGCTCAACATCGATGCGACGCCCGACCAGTACATGGAAGAGGCCACCCGCCGGAACATGAACCCCCGCATGCTGGTGGAGTTCGTCGACGGCTCCAAGACCATGGTGGAAATGGCGGCGATCTCCAATGCCACCGGCCTCGTGCCCGACAAGCCGGGCATGCACGGTCCCGCCGCCACGCTGGAACAACTCGAGACCACGCTATGCCCGGTCGCCGATGGCGGCGTGCTGTCGTGCAAGGGTGTGGTCGACTACTCGATCGGCAAGGGTGTTGCACCGGGCGTGTTCGTGATCGCCGAGATGGCGCACCCCCGTGTGCGCGAACGGATGCACGATCTGAAGCTCGGCCCCGGTCCCTATTTCCGCTTCATCCGGCCCTATCATCTGACCTCGCTCGAGGTGCCGCTGTCGTGCGCCCGCGCGGTGCTCTACAAGACCGCCGACATGGTGCCGCTCGATGTGCCGACCTCCGAAGTCTGCGCCGTCGCCAAGAAGGACCTGAAGCCGGGCGACAAGCTCGACGCCATCGGCGAATACACCTACCGCGCCTGGATCATGGAAGCGGGCGAAGCCCGCAAGGCGGGTGGCGTTCCCTGTGGCCTGCTGGAAGGCGGCGCGGTAACGGCGCCCATCAAGAAGGGCGAACTGCTGACCTACGCCAACAGCGCACCGGATGCGGGCTCGCGCCTCGTGGCGCTGCGCAAGCGCCAGGACGACATGCTGAAGGATACATTCGCATGAGCAGCCGCAAGAAGGCCAATGCCCGGCCGTTCTACCAGAACCATGATGCAGCCCAGCTGAAGGAAGCGCTGCGCCGCATGTATCTGATCCGCCGTTTCGAGGAAGGCGCGGAAGAGGCCTATATGCGAGGCCTGATCCACGGCACGATGCATCTCTCGATCGGCCAGGAAGCCTCAGCGGTCGGCTCGACCATGGATTTGCGCAACACCGACTACATCACCTCCACCCATCGCGGCCACGGACATTGCATCGGCAAGGGGGCAGATCCCAAGCTGATGTTCGCCGAATTCTTCGGCAAGGAAGAAGGCTATTGCAGGGGACGTGGCGGCTCGATGCATATCGCCGATCCGGCGACCGGAAATCTGGGCGCCAATGGTATCGTCGGCGGCGGCCTGCCGATCGCGGTCGGCGCAGCGCTCGCCATCAAGAAGCAGAAGCGCGACGACGTTACCATGTGCTTCTTCGGCGACGGTGCCTCCAACGAGGGCGCCTTCCACGAGGCGCTCAACATGGCGGCGATCTGGAAGCTGCCGGTGATCTTCGTCTGCGAGAACAACAAATACGGCATGTCGGTGTCGACCGAGCGCTCGATGGCCATTCCTCATGTGGCTGACCGCGCCCAGGGCTACGGCATGCCGGGCGTCGTGGTGGACGGCAACGACATTGCCGCCGTCAACGAGGCAATTGCCGAGGCGGCGGCTCGCGCGCGCGCCGGCAAGGGACCGACGCTGGTGGAATGCAAGACCTACCGCACCCGCGGCCATTCGCGCTCCGACCGCAACCGCTACCGCACCAAGGAGGAGATCGAGGAGTGGAAGGGCCGCGATCCCATTCCGCTGTTCGAGGCCCAGCTTGTGGCCCACGGCATTGCGTCGGAAGACGAGGTGAAGGCCATCCGCGAGGCGGCCGAGAAGGAAATTGCCGATGGCATCACGTTTGCCCAGGGCGGGACTGATCCCGATCCGGCGGAGGTGACGCGCGATGTCTACACGGCCGAGGTGACAGCATGAACGCGCCCATCCGCGAACTGACTTACGCGCAAGCCATCCAGGAGGCGCTGGCCCAGGCGATGGATGCCGATCCGAATGTCTTCCTTATGGGTGAAGACATCGGCGTCTATGGCGGTGCCTTCCAGGTGACGGGCGACCTCGTTCATCGCTTTGGCGAAGACCGCGTGATGGATGCGCCGATCGCCGAACTCGGCCAGGCCGGAGTCGCCGTCGGCGCTGCGCTGGCTGGCTGCAAGCCGGTGCTGGAATTCCAGTTCTCCGATTTCGCCACGCTGGCGATGGAGCAGATTGTCAACCAGGCCGCCAAACTCCGCTACATGCTGGGCGGCAAGGTGAATGTGCCGCTGGTCATGCGCTTTCCGGCGGGATCCGGCACGGGTGCGGCGGCCCAGCATTCACAATCGCTCGACGCCTGGCTGGCGCATGTGCCGGGCCTCAAGGTCGTGCAGCCCGCGACACCACATGACGTGAAGGGCCTGCTGCTCGCCGCCATCGACGATCCCGACCCCGTCATGGTCTATGAGCACAAGCTGCTCTACAAGACCAAGGGCGAGGTGCCGGAAGAGCCCTACCGCGTGCCGATCGGCAAGGCGCTGACCCGCCGCGAGGGCCGCGACATCACCATCGTCGCAACCTCGATCATGGTGCACAAATCGCTGGAAGCAGCCGAGATCCTGAGCGGCGACGGCATCGAAGCGGAAGTCATCGATCTTCGTACGCTCCGTCCCATCGATACGCCGACTATCGTCGAGAGCGTGAAGAAGACGACGCGGCTGGCCTGCGTCTACGAGGGCGTCAAGACGCTGGGCATCGGCGCGGAAATAAGTGCGCGGATCGCCGAGAGCGAGGCGTTCGACTATCTCGACGCGCCGATCCTGCGGCTGGGCGGGGCGGAATCGCCCATCCCCTACAACCCGCAACTCGAAAAGGCCGCCGTGCCGCAGGTCGACGGCATCGTGGAAGGTGTCCGCAATCTCGTGCGCGGAAGGACTTGAGCCATGGCGGTCGAAGTCATCCTGCCGCGCGTCGACATGGACATGGCCACGGGCAAGGTCAGCAAGTGGTATGTGAAGGACGGTGATACCGTCACCAAGGGTGCGGTCCTGTTCGAGATCGAGACCGACAAGGCGGCGATGGAGATCGAATCGCCCGGTTCCGGCATTATCCGCAACATCCTGGTCGCCGAAGGTGCCGAGGCGCCTGTCGGCACCGCCGTCGCCTTCATCTATGATGAGGGCGAAGCGGTGCACGACTTGCCGCCGGTCACGGCTACGCCGGAAATCGCAAAGCCGGATGAACCCGCTGCAGCCCCGTCGCTCGCGGTTTCTGCGGCGCCGGCCAGTCCGGCGGATGGCTCCGTGCGGGCCACGCCGCTTGCCCGCCGGCTGGCAAAAGAGGCCGGCGTCTCTCTGGCGCAGATCGCGGGCAGTGGTCCGCGCGGGCGGATCGTGGCCGAGGACGTGCGCAAGGCAGGATCAGCACCTGCGGGTGCCGCCGCACCTGCCGCGTCTCTCGCGCCGCAGCCTTCCGCCGATGCCATCCAGGGCAACTATACGCCGGGCAGCTTCGATGTTCTGCCGGCCGACAACATGCGCCGCACTATCGCGCAGCGGCTTACCCAGTCGAAGCAGACGGTCCCGCACTTCTATCTGTCAGTCACTTGCACGCTCGACACGTTGATGGCGGCGCGCGAATCGCTCAATGCCAGCGCGCCCCGTGATGCCGACAAGAAGCCTCTGTGGCGGCTCTCCATCAACGATTTCGTCATCAAGGCCATGGCCATGGCACTACAGCGGGTGCCCGCAGCCAACGTCACCTGGGCCGGCGATTCCATCCTCCAGCATCGCACCAGCGATGTGGGCGTGGCGGTGGCCGTCGATGGCGGTCTGTTCACGCCAGTGCTGCGCGACGTTCAAACCAAGCCGCTGTCCGTCATCTCGCAAGAGATGAAGAAGATGGCTTCCCTGGCCCGCGCCCGCAAGCTGGCGCGCACCGACTACCAGGGCGGCACGACAGCCATCTCGAACCTCGGCATGTTCGGCATCGAGGAATTCACCGCCATCATCAACCCGCCGCAGGCAACGATCCTCGCCGTCGGTGCAGGTGTCGAACGCTTTGTCCCGGTGAACGGCAAGCCGGAAGTCAGGACCCAGATGAGCTGTACGCTGTCGTGCGACCATCGCGCCGTGGATGGCGCGGTCGGTGCCGAGCTGCTACAGGCCTTCCGCGCCTACATTGAAGATCCGATGCTGATGCTGGCATAAGACCAGCGAGGATCATTCGCCACAGGGAGGATATCGTGGCCACCTATGACTACACCTCGATGGGTTTCTATACTTTCGACTGCCTCGGCTGGCCGTTTACGGCCGTGGCGGACGGTGGTGGCTGCAATTTCATCGACGAGTTCACATTGGCGGTCTCCGGAGCCGGGGGCGTGGCCGCCATTGCCGCCGCGAAGATGGGACTGAAGACGCTGGCCGTCACCGGTCTTGGCGACGACCCGATGGGCGATTGGGTGATGCAGCGGCTGCAGCATTTCGGGGTCGATACCTCGATCGTGCAGCGCGAGCCCGGCTGGAAGACCTCGTCGTCGATCGTCACGACCCGGGCCGACGGATCGCGCCCTGCCCTCCACATGAAGGGGGCGACGGGCAATTTCTATGTCACCGACGAGATGCTGCCCAAGGCCATCGACTGCAAGGTGTTTCATGCCGGCGGCGTCGGCCTGATGGACGCCATGGACAGGGGCCGCTGCGGCGAGGTGATGAAGGCGGCCAAGGCGGCTGGCGTCATCACCACGGCAGACGTGTTCGCGGGCTCACCAAAGGATATGCCTGCGGTCGCCAATATCCTTCCGTATACGGATTACTTCATGCCGTCCATCGAGGAGGCGCAAGCGCTCTGTGGCCTGACGGACTATGCCGACACGGCGAAGTTCTTCTTCGACATGGGGGTCAAGGCCTGCGTCCTGACACTCGGTGCAGAGGGCGCCTATTACCATGACCGCGACGGCGTAAAGTTCCGCATCCCCGCCTTCGACATGAAGGTGAAATGCACCTGCGGCTGTGGCGATGCATTCGACGCCGGGTTTGCCGTGGCGCTGGTCAAGGGCTTCAATATGGAAGATGCAATGCGCTTCGCTCAGGCGACCTCAGCGCTCAACGCCACGGGGCTCGGCTCACAAGCCGGTGTCGAAAGCTTCGAACACACCCTCAACTTCATGAAGACGACAAAGACGAAGGGCTGAGGTTCAGCCGTTCGTCACCACGACCTTGAGGGCAGAGCCCTGCTCTGCAAGCGCGAACGCCTCAAGTGCGTGCTCGATATCAAGCCGGTGCGAGATCAACCTGTCGACGGGCAGGTCACCGCCAGCGATGAGCCCGAGGGCCTCTTCAAACTGCGCGCGCGTCAGACCGAAGGCGCCGGTGACGGTCTGCTCGCGGTAGTGCACGGTGTTGAGGTCAAACGGCGTTTCGACGCCAACCGGGAAGCCGGCAAACAGGCTGATCCGGCCGCGCGGCCTGACAATATGGGCCGCAAGGTTGGCGAGTTCCGGCGCCCCCACGGCGACGACGGCGCAATCAACCGACAGGTCCCCGGCATCATCGGGCGTGACTGCACGATCGGCACCCACAGCCAGCGCGGCTTCGCGCCGGTGGGCGCTGCGCTGCACGGCGATGACCTCGCTGGCGCCGCGGTGGCGGGCCAGCATGACATGCAGCAGGCCGATGGGACCGGTGCCGAGGACGGCGACGGACTTTCCCTCGAGATCGCCCATCAGGGACTGGCCGTTGATGACGCAGGCCAGCGGTTCGGCGAGTGCGGCCAAATCAAAGGAAAGCCCGTCGGCCAAGCGGAAGACATTCCGCGCCTCGACGAAGGCCTTCGGTACACGGATGAATTCGGCGAAGCCGCCATCGATTTCGTAACCGTAGGCGATGAGCGCGTCACAGATGTTGGAGGCGCCGGCACGGCAACTGGCGCAAGTGCCGCAGGGGAGTGCCGGGCAGATGGTGACGCGGTCACCCGTCCGCCAGCCGGCATGTCCGGCCGGTTCCACGATCTCGCCGGCGAACTCGTGGCCGAGGATCGATGGAAACCTCACGCCCTTGATCTTGCGGCCTCTCCAGATGCGAATGTCGGTACCGCAGATGGCGGCGGCACCCATGCGAAGCAGCATGTCGCCGGGCTCGAGCCGGGGCAAGGCGGCATCAACTGAGACGAGACGGTCGCGCGCTTCCAGAACCGCTGCTTTCACGGGCGAACGATCTCAGTAAAGGGATTTGATATTGGCGAGTTCAAGGGCAAGGCCAGCTTCATCGCGGTGCTCCACCAACTCGGCGATGGCCGGCAGGCTCGGCCCGATCAGAGCGCCCGTCACCGAGAAGAACTCATCCTCGTCGATAACCTCCGTGGGCTTTCCCTCTTCGGCGAACATCAGGGCGACGCAGGCGATAGCCATGACGGCCACGTTCGGATCGACCCGGCCGAAGAAGCCATGATGGCTTTCGATGGCGCCGATACGGGCGACGGGCCCTTGCTCGACCAGTGCGATCAGGATGCGGGCGATGAGTTCGGTCTCGGAGGCCCCATCGGTGTCTCTCGCTGCAAGGTTGCGCCGGGCGGCATCAACGCGATGCTCGAGGATGAGATGGGGCGGTGCCGAGTAGCGGCGCGCAATGTGAATGGCGGCGCGGAAGAAGTAGGCGTTGAACAGCGGATTGTGCATCAGGCTGTTGGCGCGGATGGCCTGGGCCACGGCATGCATCAGGCCCGGCGTGAAAGGCGAAGGCAGGTTCCGCCAGCTGGGCAGGAACACCTTGATCGACAGGTCGGCGCCGCGGCTCATCAGCCCGTCGACGAGGCGGGCGCCCTGCCCCACCACGCGCGACAGGAACGGCACCCTTTCCGGCGCATCCTCCGCGAACTGGTCGGCATTGGAGAGATCGCGGATATAGAACTGGGCAGCGCGCAGCCCATCCCGGACGCCAGCGGCGGCGCAGACGGCATGGGCAGCCAGGGGAACGCTGACGGTACGCGAAGCGGTGGTCATGCCCGCTATATCAGCCTTTCACCGCCCCCATCGTCAAGCCGCGTGACAAATGATTCTGAATCAGGATCACCAGCAGCAAAATCGGGAAGAAGGCCATGAAGCCCACCAGCGCAATGGCGTTGTAGATGATGCCGTCCGAGCCGCCCTTGAAGTTGCCCAGGGCAATCGACATGGTGAAGGCTTCCTTGCGGCCGATGATGAGCGTGAGGAAATACTCGTTCATGCTGAAGACCGCCGCGATCACTGCGGCGGTGATGATGCCCGGAAGGCACATGGGGATGATGATCTCCCACAGGATCCTGAGGTCCGATGCGCCATCGGTGCGCGCCGCGTCCTCGATTTCGTGGGGAATGTCGATCATGTAGGAGCGGATGATCCACACCACGATGGACAGATT
Source organism: uncultured Aestuariivirga sp. (assembly GCA_964510815.1). GTDB lineage: Bacteria > Pseudomonadota > Alphaproteobacteria > Rhizobiales > Aestuariivirgaceae > Aestuariivirga. Next base: position 10,343 of record CAZECZ010000111.1, read on the forward strand.
GAGTGCGGCATAGACCATCATCAGGGCCCAGATCGTATCAAGCATCCTGAACTGGGCAAAGAGCACGAAGAGCGGGATGGCGACGACGGCCGGCGCCATCATCTTGGTGGACAGGATGTAATGGCCGATATCGTCGCGCCCCTTGTAGCGGTAGCGCGCCAGGCTGTACGCCGCGGGAATGCCAAGCAGCAGGCAAATGAAAACGCTGCCGGCCACTGCGGCCATGGAATTGGTGAAATACTGCACCATCGGCCACTCGTCCCAGATCTTCTGCCAGGGCTGGATGGTGAAGTCCGGCCAATAGATCGGATCGGGCGCGATGATTTCGACACGCTCGCGCAGCGCGATCGTGGCGAAGTGCCAGATCGGCCAGACACAAACGACGGCCGACGCAAGCAGGATGACAAAGCCGACAGGGGAGCGCTTCGATTTCATGATTCTGTACCTGAGCGGAAGTAGCGGCGCACCAGAACCTGCGCCAGGATGACCGTGACAATCAGCACCAGCACCGAAACGGCTGACGCATAGCCGTGATCGACCTTGTCGAAGGCCAGCCGCTGGATGAAGAAGCCAACGGTTTCAGTGGCGCCGCCGGGCGCACCCTGGGTGATGATCTGAATGGGCGTGAACATGTTGAGAATATCGATGCCGCGCAGGATGAGCGCAATCGCGATGATCGGCCGCATCATGGGGAGCGAGATATTGATGAACGTGGACCACCAGGAGGCACCGTCGAGCCGTGCGGCCTCCTCCACTTCCTTGTCCTGGCCCTGCAAGGCCGCCACGAAGATGATGAAGAGGAAGGGTGTCCACTGCCACACATCGGTGAAGATGACGACAAAACGCGCCATTGGCGCCGTAAACATCCAGTCGATATTGTAGTCGATGAGCCCGACCCGCTTCAGGAGATCGCTGATGATGCGGCCGTCGTTGAACATCAGCTTCCAGATGAAGGCGACGGCGGACGGCATGAACAGCATGGGCAAGAGGAAGAGGATGCGGAAGCCCTTGACCCATGGATCGCGGTAGACCAGCGCCGCCAGCGTCATGGCGATCACAAATTCTGCCAGCAGCGTGATCGAGCCGAGCAGCAGCGTGTTGAGGATCGAATTCCAGAACTGGGTGTCGACGAAAAGCTCCCGATAGTTGTCGAGGCCCGCCCACTCCAGCTTGAACTTGCCGGTGTAGAAGGACCGGTAAAGGGCGTAGATGCCGGGATAGAGGGTGATCGAGAGCAGATAAATGACCGCCGGCATCACCATGAGATAGGGCAACACCTTGCGCGATACCACGCGGCGGCGGCGACGGGGGACGGACAGGTTGATTGCGGCTGCGGTCATGTGCGGTGAACCCTCGCCTCGTTTAGGGTCTGGGCCAGACCGTTGGACTCGTGTGCATGGCCGGGGTTGCCCCCGGCCATACAGTTACAATGTTCAGATCGGAGCCTTCTTGCCGGCGCCCAGATTGAGGCCCGGGGCCATGGAGGCATAGGACACCGGGTCCTTGCCAGCATAGAAGCCGGACTTGGTCATGATCGACTTGACCTTGGCGGCGGCGGCGTCGAGCGCCTCCTTCGGCTTGGTCTTGCCGACGATGGCGTCGTTGATGAGGAAGCCGATTTCCTGCTCCATCTCGAAGGCCGACGGCAGGCGCGGCGAGCACCAGGCGTAGTCCAGCTCTTCCGACCAGATCTTGGCCGGCTGCGAGACCTTCTGCAGGTTCTCGTTGGTGAGCACGGAGCGATAGCCGGGGGCAACGCCATTGGCATTGGCTTCGTTCATGGCCATGATCGACGACGTCGTCAGGAACGCGAGCAGCAGGAAGGATGCTTCCGGCTCCGGCGAGCTTGCCGCGACGCACGATGTCGAGCCGGCGATGTTCGGCGGGCAGAAGACGCCACCGGCAACGCGCGGTTCATAGATTGTCATGATGTCGTCGCCGAGCTTCGACTGGTCGGGGCGGGTCGCCTGGGTGCCCGAGTCCTGCCAGGAGATGTTGCAGGCGATCTGGCCACCGAGGAACGAGCCGCGGTTGGTCGGCCAGTCGGCAGCCGCAACGCCTTCAATGGCGCTCTTCTGCAGTTCGAGAATGACCTCGAGACCCTTCACGCCGGCGTCGCCGTTGAAGATCGGTTCCCAGTTCTCGTCGAACAGCATCATGCCGTGCTGGGCGGCAACGTGCTCCCACAGATAGGTGGCCCAGAAGCCGCGGCCCGCCATCATGCCGATGCCGGCAACGCCTGGTTCCGCCTTGTTGAGTTCGGGCGCCAAGCGGATCATCTCGTCGTAGGACGGAATGGTGTTGACCGGATCCGGGTCCTTGCCCAGCACCTTCTTGAAGATGGACTTGCGGATGTGCACCATCTGCAGGTCGCAGTCGAACGGCACGCCATACATGCCCTTGTCGCCGAAGTTGCCGTAGTTCAGGCGGAACGTATCGTAGAAGTCGTCGAGCGGGAGAGCCCACTTGGCGGCATAGTCGTCGAGCTTGGCAAGCAGGCCTTGGGCTGCGAAGTCGCCCAGCCACGGCGAGAAGAACTGCATGCAGTCGAAAGACGGGTTGCCCGACAGCGCCTCGGCCACGATCTTGTTGTACATGTCGCCATCGGGAATGGCGACGAGATCGATGTTGATGCCGGAGAGGTCGTGGAAGGGCTGGGTGCCCTGCAGCGCCGATTCACGGTCGTCCGAGGAGATCAGGAAGCGGACGGTCTTGCCTGCGTGTTCCTTGCGGATGGCTTCCCAGTCGGCGGTGCGGATCCAATCCTTCTTCGGATCCCACATGAGCTCGTCGCCCTTGAGGCCGTACTGCTTCTGATAGTCCTTGTTGACGTAGCCGGCCACGTTGATCTTGGCCAGGACGTCGGCCGGGTTCGGCAGGTCCTGCGAATAGGCGCTGCGCACGTTGAACATCGACACGCCACCCGTACCCGCCATGAGGGCGGCACCGGTACCAGCCGAAGTCTTCAGCAGCGAGCGACGGGTCATCAACCCGGATTTCTTGAACTGCATCACTTTCCTCCATTGAAACGGCCTGAGTCGTCGTTCCCCTTCGCCATGTCAGGCCAGACATGGACGAGGTCTTTCCGCGCAATCCGGGATCCGGGAGCGAACAGAAAACGGGTGTGGGATGGCAACACCGCCATCAAACCGGGGAAAGGCCTGGACACAAGCCGCAAGAGCAAACCTCCCATTCGCGGCCGCCCATTCTTTCATGGAGGCGTTCCGCACCACTGATCTGTTAATTAGCGTACATTATTGCATGATCGAATGCAAATGTTTCGAAATGCGGCACTGCAACAAGGTTTTGCGATGCAACAAACTCGTACACACCGTCGATTCCGCACCGCAATAAGACCGGCCGAGGTTCGCCAAGGCCAAGTTCAGCTCCTGATATCAAGGGGTTTTGGAGACAGCGCTACAAAAGTGCAGTCTTGCATTCATATGTATCCTCATTCATTCTCCGGGCCCAAGATCGAATATTGTAGTTCAAGACCATGCTGGACAGGACCACTTCACGAAAGGCGCGGATAGAAGGCAACGACCGCGGTGCCGGACGCATTGCGCGCAACCGCATGCGGATCGCATGGATGTACTATGTCGAAGGCCTGACCCAGAACGAGATCGCTGACCGGCTTGGCATCGGCCGCGTCACCGTGGTCCGGAACATCAACGAGGCCCTGAAGCAGCGGGAAGTCAAGATCTGGATCGAGGGCGAAGTGGCGGAATGCTTCGCACTGGAGGCGGAACTGAAGGACGCCTTCGGCTTCAAGGACGCCGTGGTGGTGCCCGAACCGGTGGTGCCGGAAAATGTCGCGAAGTCGGTCGGCGTGGCGGCGGGCATGCATGTGTCCGAGATCCTCAACCATGACATGACCATTGGCGTCGGCTGGGGGTCCACGCTCTATGAATCTCTGCAAACCTTCGCACCGCGCGAACTCGAGAATGTGCAGGTGATCTCGCTTCTCGGCGGCATCGTGCAGGCACGAAAGTTCAACCCGGCCGAATTTGCCTGGCAGTTTGCGCGCATGATGGGCGCGGATTGCTTTCTGTTCCAGGCCCCGGCGGTGGTCGATTCACCCGCCACCCGCGAGGCGCTGATCGAACGCTGCGGGCTGCGCGATCTGTTCCGGCGGGCGGAACGCCTCGATGTGGCCCTGCTCAGCGTCGGCACCATGGCTGCGTCCTCCACCGCCTTCCGTTTCAATCTCATCAGCGATGAGGAGCGGATGGAAATGGTGCGGATGGGGGCCGTCGGCGACCTGCTGTTCAATTTCTATGACCGCGAGGGAAAGCTGGTCGACCATCCGGTGAACCAGCGCATCATGGCGCTGCCCATCGAGCAGCTGCGCGGGGTGCCGAACCGCATCATCGCATCCGGTGGCAACGACAAGGTTGAATCCCTGATCGGGGCCATCAAGCTCATCGACTGCAATGTGCTGATCACCAACGAAGCGACCGCGCGCGAAATGCTGCTGCGCAAGGGCTGATCACTTCGCCTTCAAAGACGCGTTGCGAATATCGGACAGGCTGCGCGACGGCGTGATGGCCTCGGGATCGATCAGGCAATGGATGATCGACGGCTTGCCGGAGGTGCGGGCGCGATCCAGTGCGCCGGCAAACTCTTCCGTCTTGCGCACGGTTTCGCCGTGGCCGCCATAGGCACGGGCGAGCGCGGCGAAATCCGGATTGCGCAACTGCGTGCCTGACACGCGGCCGGGATATTCGCGTTCCTGGTGCATGCGGATGGTGCCGTACATGCCATTGTCGACGACCACCACGATGATCGGCAAATCGTACTGGAGTGCGGTGGCAAACTCCTGGCCGTTCATCATGAAGCAGCCGTCGCCGGCGAAGGCGACGACGTCGCGCTTGGGGTTCAGCGCCTTGGCGGCGACCGACGCCGGCACGCCATAGCCCATGGAGCCCGACGTCGGCGCCAGCTGGGAGCCGAAGGCGCGGTAGGGCCAGAAACGGTGCACCCAGGTCGCGTAATTGCCAGCACCGTTGCAGTAGACGGTGTCGGCGGGCATGACCTCGATGAGATGCTGCATGATGCCCGGCATCTGGACATCGCCCGCCGTCTTTACCGGGCCGGGATCGCTCCATGCGAGATAGTCGCGGTGCGCCTGTTCGGCCTCGCCCTGCCAGTTCACACTATTCGGCGTCGGAAGTCCCGCGGCGGCACCGGCGAATGCCGATGGCGTTGCGAGGATACCGAGACCCGCGCGGTAGACCCGGTTCAATTCCTCCGTTCCCGGATGAATGTGGACCAGCCTCTCGCCGTCTCCTGGAA
>CAZECZ010000112.1:0-11764 GCA_964510815.1 uncultured Aestuariivirga sp.
CGTGCCATGAGCCATCGCCAGACTGGAAAGCCACAGCCCGAGTTTTCCCGCCCGCTGATCGTCGACCGGGTGCCGCGTCTCGGCAGCACCGAAAAGATCGGGGCTGATCCGCCGGAACTGCAGGCGTTGGCGGCGCGCCTGGGTGTTCCAGCCGTTCATGCCCTGCGCGCCGAAATCCGGGCCACGCCCTGGCGCGGCGGCGGCCTCAAGCTCGAGGGAACCGTCACGGCAGACCTCGATCAGATCTCGGTCGTCAGCCTCGAAACCTTCCGCCAGACGCTGGTGATCGTCATGCAGCGGTATTTCCTGCCGCCGGGCGCCCAATCCGGCAGCGATGAGGACGATGCCGACCCGATTGTCGGTGGTGTGGTCGACCTCGGCGAGGTGACGGTGGAGACGCTTGCCCTTGATCTCGATCCCTACCCGCGGCTGCCGGGGGAGGCGTTCTCGGCCCATATCGAGGACGATGGCGCGGATCAAAAAGCCGACTCGCCGTTTGCTGCGCTGGGGCGAAAGACCAAAGAATAGGGGTGCTGCTGCACCCGATACGCTTTCCGGCAGAAGTTGTGACGAATCGCAACCGAGGCGTGTTCTCGGTCGCTGTCCGGCTTTTTAAATGACTTTCGTTGCCCAATCTCCTATGGGAGCAAGCGGGAAAGGGAGCGAGGCGTTGCACGGGCTCCCGTCGAACCCATGCAGGATGCTGGCAAGATATTGAAGACACACAAGCAACTGACGATCGCGCTGGACGCAATGGGAGGCGATGTCGGCCCTGAGATGGTGATTCCGGGGGCGGCTCTGTCCGCCGTGCGCCATCCCGAATTGCGCTATCTGCTGTTCGGCGATCAGGCGAAGCTGGCACCGTTGCTGGAGCGCCATCCTCACCTGAAGGCGCGAGCCGAAATCCGTCATACGGATGTTTGGGTGACCATGGACGCCAAACCCAGCCAGGCCCTGCGCACGGGCCGCGGCAAGAGCAGCATGTGGCTGGCCATCGACTCCGTGCGCAGCGGCGAATCCGATGCCGCCGTGTCGGCTGGCAATACGGGCGCCCTGATGGCCATGGCCCGTTTCGTGCTGAAGACGCTTCCAGGCATTTCCAGACCCGCCATTGCAGCCATCTGGCCGACCTTGCGAAGCGAGGCCATCGTGCTGGATGTCGGGGCCACCATCGGCGCCGATGCAACCCAACTCGTCGAATTCGCCGTCATGGGAGAAGCCATGGCGCGCTGCCTGTTCAACATCGACAAGCCGGCCGTCGGCCTGCTGAATGTCGGCGTTGAGGAAATCAAGGGCCTCGAGCAGGTGAAGGAGGCCGGCCGCATCCTGCGTGAAGCGCAGCTTCCGTTCGAATACGTCGGCTTCGTCGAGGGCGACGACATCGGCAAGGGCGACGTCGACGTGATCGTGACGGAAGGCTTTACCGGCAATATCGCGCTGAAAACGGCAGAAGGGACCGCCAAGCAGATCTCGACCTACCTGAAACTCGCGCTGTCGCGGACGTTGCTGTCCAAGCTTGGCGCCTTGCTGGCCTCTGGTGCATTCACCGCATTGCGCGACCGGTTGGACCCGCGAAAGCACAATGGTGGCGTCTTTCTCGGCCTCCAGGGTGTCGTGGTGAAGAGCCACGGGGGCACCGATGATCTTGGATTTGCCACCGCCATCGACATGGCGCTCGATATGGTGCGCAACGATCTCGTGAAGAAGATCGCCACCGATGTCGAGAAGCTCCATCCCCTCATCACGAAGCAGGCCGCTCCTGTGCGGCAACCGGAAACCACGGAATGAACCAAAAGACGGAGACGGTCCGCAGGGCAGTGCTGGCGGGCGTCGGTTCGGCGCTGCCCCGGCGGATCATGACCAATGCCGACATGAGCAAGGTCGTCGACACCAGCGACGAGTGGATTGTCGAACGCACCGGCATCCGTGCGCGCCATATCGCCAATGACGAGGAAACCACCAGGACTCTCGGTGCCGAGGCCGCGCGCCGCGCCCTCGATCATGCGGGTCTGGGTGCTGAAGCCGTTGATCTTGTGATTGTCGCGACCTCGACACCGGACCAGACGTTTCCTGCCACGGCGACCATGATCCAGGCAGACCTGGGCATCACGCGGGGTGCTGCCTTCGATGTGCAGGCTGTGTGTTCCGGGTTCGTCTACGCCATGAACGTGGCCGATGCGATGATCCGGACGGGCCAGGCCGAGTGTGTGCTGGTGATCGGATCAGAGACATTCTCGCGCATTCTCGACTGGACCGATCGCACGACGTGTGTGTTGTTCGGCGACGGGGCAGGAGCAATCGTGCTCAGGGCCGAGACCGTGCCTGATTCGCCGGAAAGCCCCGGAATTCTCGTGTGCCGCATCCGGTCCGACGGGCGCTATCACGACAAGCTCTACGTCGACGGCGGCCCGTCGACCACCAAGACCGTCGGTTATCTGCGCATGGAAGGCCGCGAGGTGTTCAAACATGCGGTGGTCAATATAGCGTCCGTCATGGAGGAAGCCATGGCGGCGGCCAACGTCAAGGCAGGGGACATCGGCTGGTTCGTGCCCCATCAGGCCAACCGCCGGATTCTCGAGGGAACCGCCCGCAAGCTGGGCATTCCCGAGGACCGCATCGTGATGACGCTCGAACGGCACGGCAACACATCGGCGGCGTCCATCCCGCTGGCGCTTGACGTTGCCGTAAAAGACGGCCGCATCAAGAAGGGCGATCTCATCCTGTTCGAAGCGATGGGTGGCGGCTTCACCTGGGGCGCGGTGCTGCTGCGCTATTAGATCGCCTCCGTAACCCTTTGAGTTCCTGCAAATTTCTGATTGACCGTACGACGCTTGCGTCATAGTTTCGAAGCAAGCGCAGGGAAATGAGAATGGCTGGAAAGACCCTAACCCGTGCAGACCTCAGCGAGGCCGTCCACCGCCAGATCGGCTTGTCACGCAGCGAGTCGGCCGATCTGGTCAAGTCGATGCTGGACATGATGTCCGATCATCTGGTGTCCGGTGAGACGGTGAAGCTGTCGTCATTTGGAACCTTCATCGTAAGGTCGAAGAACGGCAGGGTCGGCCGCAATCCGAAAACCGGTGAGGAAGTGCCGATCACGCCGCGCCGGGTGCTGGTCTTCCGGCCGAGCCAGGTGATGAAAAACGTCGTCAATGGAGTTGAGGGCGGCTCTGACGACGAAGACTGACCGTTTCGTCCACGACGTCAGCCCGAGGGCCAGGCATGGTTGAAAAGTCTCCCGACGCATTCCGCACCATCAGCGAGGCCGCGGAAGAACTAGACGTTCCGCAGCATGTGCTCCGTTTCTGGGAAACCCGCTTCACACAGGTGAAGCCGATGAAGCGCGCCGGCGGGCGGCGCTACTACCGCCCCGCCGACGTCGAATTGCTCAAGGGCATTCGCAGCCTGCTCTACAAGGAAGGCTATACCATCCGCGGGGTCCAGAAGATCTTCAAGGAGGATGGTGTCGCCTATGTGTCCGGCGTCGGCCGCGGCGAGATCGAGCCACGCAAGCGCGACGGTGCCCTGGAAATGGCGCCACCTCCCGGCACCGCCAAGTCGGCGCCGCGGGTCGGCAAACCGGCCCCCCTGGCTCCGGCGGCCGCTACGGCAGCTACAGTGAAGGTGGTGAACCGCCTGTCGGACAGCCACGCGGACATGTTGCGCGCCGCGCTCCGCGATCTGGGCGACGCCCGCAAGCTCCTCGACCCGAGCCAGGCCTGACTTCGACTCACCGCAACGATTACGAAAGGCCCCCGTGCTAAGGTGCCGCATGAGTTGTGGCGGCCCGCTGGGACGCGCGTGCCGCCATGAGAGTCCGAACGAAAAAAACCGGAGTAGCCATGTCCCTGTGGCGCATGATCCTGACCGCCGTGAACCTGGTGGGCCTGCGCTTCGGCGGAGCCGCCATCGGGCTGGTGAGCCAGATTCTGCTGGCCCGGATGCTGCCGCAGGCCGACGTCGGCGTGGTGTTCATGGGCCTGAGCGCGGCGTCCCTGATCAGCCTTGTGATGACGGCCGGCTACCCGCCACTGACCATGACGCTGCTGCCCCGCTACTACACGCTGGGCCGCAAATCGCTGGTGAAGGCCGTCCATCGTGCTGTCTGGCGCGACTGGACGAAGGCCATGGTGGTACTGACCATCATTCTGGTTGCCGCCTATATCTGGTTGCCTTTGAACGAGGGGCTGCGTACCGCCTTGCTGTTCGGCACCATCATGGCGCCGGCCGCCTCGCTGATCCGCGTCAGCAGTTCCGTGGCCAACTCGCGGCGCCGTTTCACCCTCTCCTATGTCCCGGATTTCCTGTTCCGGCCGGGTTTATTGATGATCTTCCTGCTGGCCTCGTGGCTCGCCAGCGCCAAGCCGCCGGTGGAGGCCGTGTTGTGGGCCGCCGTCGCCATCACGGCCGGTGTGGCCCTGGTCCAGACCGTGATCCTCGGCAAGGACGCGCTGCCCGATTCACTCCGGGCTGGCCGCCATGAACTGGGGCCGGTCGTCCGCAGCCGGGCTTTTTCTCTGGTCGTCGTCAATGGTGTAGCGGCCTCTTTTGCCGATATCGTCACCATGATCGGTGGCCTGTTCCTGTCGCCAGACGACGTTGCGGAATTGGGTATTGCCATCCGCCTCGCCGCCATCGCCGGCTTTGTCATCCAGGCCACCCAGAATTTCGTCCTGCCGGACCTGCTGGCTGCTGTCACCAAAGGCGACCGGCCGACGGCAAACACGCTGCTGCTGCGCATCAATCTCATCGGGCTCACGGCCATTGGTGCCTGCACGCTGGGCGCCATCTTCTTCGGCCCGCTGTTTCTCAGCATTTTCGGCACCCAGTATCATGACGCCCACTGGCCGCTGGTGCTGTTCATGGTCAGCCAGCTGTTCCGCGCCGCAGGTGGCATGAACCATCATCTGCTGTCGATCGACGGCTACCAGGCCCGCAGCGCCAATTCCTGCATTTTCGCGCTTGCCGTTCTGGCCTCGGCGGCCATGGCGCTGACCCCGCATTTCGGCGTCACCGGCATGGCCATGGCGGTGTTGATTGCCGACATCAGCTGGGCTGGGGCCCTCGGTTTGCAGGCCCAGCGCTATTCGGGGTATCGCGGCGATATCTTCGCCGTGCTGCGGCGGCGCATTGTCCCAGCCGAATAGGGCTTTCGCTTTTGGCCGGATGATGCTAGACGCACGCCCGAAGTCGGAGCGTAGCGCAGCCCGGTAGCGCACTATTCTGGGGGGATAGGGGTCCCGGGTTCGAATCCCGGCGCTCCGACCATCTATCTCCCGGCAGCCACCCGCTGCTGATAGGCCGCCGAAGCGGCATAGATCCCCCACATCAGTCCCAGCATCCAGTAGAAGTGACGCCAGTGATCGGTGTCGATCTGCACGCCCTGCAGCGCGGTCGAGAGGAAGGGGCAGAAGACGGCTATTGCAGCACCTTGCCATGGCGCACGGATGAGCACCGCCCGGAATCCGACGATGATGGTGCTGACGACCAGCAGCAGATAGGAAATACCGCCCAGCCAGCCATAGGAGGCAAAGGCGTTGAGAAACACGTTGTGCGGGGCAAGGCCGAAGATGAAACCGAACTGGTTTGGACCGAATCCCAACGGCCGCTCGAACAGCAGCGGAATGGAGTTGACCTGGTTGCCGAAACGGCCGAATTCGCCGGCATCGTAGCTCTTTTCGAGTGTGAGCCGGTCGAGGAACAGGCTTCGTACCGATTCAATGCTGAGCAGGCCCATGAGCAGGATGGCCATGACGACGACGCCTGCAATGGCAAGCAACAGGATGCGGCTCCGAAGCTGTGGTGACGGCGTCAGCGTGAAGGTGAGCATCACCATGAGCGTTGCGGCACCGGCGAAGTTGATCCACGCGCCGCGCGAAAACGCCAGGAAGAGGGCGGCCAGGATGACCAGGAGCCCGCAATAGCGGAGGAATGTGCGGCCGCGCGTGCCGAGCATGACATCCTGCGTGAGGAAGATGGCCGGCAAGATCAGATAGGTCGACAGCACGTTCGGGTCCTTGAAGGTGCCCTGGGCGCGCTGGATGGGCGACAGGATGTGGCCGAGGCCACCGATGTTGAAGTAGCCGATCAGCGCGATGACGGAGGCGATCACCGCGCCGATGATGTAGCCGTTCTTGAACACCGCCATGCGGCGCTCGGTGTCCGTGAAGACGTAGAATGAGCAGAACACCGCCGAGACGGCCATGTAGACCGACGTGATGACGAACATCAAAGCCTTTTCCGCGCCCCACACCGAGATGAGGCTGGTCAGGCCGCCGATATTGTAGAGCAGCAGATAGAGGATCATGGGTGCCGCCAGCGCCGCGACACGCAACCCCCCGCCGAGAAACATGACGAAGGTGATGGCGAACATCAGATCGACGGGTGCGGGCTCGAAGATGACGAAGAACGACGACACCATCATCAGCCAAACGCAAGCCGCCTGTACGCGGTCAAGCGACAGGCTGGGCAGGCGCCGGGCCGTGCGTCCGAGTGTGGCGTCCGTCAATAGGCGTTCTCCGACTTGAGGAGTGAAAACGGGGTCTTCCACAGGATGTAGAAGTCCAGTGCCAGCGACCAGTTCTCGATATAGTAGAGGTCGTGCTCGACGCGCCGCTGCAGCTTTTCCGTGGTGTCGGTCTCACCGCGCCAGCCATTCACCTGCGCCCATCCGGTAATGCCGGGCTTGACCCGGTGCCGGGCAAAGTAGCCGTCGACGACGTCGTTGTAGAGCTGGTCGGCTGCCTTCGCCTTGGTTGCGTGCGGCCGGGGACCGACGAGCGACAATTCACCTTTCAGCACATTGAAGAGTTGCGGCAGCTCGTCGATCGACGTCTTGCGAATGAAGCGGCCGATGCGGGTGACACGCGGATCGTCCTTGGTGACGAGCTTGGAGGCATCCACGTCGCGCATGTCGTGGTACATCGAGCGGAACTTGTAGACGCCGATCAGCTCGTTGTTGAAGCCGTAGCGGCTTTGCTTGAAGAGAACGGGGCCACGGCTGTCGAGCTTGATGAGCAATGCTATGACAAGCATCAGCGGCGACAGCAGGACGAGGGCCAGCAAAGCGATGACCTTGTCCTCGATGGCCTTGAGAACCGGTCCCCATTCGCCCAGCGGCTTGTCGAAGACATCGAGGAACGGCACGTTGCCGATGTAGGAATAGGCGCGCGGCCGGTAGTGGAATTTCTGCGAATAGGCACTGAGCCGGATGTCCACCGGCAGCACCCAGAGCTGCTTGAGAATCTGCAGAAGCCGCTCCTCCGCCGTCAGCGGCAGCGTCACGAGCAGCAGGTCGATGCGCGCGCGGCGCACAAAATCAATCAGTTCACCGACGTTTCCAAGCTTCGGCATGGTCTGCACCATCGGCGGCGAGCGAACATCGTCGCGGTCATCGAAAATGCCGACAATCTGGACGTCGGAATGCGGCGTGGCGTCGAGCGCGGCGACGAGATCGCCGGCGGGCTCACCCCCACCCACCAGTACGGCATGACGCGACAGCTGGCCGTTGCGGTTCCAGTGGCGCGTGAGTGCTGACGCTATGATGCGCAAGGCGACGAGCGACAACGCGCCGCCGAAATACCAGCCTGCCAGCCACACGCGGGAATAGTCATCGCCAGACTTGCTGAGGAAGATGGCGGTCACGATCGCCGCGAAGATCAGGCTCCAGATGGACAGGATGCGGGCCACCTGTTCGATGGGACGGAGCAGGGCCTGCATCGCATAGAGACCGAACAGGTGGGCCGCCAGCGGCAGCACCAGGCTGGCCGTGATGATCAGCGGCAGATAGAGTCCTCCAGGACCAATGGGCGCATAGCCGGGGTGGAAGAAGGCGAGTGCCATGCCGATGATCGCCACGGCGAAGCCCTCGGCGGTCCGCGCCGTCGCCGACACGACACGCGCCGACACCAGAGGCGCCCGGCTCAGGCAGCGGATGGCCTGCTCGCGCCGCGCCGTTGCAGGCGATGCCCCCGGCGCACCGGCGGCATCGGAGATGCGGTCGAGGATAGCTGACGGGACAGTGGAGAATTTGGTGTCAGGATTCAAACGCATGGCGTCAATGTTCCGCAGTAGGACAGGAATGTGGTCTTTGACACCCCCGGAGCAAGTCGCGCGCCCGGACTTCAAGTAAATGATACTCTTGGAGAAACAGGGTTAATGCTTGGTAAACGGGGTGGCCCGGAACGGTTCGCCGCTAGACCAGCTGCTTGTAAAGATTAACAATGCCATCGACCATCTTGCCGGCGGTGAAGTCCCGGGCAAGCCGCTCGCGGGTCCTGGCGGCGCCATTGGCCAGGGCGGCGGGATCGGCGAGTGCCAACGACAGGCGCTCGGTGAGGGCATTGACATCATCTGGTGTTACCAGATTTTCGGCGCTGAGGACTTCCGGAATGCCGCCGACCCGGCTGGCAATGAGAGGCACGCCGGCGGCGCATGCCTCCAGCACCACATAAGGAAAGCTTTCCGCCCGAGACGGCATGACGAGGATGCGGCCACGTGCAAAGGCCTCGCGGGCCGGCATGCGGCCAGGGAATGTGACTTTGCCATCAAGACCGAGTTTGGTGGCCATGGACTGGAATTGCGCGAGATCCGGTCCGTCGCCTGCGAGGCAAGCCGTAACCGGGTGATCCGTGTTGAGGCGGGCGAGGGCTTCGAGCAGAACGTCGACGCCCTTCAGCGTCCGCATGTCGCCGAGGTAGACAAGATCGGTGGCATCCGCATGGGGCGTGACCGGCTCGAATTCATCAGGCCACAGACCATTGTGGATAACCGCCGAGCACTTGCCGCCAAGTCCGATCTTGGAATCGAAGGCCTGGCGTTCATAGTCGCAGACGAACAGCATGGCGTCGCCGATGCGGGCGAGTACGCGTTCGGCTGACAGAAAGACGAAACCCGCAGGGGACCCCCATGAATAGTGCAGGCTGCCGCCATGCGGCGTGTAGACCGATGGGATGCCGAGGCTCCGCGCCGCGATTCGGCCGTAGAGACCACCCTTGGCGCCATGGCAGTGGATGATATCCGGGCGGATGGTCTTGGCGTGTGCCCTGGTCTGCATGGCACCAGAAAGATCACCGGCACCCGGCAGCCTGGAGATGGGGATACGCTTCACGCCGAGCGAGCACAACGGTGCCACACTGTCGAGGAGGCGCGCTGCGGTGTCGCCGCCGGTCGTCGAGTCACACAGGATGCCGACCTCGTGTCCGCGTTCCGACTGGCCGCGCGCAACATCGCGCACATAGCGGAACAGGCCGCCGACCGGCGTGCGGAACACGTGGAGAATGCGCATGGCGGGAACTCAGAACCAGCGTTCGCGGACGTAGATAATGTCGCCAGGATAGACCTGCGTGGTCACCGGCACCTTGTAGGTATCCGTGCCTTGCGACGTCTTGCGGGTGATCAGGACCTTGGCCTAATCGGCGCGGGCGCTGTAGCCGCCGGCGATGGCGATGGCGTTCTGCACCGTGATGCCGGGCTGATAGGCGAAGCTGCCAGCCGTATTGACCTCGCCCAGGATATAGAAGGGGCGGAGCGCGGTGACTTGCGCCGAGACCTTGGGATCGCGCAGATATCCCTTGCGCAGGCGCTGGGTGATCATCTGTTCGATCTGGTGGGACGTCATGCCGGCGACATTGACCGTCTGCACATAGGGCATGGAGATGTTGCCCGAGGCATCGACCACATAGTCGGCGGTGAGTTCCGGTTCACCGGCCACGCGCACCGTGAGACGGTCGCCTGCGCCGACACGGTAGCCTGTGCCGAATTCATAGGCCGCCGCCTTGCCCGTCGTGCCATAGGGCTCGACCGGGCCAGTGCCATTGCGGCTCGGAAGTTGCGAGATGCTGGAGACGGCCGCAGCACCTTCCTCGACTTCGCCGCTGACCGTGACGCCAGTGCCGCCGGGCGGCGAGGATGGGCGCGCTTCGTCCCAGGTCCTGGAGCAGCCGGTGAGGGCAATGGCCGCGATAATGAGAAAGGCAAAACGCATACGCAGCGAAGTCCATGTGTTGTGGCGGCGGGCCGCCGTTCTGACGGGCCAAAATTAGTCCGTTATGGTTAGCAAGGACTTAAGGCGCCGGCGCCGTGAACTGGCGTGGCACACGCGTTAAGGGATTGGTTACCATAACGGGGCAAAGGTCTGGGACCTGATCAGAGAGACAGCCGCTGCATCCGTCATGACGCTACATCGCGACATCCCCGTGAGCCATGGTCCGGCGGCCATCAGCATCCTCGATGTGCTGCGCGGTGTCGGCCGCCGGAAATTATTCATACTGGGTATGACGGTCATCGCCTTCGGCGTGGGCTTTGGCCTGGTCAAGGTGCTGAAGCCAGCCTACACGACAGAAGCGCAGGTGCTGATCCAGAACCTGGAAACGCCATTCGATCGCTTCCAGCCGGCAGATAACCAACGGAACAACACGGTCGATGACCGGGTGGTCGCCAGCCAGATCTCCGTCATCCAGTCGCAGGACCTTGGCCGCAGGGTGATTGCCGCTCTCAGCCTCGAGTCCAATCCCGAATTCAATCCGCTGATCAAGGGCGTGGGACTGGCCGGCAGGCTCAAGGTCATGCTTGGCTTTGCCACCGACCCCCGCCTCAAGACTCCCGAGCAGCGCGCGCTCGAGCATTATGACGACAAGCTCAATGTGTTCCAGTTGCCGGAGTCCAACGTCATCGGCATCAAGTACACCTCTGCCAATCCGGATGTCGCAGCGAAGGTCGCCAACACGCTGGCGGAAACCTACGTGATGTGGACGCGTGAGTCGCAATCCGTACCGACGGAACGCGCCCGCGACTGGCTGTCCCAGCAGATCGAAGCTCTCCGCCACAAGCTGGCCCAGTCAGAAGAAGAGGTGGAGAAATTCCGGGCCGCGGCCGGCCTCCTGCAGGGGACCACCACGACCCTTGGCGCGCAGGAAATTTCCGAACTCAACACCCAGATTACGGTGGCGCGTACCGCGAGCCTCGAAGCGCGGGCCAAGGCCGACGCCATTCGTGATCTGCTCGCATCGCGTGGCAGCGTGGACACCGCGACGGACGTTCTGGCCTCTGCCGTCGTGCAGCGCCTGAAGGAACAGCGGACTGAAGCCGTGCGGCGCATGGCTGAATTGTCGGTCACCTATCTCGACAACCATCCCAAGATGGTGGCCGCACGGGCCGAAATCGCCAACATCGACCGGCAAATCCGGGCCGAAGCGCTGAAGATCGTCTCAAGCCTTGACGAACAAGCCCGCGTGGCCGAGTCGCGCCAGAAGTCGCTGGAAGCCAGTCTCGAAAAACTGAAGACACAGGAAAGCACCGCCAACCTCGACGATGTGAAGCTGAAGGCACTGGAGCGAAACGCCGCCGCCGACCGGGCCTTGCTGGAAACCATGATGAGCCGCTACGCGGAAGCCAGCAGCCGCCAGGACCTCACCTCGCAGCCGGGCCTTGGCGTCATTATCCAGAGTGCCAGCGTTCCTGCTTCGCCGTCGTTCCCCAAGCCGGGCCCGATGGTTCTGCTCATCACACTGGCGGGTCTTTCGTTCGGGTTGGGGCTGGCCTTCCTGATGGAACTCATGAGCGCGGCAGCTCGACAGACCGAAGGTACTGTTGCCCGCGATCTGCCAGAGCCGGCGCTGACGATCAGCGAGACACCAAAAGTGGCTCAGGAAGCCAAGGCACCGGAGGCGCCGGTCCTGCCGGTTCCCGTCGCGAATAGTCCCACCGCAGCGCCCGCCGCAGCTCCGGTTTCGGAACCGGCTCCAGCGCCTGACGCCCCGCCGGT
>CAZECZ010000112.1:11864-15268 GCA_964510815.1 uncultured Aestuariivirga sp.
CGCCCGCCGCAGCTCCGGTTTCGGAACCGGCTCCAGCGCCTGACGCCCCGCCGGTTTCCTCCCCCAGGACGCCAGTGCCAGCTGCGTCGATCACGTCTCATCTCACCGTGTGGCCCAAGATCATTCCGCAAGGCGACATGTCGGGTATCACCGACGTCGCAGAAGTGGCCGCGGCGGCACAAAAGATGTCGCAGTGGATTGCCGGCATCGACAGGAATCTGGACGTCCGGCGTATCGGCATCACCTCGGTCGGCGGCGGAACAGCCGACGCGCCGGTGGCAGCTCTCGCCCTTGCCCGGACGTTGTCACAGACCCGCAAGCGGGTGGTGCTGGTCGATATCGCCCGCATGGGTGCCTTCCTGGGGGGATTGTGCGGCGTGGCTCAAGGGCCGGGATTGTCGGACCTCGTCTCCGGGGCAACGGAATTCACCAAGGTCATCGCCCGTGACACACGCTCGACAACACATGTCTTGCGCTTTGGCCTGGATCATTCGGAAAACGCCGCCGTCCTGATTCATGAACGGCTTTCGGCTGTTCTCGACGCGCTGGCCCAGACCTACGACTACTGCGTCGTCAATCTGGGCGAAGCGATCGAAGAGACGCCCGTCTATCTGCATAAATGCGATGCGGCCCTCGTCATGGCACCGTCGTCACGTCTCACGGAGGCCTCGGACGCGGTGGAAACCCTGCTGTCAACCGGTTTGAAGACGGCGCATCTCGTCCTGATCGGACAGCCCGTGCGCGGTGCCGATGCAACCGGCAACGTCCACCAGATGACTGCTACCGGCTGACCGTTCGTTTGCCGAACAGCGTCCGGCGAACCGCCAGCGACAGAGTGAGGAGGGCAGGGGTCGTCTTGACCCAGCGCTTGACCGTCATCCTGATACCGGTGGCGCAAACATAAATCAGCCCCCGAAAATTGCGGGCCGACAGGTGATGGTAGAGGTGGATTTCCGTATCGGCCCAGGCCCGCTTGTAGGATGAGTCACCAACCGAAAAGTCGAGCCGTTCAAGCCCCATCCCGCAGCAGGACTTGATCGTCTTGCGGAGCGCCAGGTCTCCGGGCGAGAACTTTCGCGTTGGGCCGCCGGCGAGAGATGAAATCAACGCCCAGAAGACATTGGCGTGGCGCCCGCCCAGCATGACGGCGAGGGTCTCGTCACCGCAGCGCAGCCGATAGGGGAGAAGGACCGGATCAGCGGCATCCTGCCGGTCTGCAATCCGGTGAAGGAAATCCCGCTCGGCCGGCGTAGAGACACCGCGCACGCCAAGCTCCCCCATGCGATCCTTCTGATGGTCGAACATCACGTCGAGGACGGTGTGAACCTCATCCCGGCTGCATGGAAGGTCGAAGGCCACTTCTCCTGAGAGACCCAGTCTCTCCTCCTTCTTGCGGGCGGCACGCCGATCCTCGCCATCTCTCTTGCGGGCGTGGAGCGTCTCGAAATCGGAGTCGAGCATCATCTGAAAGGAGAGATTGGCAGACCGCAGCGTGAAGCAGGATGCGAGCGGATGATCCGCATCGAACATGACGGCCGGCATATCGGTCAGCGCGGCGGCATCAAACCCGCCGATACGATCGAGAATGCGGGGAAACGTCCATGGCACCCAGTGGTCAGCCTCCGCAACGGCCTGCGGACTGAAGAGGCCATAGCCGTAGCCGCTGTGGGGGGAACCGAGCCATTCGAGCACGCGGAACCCCAAGGCTGTGCGGATCTGCAATGGCAGGATGGCAAGGATTTCTCCTGAAGCCCCCCGGATCACGGCGATGCGCGGCGCCGTTCCCCGGGCGGTACCGCAGGTCTGCTGCCACGCTTCGCACCACAGATAGGTTTGGTAGAGCGTCGCAACCGCCGTGCGCTCGAAGTCCTGCCAATCCTCTGCCAGGGAGGCGAGAGAGTCATGAATGCCGATGGTCAGGGATGCAGGATCGATGTGTTTGCCGGTTTCCAATGCCGCCGATGCATTCACCATGTTGCGCGTTCCCGCAACATTTCGTTCACGGCCATGCTGATATAAACGGCCATGATCCGCGCCCCTGGAACGGAGAGCTATGCCCAGTCCAGCGTTACTCAAAACCAGTCTCGACGTCTTGTACTATTCTGGTGCATGCAAGGCCTTGCGCCCCGTGTTCAGTGGCATCGGTGCAATTTTTATGCTGCACCATGTCTTGCCGGAGGCCGGCCGCCAGCCTCCCTTCGCGCCCAATGGGGGCCTCGAAGTGACGCCGGAGTTTCTCAGCGATGTCATCGCGATGCTGGTGGAGCGCGGTTTCGATCTGGTTAACCTGGACGAGGCCGTCCGCCGGATGGAGGAGGGAGGCCCACCGTTCGCCGCTTTCACCTCGGACGACGGCTACCGTGACAACCTCATTCATGCCAAGCCAGTCTTCGAGCGTCATGACTGCCCCTATACCATCTTCATTGCCCCGGCCATCACCGACGGTACCTGTGAGTTGTGGTGGCGTGGGCTGGAATACGCCATTGCCCGGAATGATTCAGTTGAAGCCAGGCTCGATGGTGAACAGGTTCGGCTGCCGACGGCAACCACGGCCAACAAGCACGCCGCGTGGAAACGCCTCTATTGGCCCGTCCGCAACCTCGAGCAGCATGAGCAGCGCGAGTGGATCGCAGATTTTTGCGCATCCCACGGCATCGATCTGAAGGAGATCTGCCGCGAGTCGGCCATGACCTGGGACGAGGTGCGGGACATGGCGGCCGATCCGCGCTGCACCATCGGGGCCCACACGCTGCACCACTACAACGTCAAGGCGCTGTCGTCGGAAGAAGCGCTTGCGGAAATGGTTCAGTCCGCCGACCGCATCGAAGGGGAACTGGGCCGGAGGCCGGCGTTCTTCGCCTATCCCTATGGTGATGAAACGTCAGCTGGTCCGCGCGATTTCGATCTCGCAAGGCAAGCCGGTTTCAAGGCCGCCGTCACCACCCGCAAGGGCATGATCTTTCCGGCCCACACGCATCATCTCACAGCCTTGCCGCGCTTTTCGCTGGCTGGTGAATATCAGAATCTGCGCCATGTCAGGACCCTGCTGACGGGTGTGCCGTTTGCCCTGTTCAACGGCTTCAAGACGCTGAACGTCGCCTAGTTCGAATCGGGCTTGGCCATCCACCGGATGATGACCATGACCACCGGCACCCACAGGACGCCCGCAACGACGTAAAATGAGAGCTCGGCAACCAGGCCGGCGCCGACGACCAGCTGCCCGCCGACCGCCATGGCAACCAGGGAATAGACGATCAGGAAGGTGACGGTGAGAAAGGTGCCGATGGCCTTGCGGGTACGCTGGGTCATGGTGCCCAACTAGCGCATTGGGCGAGCAAATGGAATCATTTGCGAGGCGAAAGATGCGTCAGATTAGGAGCGGCGAGCAACTTGTCTGACTTTTG
>CAZECZ010000113.1:0-14983 GCA_964510815.1 uncultured Aestuariivirga sp.
CGCGGGTGCCCGTCGTTTGCCATATCGACCACGCGACGACGCTGGAAGACTGCGTGCTTGGCATCGACCACGGGTTCACCTCGGTGATGATCGACGGCTCTGCGCTGCCGCTTGCGGAGAACATTGCGCTCACCAACCGGGTCGTCGAGGTGGCTCGAACGGCCGGGGTCTCGGTCGAGGGCGAAGTCGGGTTTGTGGGCTATGCGGATGGCCGGCCGTCGTCCTTTACCGCGCCGGACGATGCAATGCGCTTCGAAGCCGAAACGGGCGTCGATGCACTGGCCGTGTCGGCCGGCAATGTGCATTTGCAGACCGAGAAGACAGACGGGATTGACCTGGACGCCTTGCATGCCATCGAGGCGGCGACCAAAGTTCCGCTGGTGCTGCATGGCGGCAGCGGCATTCCGCCTGCCATGCGCCGACGCCTGGCCCATCATCATCGCGTCAAGAAATTCAACATCGGAACGGAGCTGCGTCAGGCTTTCGGAGCGTCTCTGCGCAGATCGCTTGCGGATAAACCCCGGAGTTTCGATCGGATTGAGCTTCTCCGGCCAACCATCGCTGCCGTGCGCGACGCCGCTCGCGATGTGATCGGCAACATCGGGCCGGCATAGCACCTGACGCTCACCGGGGCTTCAGCGTGTTGCGTTCAATGAGAGAACAGCCAAAGACTTGAGAGGCCGGGCGGATTGCGCCCCTGTCCACGATCGCCGCAATCATGTCCACGGCGGCACTGATGATGTCGCCGATCGGTTGGCGGATGGTCGTGAGGCGATAGGAGGGCCAGGCCGCCATCGCGATGTCGTTGAATCCGATGATTCCAACCTGGCGCGGCACCTCGACTCCCGCCTCCACGCAAGCATCGAGCGCTCCCATGGCGAGAATATCGTCGCCGCAGAAGACGGCGTCGGAACCATCCTGCTCCAACAGCGCGTGCATCAGCGCCCGCCCGTCCTCATGGGCATAGGACGTGCCGAAAACAGTCGCATGAGGGCGAAGGCCGTGCCGCTCAAGCTCGATGGTCAGCCCCGCGAGGCGGTCGATGGTGGAGGTGGCCGCCTTCGGGCCGCCAAGGAAGGCGATGCGCCGGTATCCGCGCTCGGCCAGCGTTGATGCGGCAAGGCGCCCGCCCGCAACATTGTCGACGCCGGCAACCGTGATGCGGCTGGACGGCCGCGCGCGGCCAAAGGCATGGACCAGCGGAAGTCCCGCGCCCCGGCATCCGTCGAGAAAGGGCTGGGGCAGGGTTGACGAGGCGACGATGACGCCATCCACATTGTATTGGAGCAGCATGTCGAGCGCCGCCGCTGTCTCGGTAGTGCCCGAGAGATTGGCCAGCAGCGGACGCAGGCCCCGCTGCTGAAGCCTTCTGGTGAACTGGTCGAAGATTTCCATGAAGGCCGGATTGTCGAAGTTGTTGGACACCAGACCGATCAGCTTGGTGCGGCCCGTCATCAGGCTCTGGGCCAGCAGGTTGGGGCGATAGCCCAGTTCACGCGCCGCCAGGAGCACGCGCTCGCGCGTCGCAGGCGCCACGCTGGCGCCCTCGGTGAAGGTGCGCGACACGGCCGAAATGGACACACCCGCGCGGGCCGCGACTTCTCGCGCTGTAAGACGGCGGGTAGGCGTATGTGAGGAATCGGCCGGCACTGGTCCACTCTGGAAGTTGCCGGACTTACATAACCTCTTGGCGTCACCGCCGCAAATCCGATGGACAGCGGTCCCGCCCAGCCCAAGAGAATGCATTCGAAACGACCATGCATAGTGCGGTGGTGGGCCAATCAGGTGGCGGCGGCATGGGGCTGATCGGGTGTAACCCACGAGAGATCGCCGGCATGGCGGCTCCGCAGGGTCCGTTGTCCTCCCTCCATTCGTCGGGTTCAGAAAGTGCCGGTCTGGTCAGAACAAATGTGTCGGGTTGGTCAAATCAATATGCGGGATGTTGTCCGGTGCTCATACCGCCTCACAGCAGGCCCCTGATATAGTCATGGGCACGCTTGGCGAATGCGTCGGGATCGACATCGCGGCGGTTGAAGCCGATCTCCATCGTGAGATAGCCATCGAAGCCCGTCTGTTTGAGTGTTTCGATCAGGGTCGGAAACGAGCCTGTGCCCTCGCCCGGCGGCAACCGGTTGCTGTCGGCCAGATGAATATGGACGAGTTCCTTGCCGAAGCGATGCACATAGTCAGTCGCAACCTCGTTGCGATAGATTGTGTGATAGGTGTCGAACATCAGCTTGACGTTGGAAGCGCCGACCTCGGCCTGAAGCTTGAGCGCATCGTCCGCACTGTCGATCAGGTTGCTGTCGGCAGACGTCGGCTCGATGCACATGGTGATACCATGAGTTTCGGCAAACCGTGCGACCTCCTCGAGCGCCGCGCGGCTCCAGTCCCAGGCCTGATCACGCGTCGTGCCGAAGACCTGCCAGCCCGCCACATAGAGTACGATCTTGCCGCCCAGCTCGGCACAGAGGGTGACGACCTTCTTGTATTGGTCGATCGCTCCGGCCCGCTCCTCCGGAATGGGCGAGGCCACATTGAACCCCGGACCGCCACCCGGCGCCGGGAGCATGGAGACCAATGCGATATGGTTACGCTCAAACAACTGCCTGATCTCGCGGCGGCGCTGCGCGCTCGTATAGTCCGGAAAGGCATGGGGGCTCGCAGCGCCCATCTCGATTCCGTCATAGCCAATGGCCGCGAGCCGCGGCACCACCTCCTCCAGCGGATAGGATGGCACCCACACGGGGAAGCTCGAATAGACCCAGGTGTTGAAGGCAAGTTTCATGGCGCTGGTTTCCCTCAAAGTGTCTGTGCAAGAAGAAAGGCCTCGGCGATGGTGCTCTCGATCAGGCGGGGGGCCACGCAGTCTCCGGTGCGCTCGATGCGCAGTCCCTCGAAACGCGGGTCCGTTTTCAGCTTGAGATAGAGGTCTTCGCGTGACCGGCGGCCCATCACCGGCACCACCCAATCCACATTCTCGATCCATTCGCCGTCGCCCGGCATCAACAGATACTTGGCCCAGCCGATGGCATCATTGCTGCTGAACACAGGTGAAACCTGCACCCGGTGATCACCCACCTCGACGAGCGACATGGCGCCCCGCAGCACGATGTTCTTGATCGCGGCGCGGCGGAAGAACAGCGCGCGGGTACCGCCTTCGAGATCGCTTCCCACCGCATGAGGTGCCACCACGATGACCTCGCAACCCTGGTCAGCCAGACATTCCGCCGTGCCCGCTGCTTCCCAATGCCCGTTATTGTCGACCAGCACCACACGGCCCGAAAGTTCAACGCGTCCCGAGAGCACATCATCGCCCGACACGACGAAGTCTCGGTCAAGCCCAATGACATCGGGCAAGATCTGCCGGCCCAGCGATTGCGAGAGGCTCACATCGTCCGTGGGCACGCGCGGCAGGTTGGGTTCGGAGCCCGTGGCAACGATCACGATATCGGGCGACAGCGCATGAATGTCGTCAGTGTTCGCGTTGTGACCGCGCCGAATATCGACACCCGCTTCGCCGGCGACGATTTCGAGGTGGCTTGTGACCTCCGCCACATTGGCATGTTCGGGTTGCCGTTCCGCAAGCAGAAGCTGACCTCCAAGGGCGCGGTTCCGCTCGAACAGCGTCACGCGATGGCCGCGCCGCGTCGCGGTCTCGGCGACTTTCAATCCCGCCGGGCCGCCGCCCACCACCACGACGTGGCTACGCTTTGCGAGAGGTGTCAGGAGCCGCTCGTTCACCTCGCGCTCACGGCCGGCACCCGGGTTCTGCACGCAGCGTATGGGCTTGCTCTGGTTCACCTGCTCGATGCAGCCGTCGTTGCAGGCGATGCACCGGCGCACGAGATCGGCGCGGCCGGCGCGCGTCTTCTCCGGCGTCCAGGGATCGGCGATGAGCTGGCGCGCCATTCCGATCATATCGCACTCGCCGGCCTGCAGTGCCTCCTCCGCGAGTTGCGGTGAATTCACCCGGCCAAATCCGATAACCGGCAACTTGCTGACGGATTTCAACTCCCTGTTGATCTTCCGGAAATCTTCAGCCGCGACAGCGGCGGGCGGGATCTCCATCCAGTAGCTCGAGAATGAACCTGCATCGGAATTGAAGTAATCGACCAGCCCGCTCGCCTGGAAATGTTCGGCCATCTTCAGGCCGTAGTCGCTGTCATAGCCGAAGGTGGTGAACTCGTTGACGCAAAGCCTCACGCCGATCGGCACATCATCTCCCACGGACTTGCGAATGGCCTCGAAGCATTCGATCGACAACCTCATGCGGTTCTCGAAACTGCCGCCGTAGCGGTCGGTGCGGCGGTTGAAGAAGGGCGAGCAGAACGAACGCAGAAGCCCGTCATGCGCCACCTTCACCTCTATGCCGTTGAACCCGGCCGCGATCAGATTTCGGGCGCTTGCAGCATGGCCTTCGATCACCGCGCGGATGTCGTCGTCATCGATCGCCTTGGTCGAGAAATGGCTCGAAGGTTCTGGCATCTGGGTCGGTGCCCACAGGATGTGTGGCGGATGTTCCAGTGAGGTGTGGCCGGCATGGGTCAACTGCCCGAAGATCTTGGCGCCATGCGCGTGAACTCCCTCGGCAATCTTGCGATGATGCGGAATGATCTTCGGATCCCAGCAATCGACGAAGCGCCGCGACATCTTGCCGGTCGGGTGAACCGCCTGGCTCTCGAAAACGATAAGCCCGACGCCACCGCGCGCGCGCTCCTCGTGATAGGCGGCATGGGCATCCGACGGTGTTCCGTCAGTGTCGCCAAGTGCAGTAAAATGTGGCTGGAACACGAAGCGGTTGCGAAGGACGACCTTGCCGATGGCAATGGGCGACAGAAGCAGCGGGAATTGGCGCTTTCCAGGGGCACTTGAGTCTGTGTCAGCGGCGCGAAAGAGTGTCCTTGCATCCATGTTCGGCGTCGCTCCCACTCTGGATACCAATGAGGGACCAATTGCGTATCGCGTACTCAACGTCGGTGTCAAGGATTGGCCACACCGCCCGGCGAGTGACGGCTTGTCTGGATCTATGCCGCCGTTGATCTAGGTCTGAGGTGTGCCTGGAAAGCGCCAATTTCCACTGCTCCGAATTTATTCGTATGCGATCGTCTTTTCACTTCTCGGCCATGTTCTCTCTTCTCCCCGCCAGAAGATGCCGGTCAGGTCTCGGACGCTGGAACATCGGCTGGAGTCAGCATGACATTCCGGTCTTCAGTCTTCAACGAACATCGAACCCGGAACCTGGTACCATGGCCTTGGCAATCGCCTCAAAATCCCACGCGATGCCGAGCCCGGGATCTCCGGAAGGGACGGCATATCCGCTCTCCGTCTTCATGGGCTCGGTGGTGAGCGAATCCAGCTGTGGAATATACTCGACCCAACGGGCATTCGGTACCGCCGCACAAAGCGAAACGTGGAGTTCCATGAGGAAATGGGGACACACGGGCACATTGAAGCACTCCGCCAGGTGGGCCACCTTGAGCCACGGCGTGATGCCGCCCACCCGCGCGACATCGACTTGCACGATGGAGCAGGCACCACGCTCCAGATACTCGCGGAAATGCAGTTGACTGTAGAGGCTTTCACCCACGGCGACAGGTATCGTTGTGCTTTGCGACAAGCGCACGTGACCGCTGATGTCATCAGCGGTCAGGGGCTCCTCGAACCAGGCGATATCGAACGGGGTGAGACAGCGGGCGCGGCGAATCGCCTCGTCGATGGTGAACCCCTGGTTGGCGTCCGTCATGATCTCGAATGACGCCCCCACCGCTTCGCGCACGGCGGCAATCCGCGCCACGTCCTCCGAGACATGCGGCCGGCCAATCTTGATCTTTGAGCCACCAAATCCCTTCGCCTTCGCCTCGAGCGCATCCGCCACAAGTGCTTGGGTGTCGATGTGGAGCCAGCCGCCCTCCGTTGTATAAAGTGGAACGCGGGCCTGGGCGCCGCCCGCCATACGATGGAGTGGTTCGCCGTGCCGGCGGCACTTGAGGTCCCACAATGCAGTATCGATTGCCGCCAATGCCAGCGAAGTGATGGCGCCGACGCTTGTCGCATGGGTGAGGAAAAGCAGATCGCGCCATATGCGTTCAATCTCGGAGGCTTCACGGCCGATCAGGGCGGGTGCCAGCGTACGGCGGATCAATTCCATGACCGAGGGGCCACCGGTACCGATGGTGTAGCTATAGCCAGTACCCACGCCGCCATCGGCATCAAAGATCCGGACGATGGGCGTTTCTTGGCTGACGAAGGACTGAATGGCGTCTGTGCGCCTGACCTTGGGCTTCAGGTCCACCATCAGCGCTTCAACCCGTGTGATCTTTGCCATTGCCGTCTCCGTTCGATCAGGCGGTCTTGTGGCCGTGGATAAGGCCCATGACGGCCGTGCTGACATGCTCGTAATTGCGGTTGTTCTCGACTTCGCCGCGAATGCGGTAGCCGTCCATGACCAGAACCCGGTCCGCTACATCGACCATTTCAGGCAGGTCCGAGGTAATAAGCAGAATGGCAGCACCCTCTTCGGCGAGTTCGTGAATGAGGTCATGCAGGTAGGCCTTGGTCTTGATATCGATCCCGACCGATGGCTCGTCGATGATAAGGATCTTCACATCTGCCGCGATCCACTTGGCGACCGAGACCTTCTGCTGGTTGCCGCCAGAGAGATTGCCGACAACCTGGTGCAGCGACGGCGTCTTGACCTCGAGCTTCCTGAGCACCGGGCCAACCCTGTTGGCAATCGTGGCATCGCGCAGAAAGCCCAAGGCATTGGCGAGCCTGCGCCAAACGGTGATTCCGGCATTGGCGAGCACCGAGTGCAAGAGGATAAGTCCCTCACCCTTGCGGTCTTCGCTGACATACCCGATGCCGAGCTTCAGCGCGTCCGCCACCGATCTTATCGCGACTGGCTGGCCCGCAATCGACACTTGGCCGCCCGTCTGCCGCGACAGGCCAAGAACCGCCTTTGCCAATTCGCTGCGGCCGGCGCCGACAAGACCATACAGACCAAGGATCTCACCGGGCCGGATGGCCATCGAAATCCCGATATGGCCGGCACTCGATGCATAATCATCTAGCTCAAGATAGGGCGGCGACTGCGGCCGCGGCCGCGGTGCACGCCTGGAAATCATCTCGGCTCGACCAATCATCATCTGCACAACGTCACTGCGGTTGAGCGTCTTGAGATCAGAATCGGCGCAGGCATTCTTGCCATCGCGCAGCACCGTCACCGTGTCGCAGATGTCGAACACTTCTTCAAGCTTGTGGCTGACGAAGCCGATGGCAACGCCATCATCGCGGAGTCTGCGCAGAATGCGGAACAGCACCTGTGATTCATTGGCGGTGAGAGATGCCGTCGGTTCGTCGAGCAGAAGTACGCTCGATTGCAATGACAGGGCCTTGCCGATTTCCACCAATTGCATCTGGGCCACGCTGAGGCGCGACACCGGGGTCATCGGATCGACGTCGAGATCGAGCAGCTTCAGCCATCGTCCGGCTTCGCGGGCGATACTGGCATAGTCGACCGTCGACAGCGAGTGGGGACCGAGCCGGTCGAGCAGGATGTTTTCGGCAATGGAGAAGCGTGCCACCAGATTGCGTTCCTGGTGGACGACGCCGAGACCGCCCGCCGCCGCCTCGCGCGGATTGGCGAAGCGCACCGGCTGTCCGCCCATGCTGATGGTACCGCGGTCAGCGCGATGGATGCCCGTCATGATCTTGATGAGCGTCGACTTGCCTGCTCCGTTCTCGCCGAGGAGCGCGTGCACCGATCCGGCCCTCAGTGTCATCGACACATCGTCGAGCGCTTTCACGCCGGGAAACGACTTGCTGACATGCGAGACTTGAAGCGCTGTCATCTCAGGCGCCATGTTGGCTCAGCTTGGCCACGCGCAGGGCGCGCCAGCGGTTGATCCCGACAGCCCAGAGGATTAGCCCTCCCAAGACGATCTGGACGACAAAGGGATCGATGGCGAAGAGCACGAGCGCCTGTGTGATGATGGCAATGATGACGACGCCGAAGAACGTGCCACCGACACTCACATGCCCGCCGGACAGCATGGCCCCACCGATCACGGGTGCGGCGAAGGACGAGATCAGCCAGTCGTCGCCGATGGTCGGCTGACCAATCTGCAGCCGGGCCACCAGCATCATGCCGGCAATCGCCGCCATCAGCCCGGAGATCGCATGGGCCCAGATCACGGTGCGGGTAACGTCGATGCCGGAGAGTTCGGCTGCGGTGCGGTTGCCGCCGATGGCCAGGATGTAGCGGCCGATGCGCAGCCGGTTGAACAGGTACCACATGCCGATGCTGGCGACGATCATCGGCAGGACAAGCCAGGGCAGTGGCCCGAAAAAGGCCGTGTTGCCAAAATCCTTCACACCTTGCGGCACGCCGTAGAAGGGCTGCGCCTCGGTGATGCCGAGATTGATGCCCTTGAAGATCTGAAGGCCGGCCAGGGTGATGATGAAGGCCGAGATACCGGTCCGGGCGATGACAAAGCCGCTCGCCATCCCGGCTGCCGTTCCGATGGCGAGACCGATTAGCACCGCGATTATCGGCGGTACGCCGTAGAGTTCCATGACGGCGACGAAGCAGATGGCGACGAGGCCGCCGAAAGAACCGAGCGCCAGGTTCATCTGGCCGATGGCGATGATCACCAGCTGGCCGAGCGCGATCAGCATGTTGACCGAGATCGCCGAGAGCAGCACGAGGATGTTGAAGGGCGACAGGAAGCTTGGCTGGAACAGCGAGATACCAGCGATGGCGATGACGCTGACCAGACCCGGTCCAATCCAGTCGTTGTCGAACATGCGGGTCAAGCGCGACGACGCCATCAGATCATCCCTCGTGAACGCAGGATTTGCTGGCGGGCGCGATCGGCAAGCACGGCGAGCAGCAGCATGAAGCCAAGGCAGGCGAGGATCCAGAATTCACCGACCCTCATCAGCAGGAGGCCGCTGGTCATGATGGTGACGAAGGTGGCGCCGAGAAGCGTGCCGACAACCGAGACCCGCCCACCCGACAGCAGCGTGCCGCCGAGCACCGGTGCAAGGAAGGCCGGCAGCAGCCAGTCCTGGCCCAATTGTCCCGCCATTGAGGGGACGGCGGCACCGGTGCGCGCAGTCACCATAAGGGCGGCGAGTCCGGCAAGGCCGCCGGTCAAGGTGTGGCAGGCGGCAATCACCCATCCAGTACGAACGCCTGAGAGTTCGGCCGCTTTGGCATTGGCTCCGGCCGAGAGCATCCGCCGGCCCAACGTCGTAAAGCGGTAGAAGACGCTCAAGCCCGCGCACACGGCCAGCGTGAAGATCAGCAGAACCGAGACTTTGCCAGCGAGTTTCATTTTGCCGAAGCTTGCAACCGACGGCGGCAGCTGGTTGAAACCTTGTGCCTTGGTGAGAAAGATCATCACGCCGAAGAAGATGCTCATGCTGGCGAGCGTGATGATGAAACTGTGAACGCCAGAGCGCACTACGGCAAGTCCGTTGATGAAGCCGAGGGCCGCGCCAAACAGGATGGCGCCCGGGACGGCAAGCACCAACGGCAGGCCTGCGCTCTGGGCCAGATAGCCGAAGAACATCGCCGTGCACACCCCTATGGCACCAACCGACAAATCAAGCCCACCGGTAACAATGACCGCCATCATCGCCAGGCCGATCATCGTGTCGATGCCGATCTGCCGGCCGATGGTGAACAGGCTGAAGGGGGAGGTATAGCCCTGAAGCGTTATGGCGAAGCTGACAAACGCAATGGCGATCAAGACGGCGAGGCCAAATTCATTGCTCAGCAGCAGCCGCGTCATCGCGGCACCACGCGGCCGTGCGGCCGCGGAGTCGTCGGAAAACTGGGGGTTGCCGATCGTCGCCTGTGTCATGTGTCCGGAGACCTTAAACCCCTTCCCCCGCGCCGAAGGAAGGGGGATTGTCGCGGTCAGCCGATCACTGGCAGTTCATGTAGTCCTTGGCGAAATTGGCAAGGATGTCCTTGGTGATGCCGCGCATGGCGTCGACGTAGGTGTCGACCTGGGCGGCATTGACGAACACGGTGCCCGAATCCACGAACTTGGCGGTCAGCGCGTTTGACTTCCAGGGCGCATCGTCCTTCAGCGAACAGCCATGGCGCAGCTTGTCTAGCACATAGGAGCCGATATAGCCCTGGCCATAGGGGTTCTGCAGCATGGTGCCATCGACGAACCCATCCTTGATCGCCTGCAGGACCACTTCGTCATGGTCGATGCCGACCATCTTGATGCGCTTGTCGCCGATCTTGCGAAGCGAGTTGGCGGCGGTGACAGCGGGCACCCAGGCCGTCGTCACGATGCCGTCGACATCGGCCGCGTGGGCGGCGAGGTAGGCATTGATCTTTTCCTCAGCCGGCTGCGGCGCATCGATATCGGCGATGACTTGCACGACAGTCACGGCACCGTTGGTCTCGTCCGCCGCTTTCTGCACGGCGTCAATGCGGAGCTGGGTGTTTGGATCGACGAGGAAGCCGGTGAAATGGGCGATCCGGCCCTTGCCGCCCATCGCCTTGATCAGCTCTTTGGTGCCGAGATAAGCGGAGTTGCCGGTGTCGGTGCCCATGCAGAACAGTGCCGGCGTGGGGTCCTTCAGGCAGCCCGCCGTGGCGATCGCCTGGCCGCCGTTGTCAACGATTTCAGACACCACGCTGTTGGTGCCCACAGCATCGCCGGGGAAGATCAGGAAGGAGTTGTAGCCCTGCGTCAGCAAGCTTTCGAGCAGCTGACTCTGTTGCGAGAGTTCCCACTTCTGCGGCACGCGATAGTCGCCGGCACCGAGATTGAAGTCCTTCATCGCATCCTTGCCAGCCTGCTCCCAGGCGGCGAAATAGGGGTGTGGGCCGCCCGGCACGAGGGCAACCTTGGTATCTGGATCAGCCAGAGCCGCAGTTGAACCGGCAAGCCCGAATAGTACGGCAGCAGCGATCTTAGCAGTTGATTTCATGACGTTTCTCCCATCGGGCGGCTGCACAAGAGGGTTGATCTTTGAGCCGCATCCATGCATGCTAGTATACAAGATAGAGCCCGACAAGATGGAATCCGCATGCCGCCCAGGATTGCCGTATCGACGCCAATCGAAACCGCCGGACGACCGGGCGGGCTGGGCCGGCTCGACCGCAAGCTTCCGGCCGCGGATCAGATCTACCGCGTGATACGCGATGCCATCATCTCCGGCCAATTCCGGCCGCGCGAGGCGATGAGCGAGAACCGCATCTGCGGCATGTTCGCAGTTTCGCGTTCGCCGGTGCGCATTGCTCTCACCCGGCTGGCGGAAGACGGGCTGATCGACATCTTTCCGCAGCGCGGCAGTTTCGTGGCGCCGATCAAGCTGCAACAGGTCAGGGAAGGTCATTTCGCCCGCGTGGCGCTGGAACTTGCGGTCTTGCGCGAAGCTGCGGATCACTGGTCGAAGTCTTGTGCCGATGTCGCGACCGAAGCGATAAGGCGCCAGAAGCGATTTGCTCGCGATGGCGATGCCTGGCGTTTTCACACGGCGGATGAACAGTTTCACCGGAGCTTCGCGGTGTGCGCTGGGCTGGAGGGGGTATGGACGACGATTCAGGGCGTCAAGACGCATCTTGACCGCGTCCGCCATCTGGCCAATCCGGTGAAGGGGCACATGGACAAGGTGATCGCCGAACACGAAGCCATCATCGCACAGCTGGACGATGGAAGACCTGACGATGCAGTCGCAGCGATGCGCCATCATCTCGACTCTCTCCATGCCACGATCGAGCGACTGCGTCCGCTACACAAAGATTATTTTGTCGAGGAGTGACATGCGCGCCATTCTTTGCTGCAAACCGAAAGTGCTGGAGATCGTCGACCGCCCTATGCCTGAACCAAAGCCGGGCGAGGCCCTGGTGCGCATCCGCCGCATCGGCGTGTGCGGAACCGACATGCACATCTATGAAGGAAACCAACCCTATTTCGCCTACCCGCGTGTGATGGGCCATGAACTCTCGGGCGAGATCGTCGAGGCGTCACAAGACTCGAAATTCAAGGCCGGCGATCCCGTCTATATAGTCCCCTACCTTCATTGCGGACATTGCATTGCCTGCCGTGCGGGCCGCACCAACTGTTGCACCAGCCTCAAGGTTCTGGGTGTTCATGTCGATGGTGGAATGTGTGAGTTTCTGGCCGTTCCGGAGAGCCATCTGTTCAAGGCCGAGGGCATCACGCTTGACGAAGCGGCGATGGTCGAATTTCTCGCCATCGGCGCCCACGCCGTAGCGAGAGCACGGATTGAACCGGGTCAGCGAACTCTGGTGGTTGGAACCGGCCCCATCGGTGTCGGCGTTGCTCTCTTCGCGCAACTCAACGGAGCCGATGTCACTGTCATCGACGGCCGCGAGGATCGGCTCTCCTTCTGCACAGCGACACTCGGCATCACTCACGCCGTCAAGCTAGGACCAGACGACGCGGAAGACCTGAAAGCGATCACGGGTGGCGAATTCTTCCACCATGTCTTCGACTGCACCGGCAGCCCCAAGGCCATGGAACGCGGCTTTTCGTTCGTGTCCCATGGTGGAACGTACGTTTTGGTGTCAATCGTGCAGGGCAACATCAGCTTCAACGATCCCGAATTTCACAAACGCGAAACAACGCTGTTGTCCAGCCGCAATGCCACGCTCGCGGACTTCGAAACGGTGATGGTGGCAATGCGCGATGGGAAGGTCCCTGCACGGGCGATCAATACCCATCGCGCGTCACTATGGGAAGTTGCTGAGAAGATGCCGGAATGGATCAGCCCTGAGACGGGGACGATCAAAGCATTGCTTGAGCTCTGAGCCTCTTCATTTCCCACCAAAGCCGGTGTGCCGGTCTGCTCGGCCTTGCCCCCTTGAAGCATACTGCTGGACATCTATCTTACGGGCTGCAAGCCAGGAAAGGTCCACCGATGTCAGTTCGACCAGTCAAGAGCATTTCCACTGCCCGCCCAGCCGTAGAGGGTGCCGGCGTCAAACTGCATCGCGTCTTCGGCTTCGGCGATACCAAGCCGTTCGACCCGTTCCTGATGATGGACGACTTCCGTAACGATCGTCCGGCCGACTACATGGCGGGATTTCCGTGGCATCCGCATCGCGGCATCGAGACCATCACCTACGTGCTGGCGGGTGAGGTGGAACATGGCGACAGCCTCGGCAACCGTGGAACGCTCGGTTCAGGCGATGTGCAGTGGATGACGGCAGGCAGCGGCATCATGCACCAGGAGATGCCGCGCGGCGACGGCCTCGGCCGCATGCATGGCTTCCAGCTGTGGGCCAATCTGCCGTCGTCGCTCAAGATGACGGCGCCACGCTACCAGGACATCAAGGCGGCCGAGATCCCCGAGATCACTGACGACGACGGCACGCGGGTGAAGGTGATCTGCGGCGATTTCTGGGGCAAGGCCGGGCCGGTCGATGGAATCGCCGCCGAGCCGCGCTATCTCGATGTTTCAGTGCCGCCCGGCAAGCGAAAGACCCTGAAGGTCGAAGTCGAGCGTCATGCCTTTGCCTATGTCTTCGCCGGCTCGGGCAATTTCCGCTCGGCCTCGCAGCCCTTCGGCGTGCTGACCGAGAAGGAGGTCGACGGCGAGGAGATCCATGTGCGCGAGACCACCGGAAACCGTTCGCTCGTGCTGTTCGACAGCGGCGACGAAATTTCTGTTCAGGCTGGAGACGAAGGCATCCGCTTCCTGCTCGTCTCCGGCAAGCCGATCAAGGAACCGGTCGCCTGGTATGGGCCGATCGTCATGAATACCCAGGCTGAACTGCAGCAGGCCGTCGCGGAACTGCGCAGCGGTACGTTTATCAGGAACTCCTGAGGGTGCCGCCTGGGCGCCAATTCCCGTCACCGAACATTCGTGTGCATTGAGACAGGTCGCTATAAGCCGCAAGGCTGATCCTCGTCGAGCGGGGGCCGGGCTTGCATTCGCCACTCCTTCGCATCAAGCTCTGTGAGCCACCGTGGCCAGGACGCCATGCCGTGCGTGCAAGCCATCCGCCACCATGTTCCACTTGAACCTGAAGGGATTTCGCAGTGTCTACCATTCTGATCACAGGCGCAAACAGGGGCATCGGCCTGCAACTCTGCATGCAGCTCAAGGCACGCGGCGAAGAGGTCATTGCCGTCTGCCGGACCCCTACTGACGAACTTGCAGCACTTGGCGTGCGCATCATCGAGGGGATCGACGTGACCGATTCGGTATCGATCGGGCGGCTCAAACGGGAGATCGCTGATCGGCCCCTGGATGTGCTCATCAATGATGCCGGCATTTTGAAAAGAGAGACATTCGGCAGCCTCGACTACAACTCGATGCTGGAACAGTTCCAGGTGAACGCGCTTGGCCCGCTGAGGGTCACGGAAGCGCTGGTCGACAATCTCAGGAGTGGATCGAAGGTTGTGATCGTGACAAGCAGGATGGGATCGATCGGCGACAACTCTTCAGGCGGCAACTACGGATACCGGACTTCGAAAACCGCCGTGAATCAGATCGGCACCAATCTAAAGCACGAGCTCAAGCCACGCGGCATCGCGGTCGCGTTGCTCCACCCAGGCATGGTTGCGACCGGCATGACCAACGGACATGGAATCTCCCCCGTCAAGGCGGCCCAAGGTTTGATCGAGCGCATCGACGCGCTGAGCCTTCAGACCAGCGGCGGCTTCTGGCATGCCGAGGGGTACGAACTGCCGTGGTAAGCGATCACTGCGCACTCGAAACCACGCCGGTCGCCATAATTGTGGAGCACTCTTGCGCAAGATGACGGCAATGTGGTCGAAGCTACCGTTCACTACCGGTATGCGAAGGCCGGCGGGCGGCTGATCTTCCTGAAGACGGGGTCGTGGCCTTCTTCAATCACAAGGTACGGGTGAAGCACATCCAATCCGTGGTGGCACACTGACGGTAGCCAAGTAGGTCACTGCGCCGCCACCGGTCCTGGCCCCGTCCGCCCGGGCTCTCCCACGCCTGCAAGCAAAAC
>CAZECZ010000114.1:0-14951 GCA_964510815.1 uncultured Aestuariivirga sp.
GTCTAACGGTAGGACAGCGGACTCTGACTCCGCCAGTCTAGGTTCGAATCCTAGTCCCCCAGCCAAACAATTTCAAAGACTTGCGGCAATCTGCTCGAAGGCAAAGGCTGGCGTGCAAGGTGGCTGCGCCCGCCCTCAGATCACACCCAATTCGCACCCTTGATGTAGCGCGGCTTCCACCAGGCGATGGTGACGGGCACGGCGACGTTGAGCATGAAGGCCGTGGCCATTAGCGTGTAGAACACCTCGATCGTGAAAATCTTGTTCTGGACATAGGCGATGTCCATGACCACGAAGGCAAGCTCGGCCCGCCCCAGCATGCCGAAGCCGATCATCATGCTGCCGTTCCAGTTCATGCCGCCGGTGTAGCGCGCGGCAATCGCAGCCGAAGCCACTTGCGAGACGAACAGCGCGATTGTCATCGCGATGATCTGCGGTATCACCGACACCAGCACGTCCCAGTCAAACACCAGCTTGGTGCCCAGTTCCACGAAGAACACCGGCCCGATCCACGAGAAGGCCGAATTCTCGATGATGCGCTTGGTATCGCGGTAGGAGCCGAATGTCAGGTCGAACTGGAAATATTCCTCCTTGATGACCAGCCCCGCCATGTAGGCGCCAACCGCCGGATGGAAGCCGAATTCATTGGCCAGCAGGCCGACCAGCAGCGCCAGCAACAGCACGGTGAGCGTCGAGTGCTTGCCGAAGGCCAGGAGGTGGCGCATGCCGTACTTGCCGAGGATGGGGATCTTGCGGATCCAGCCTTTTGGCTCGTGCGGAAACAGCCAGGCGCCCAGGATCGATACCAGCACGAAGAACGCAATCGCCTTGACCGCGATGAGCGCGATGCCCAGCGGATCGAGCGGTGCCTGGCCAGTGGCGATCGGCACCAGCACCGCAACCAGCGCCAGCGACGCGATGTCATCCAGGACTGCAGAGGTCATGATCCGTGTGGCGACCGGCGATTGCGCCAACCCTTCGGCCTTCAGCGAGATCATGGTGAGCGAGACGGCCGTCGCCGTCATGGTGAGCCCGCACATCAGCGAGACGTGGTAGTCGTCCCAGAAATATTCCGATACCGCATAGGCCGCGAAGAACGGCGCCACCGCGCCAAAGAACGCGATGCCCCAGCTCTTGCGGATGCTGGCAAGGAAGTTGCCGGTTTTTTCTTCAAATCCGAGCGCGAACATGATGAGGATGATGCCCAGCATCGCCAGTCCGCCGATGAAGGGATCGGTCCCCTCCGGCATCAGGCCGGTGTTGACCATGATCGAGCCCAGCGCCAGGAACCATAGCACCGAGGTGAGCTTGGTCAGGCGGGCCGCCACATTGGCGATGAACACCGCAATCCAGATGAGCGCGAGATGGATGAGTGGTTCCACCAGAAATCATTCCTCATTGATATCCGCAAGGACTATCAGACGCCCCGCTAGTCGTCACGGCGGCACTTTGGCCGAAACTCGCCGAACAGCCGGCCACCTGGATCATCAAGGTGGCGGACCTCCGCACGGCTACACTGTCTCAGTGGCTTGCACTTTGCTGCGGCAAGCTGTCTGTCACGATTGGACTGGACAATATTAGTGACTGCTAATATATAAACACCAACCGGAGACGCCGGCTGTCGATTCGACTGAAGGTGTGCCGCTGGTCAAAACGCGAACTGATGGAGAAGATGATGAACGTTGACAAAGCTGTCCTTGCATTTGCCGGACTGGTGGTGCTGGTATCCGTGGGCCTCGCCCACTACGTGTCGCCCTACTGGCTGCTGCTGACCGTGTTTGCCGGGTTGAACATGCTGCAAGCCGCGTTTACCGGCTTCTGCCCCGCTGCCATGATCTTCAAGAAGCTGGGTTGCCGCAAGGGCGAGGCCTTCAACTGAGGGGCAGGCCGTCACCGTGAGGCAGGCATCAGCCAGCGGCGCAAAACATGCCGTCGAGAAGCTTGATCATGCGCGCAACATTGGCGTCGGCCAGGCGGTAGAAGATGGTCTGGCCCTCGCGCCGCGATGCGACCAGGCCTTCCTGCCGCATGCGTGCGAGATGCTGGGAGACGGCACTCTGCGTCAGGCCAGCGGCCTCCGCCAGGTCTCCGACCGGCCGCTCTTCTTCCATGATCAGGCAGAGGAGTCGCAGACGATGGACGTTGCCGAGCGACTTCAGAAAGTTGCTGGCGCGCTCCGCAGACCCGTCGTGAACACCAAGATTCATAGCTTGCGTATATGCGAACATTCTAATATTATGAGTATATAACAAGGACGGACAAAGTCAATGCACCGCACTCTCCTCGCAGGCCTCGTGGGGGCCATCTCGACAGTCTTGCCGCTGGTGTCTGCCGCCGCTGCGGCCGAGATGACGGTTCAGGCCATCGACCGGCCGGACGTCAAGGCCGTCTTCGGGCAGGTCCAGAGCCGCGACGTTGTCCCAGCCCGCGCGCGGATCGGCGGCACCATCGTCGAACTCTCGATTGAGGAAGGCAGTGCGGTGAAGGCCGGCGACGTGGTGGCCGTGGTGGTCGATGACAAGCTGACCTTGCAACTCGATGCCGTGGACGCCCGGCTCAAGGCGCTGAGCGCGGAACTCGCCAATGCCCAGACCGAACTGGAGCGGGCGCAGAAATTGCTGCGCACCGGCGTGGTGCCGAAGAGCCGCGTCGACCAGCTGCAGACCCAGGTGGATGTCCTCACCAACCAGGTGACGGCAACGGAAGCCGACCGTGCGGTGCTGCTGCAGCAGCAGGCGGAAGGCAATGTCATCGCCCCCGCCCCCGGCCGCATTCTGACCGTTCCCGTGACCAAGGGGTCCGTCGTGCTGCCCGGCGAAACGGTCGCCCGCATCGCTGGCGGCGGATACTTCCTGCGCCTGTCGCTTCCCGAACGCCACGCCGCACACATCAAGGTCGGCGACGAGGTGACGGTGGGCAGCCGCGGCATGATGGAGCTAGATGACAAGGCGCCTGTCAGCCACGGCCACGTGGTGAAGGTCTATCCTGAAATCGAAGGCGGCCGCGTGCTGGCCGATGTCGAGGTGGAGGGCCTCGGCGACTTCTTCGTCGGCGAGCGCACCCGTGTGTGGATCCCAGTCGCCAGCCGCATGGTCATTGCCGTGCCGGAAAATGCCGTCGTAAATCGCTATGGCGTCGACTACGTGCACATCACCGGTGCCGCCGGCGAGGTCGACGTGCCGGTGGTCGTGGGATCGCCCTTCGACGATAACGGCACCCCCAAGGTCGAAATCCTCTCCGGCCTCTCCGAAGGCGACACGGTGGTCCTGCCATGAAGCTTGGAATTGCCGGCGGCCTGACCCGGACCTTCATCCAGTCGCCGCTGACCCCCCTCTTCCTGCTGGCCGCCTTCGCCGTCGGCCTCGTGGCGCTGATCACGCTGCCGCGCGAGGAAGAGCCGCAGATCTCGGTGCCGATGGTCGACATCATGGTGCGCGCCGATGGGCTGAAGGCCGAGGATGCCGTGAAGCTCGTCACCGAGCCCCTGGAGACCATCATCAAAAGCATCGACGGCGTTGAGCACGTCTATTCCCAGACGCGCGACGACAACGTGATGGTGACGGCGCGCTTCCTCGTCGGCACCAGTTCGGACGCCGCCATTCTGCGCGTGCACGAAAAGGTACGCGCCAACATTGACCGCATTCCAAAGGGCATTCCGGAGCCGCTGATCGTCGGCCGCGGGATCGACGACGTCGCCATCGTGGTGCTGACCCTGTCGCCCAAACCGGAGGTGGCGGCACACTGGACGACGGCCGGCGTCAGCCGGGTGGCCCGCGAGCTGCAGGTGGAACTGGCCAAGCTCGACGACATCGGCCTGACCTACATCGTCGGCAACCAGCCGGAAGAAATCCGCATCGAACCTGATCCCGAGCGCCTGTCGCTCTACGGCATTACGTTGCAGCAGCTCTCGGCCAAGATCGCCGGGGCCAACCGCTCGTTCGAGGCAGGACAGGTGCGCGAGCGCGGCCAGCAGATTTCGCTGATGGCCGGACAGACGCTCCAGTCCCCCTCCGACATCGCCAACATCCTGCTTTCGGCCCGCGATGGCCGCCCTGTCTATGTGCGCGACGTCGCCACCGTGCTGCTGTCGTCGGACAGCAACGAAACCCGCACCGCCAATGTGCTGCGCACCGACAGCGGCACGCTGACGGTTCCAGCCGTGTCACTGGCGCTGGCCAAGCGGCCGGGCACCAATGCCGTGGAAATCGCCCATCGTATCATCGAGCGCCTCGACCAGCTCGAAGGCACTCTGGTGCCGGACGACATCACCGTCACCGTGACCCGCGACTACGGCGAAACGGCCAATGAAAAGGCCAACGAGCTGCTGTTCCACCTGGGCCTTGCTACCATCTCCATCGTCATCCTGGTCGCCGTGGCAATCGGCTGGCGCGAGGCAATCGTGGTGGCGATCGTCATTCCTTCGACCATCCTCCTGACGCTGTTTGCCGCCCGCATCATGGGTTACACGCTGAACCGCGTCAGCTTGTTCGCACTCATCTTCTCCATCGGCATCCTTGTCGACGACGCCATCGTGGTGATCGAGAATATCGCCCGGCACTGGGCGATGAATGACGGGCGCTCCCGCGCCCAGGCCGCCATCGACGCCGTGGCAGAAGTGGGCAATCCGACCATCGTGGCGACCCTGACCGTGGTGGCCGCTCTCCTCCCGATGCTGTTCGTTTCCGGACTGATGGGTCCCTACATGAGCCCCATTCCGGCCAATGCGTCGGCCGCCATGATCTTCTCGTTTTTCGTCGCGGTGATCGTGACGCCGTGGCTGATGATGAAGTTCGGCGGTGGCGGCAGCCATGGCGGACATGATCACCACGGCGGTTCCGATGGCGGCATTCTGGGCCGCATGTATACGAGGGTGGCCCGCCCGATCATCAAGACGCGTGCCCGGTCGTGGATCTTCCTGCTGCTGGTGGGCGGTATCACCATGGCCTCATTGGTGCTGTTCTACACCAAGGACGTGACGGTGAAACTGCTGCCCTTCGACAACAAATCGGAGCTCCAGGTGGTGGTCGACCTGCCGGAAGGTGCATCGGTAGAGGACACCGCCGGCGTGCTGCGGCAAGTCGCCGAAGTGGCCTTGACCCTGCCCGAGGTCCTCTCAGTCCAGACCTATGCCGGCGAGGCCGCGCCCTTCAACTTCAATGGGCTGGTGCGCCACTACTACATCCGCAGCAATGCCGAGATGGGTGACGTGCAATTGACGCTGACCGGGAAGTCGGACCGCGACCGCACCAGCCATGACATCGCGCTGGATCTGCGCGAGAAGCTCAAGGTTCTGGAACTGCCGGAAGGTACCTCCATCAAGGTCGTGGAACCACCGCCGGGCCCGCCGGTGCTGTCGACGCTCCTGGCCGAAATCTATGGCCCGGACCCCGAAACCCGCCGCGC
The DNA here is from genome assembly GCA_964510815.1 of uncultured Aestuariivirga sp. Lineage (GTDB taxonomy): Bacteria > Pseudomonadota > Alphaproteobacteria > Rhizobiales > Aestuariivirgaceae > Aestuariivirga. Next base: position 5,404 of record CAZECZ010000114.1, read on the forward strand.
CACGGCCGAAAAGGTCCGCGAGGCGTTTTCCAGAGTACCCTTCGTCGTCGACATCGACGACAGCTATGGCCAGCAGATGCCGCGCATGCGGGTCGCCATCGACCAGGACCGCCTCGAATACCAGAAAGTCGAAGAAGGCGACGTCTACGACACGCTGCAGAGCCTCTATGCCCAGAACACGGTCGGTTACTCACATCGTGGCGGCGGCCGCCATCCGATCCCCATCCGCATGGGCCTGCCGAAAAACGAGAAGCTGATCGACGAGCGCGCGCTCTCCACCCCGGTGCCCGCCAATGCCCTGCCGGGCGGCCGCGGCGTGGTGGAACTGGGCGACGTGGTGAGCGTCAAGCGCGAACTCTCGTCCTTCCCGATCTTCCGCCACAACGGGCGGCCCGCCGAGATGGTGACAGCCGAACTGGCCGGCGACTTCGAGGCTCCGGTCTACGGTATGATCGAGGTCGGCAAGCAGATCGATGCGATTGACTGGACGGGGCTCGAGAAGCCCGTGATCTCGCTCCATGGTCAGCCGACGGATGAATCGAAGCCGGTGCTGCTGTGGGACGGCGAATGGGAGGTGACCTGGGTCACGTTCCGTGACATGGGCGGCGCCTTCATGGTGGCGCTGCTCGGCATCTACATCCTGGTCGTCGCCCAGTTCGGCTCGTTCAAGCTGCCGCTGGTGATCCTGACCCCGGTGCCGCTCACCCTGATCGGCATCATGCTCGGCCATTGGCTGTTCGGCGCCGCCTTCACCGCCACCTCGATGATCGGCTTCATCGCACTGGCTGGCATCATCGTCCGCAACTCCATCCTGCTCGTGGATTTCGTGAAGCATTCGCATGAGCCCGGAGCCGATCTCCGCGACGTGCTGCTGAAGGCTGGTGCCATCCGCTTCAAGCCGATCCTGCTGACGGCACTCGCCGCCATGATCGGTGCGGCCGTGATCCTCGCCGATCCAATCTTCCAGGGTCTCGCGATTTCGCTGCTGTTCGGTCTCGCGTCGTCGACGCTACTCACCGTGCTGGTGATTCCGGCGATCTACATGGCGCTGCGCTACAAGAAGCCAAAGGCGGAAGAAGAGGCAACCGAGACGCCTGCAGTCTGATGCAGGCGTAGCGGCGGAGAGAAATCGACGGCCTACGTGAGGGGGCTCACGACGTGGCGGCGGAGAGGCGAGCCTCTTCTGCCGCCACGATCTTCTTGACCGCCACGAAGCTGTCCGGGCTCACCGAAATCGAGTCGATGCCGCACTGGACCAGGAAGGCGGCAAACTCCGGATGATCGCTCGGCGCCTGACCGCACAGCCCGACCTTGGCGTGGGCTTTGTGGGCCTCGGTGATGACACTGCCGATCATCCACTTCACCGCAGGGTCTTGTTCGTCGAACAAGTCGGCCAGTTCGCCGGAGTCGCGGTCGACGCCAAGCGTGAGCTGTGTCAGATCGTTTGATCCGATGGAAAAGCCGTCGAAACGCTTGGCGAACTCGCCAGCCAGGATGACATTGGACGGGATCTCGCACATGACATAGACCTGAAGACCCTGCTCTCCCCGCCTGACGCCGTTGGCGGCCATCACGTCCAGCACCTTGTCGGCCTCGCCGATGGATCGGCAGAACGGAATCATCATCACCACGTTCTTGAAGCCCATCTCATTGCGGAGCCGGGCGATCGCCTTGCACTCCAGCGCAAAGCCCTCACGGTACTGCGGCGAGTAATAACGAGACGCGCCGCGGAAACCGATCATCGGATTTTCTTCCTTGGGCTCGAATTCGGCCCCGCCGAGCAACCCCGCATATTCATTGGTTTTGAAATCGCTCATGCGGACGATGACGGGCTTTGGATGGACGGCAGCGGCAATCCGCGCCAGACCGCGCGACAGGTGATCGACGAAATATTCGGTCTTGTCGTCATAACCGGCGGTGAGCTTGGCAATCTCGCCCTGCGCCGCCTGGTCCTTGAGGGTGTCGAAGCGAACCAGGGCCATGGGATGGATGCGGACATGATTGCTGACCACGAATTCCATCCGCGCCAGACCGACACCGGCCGAAGGCAGACGCCACCACCGGAATGCCGCACCGGGATTGGCCAGGTTCAGCATGATGTTGGTCTTCGTCACCGGAATATCCGTGACATCGACCGTGTCGATGGCAAATTCAGCCGTGCCATCATAGACGATGCCGACATCGCCCTCGGCACATGACACCGTGACATCCTGCTCGCTATGGAGCACATGGGTGGCATTGCCAGTACCGACGATGGCCGGAAGCCCCAACTCACGGCTGACGATGGCCGCATGTGACGTGCGCCCGCCGTGATCGGTGATGATCGCCTTGGCCCGCTTCATGATCGGCACCCAGTCTGGATCGGTGGTGCTGGTCACCAGGATCGAGCCATCGACGAATTGGGCAATGTCCTTGGCGCTTTCGATGAGGCAAATGCGCCCGGCAACCGCCTGGTCGCCGATGGCGATACCCGTGGTGAGTTGCTTGCCCTTCTTGGTGATACGGTATGACTTGTAGCTGGCCGCATCGCGATGCGACTGGACGGTCTCGGGCCGGGCCTGCACGATGAACAGTTCACCGGTCTCGCCATCCTTCGCCCATTCCATGTCCATTGGGCACTTGTAGTGGGTTTCGATAATGCTCGCCCAGCGTGCCAGTTTCAGAATCTCGGTGTCGTTCAGCACGAAGGACGCCCGCTCGGCCTTGGATGTCGGCACGTTACGGGTCGGTTCGCCCGCAGCGCCATGGATCATCTTGATCGCCTTCTCGCCCCGGTTGCGCGAGATGATGGGCTTGAGCGCTTCGTCGGCGAGCAGCGGCTTGAATACCTGATACTCATCCGGATCGACGGCACCCTGCACCACGTTTTCGCCGAGGCCGTAAGCCGCATCGATCACCACCACATGGGGAAAGCCCGTTTCGGTGTCGATCGAGAACATGACGCCGGAACCGGCGAGATCGGAGCGCACCATCTGCTGCACGCCCACCGACAACGCCACCGCCATGTGATCGAAGCCCTTGGCGATGCGATAGCTGATAGCCCGGTCGGTGAACAGCGAGGCGTAGCAGCGCCGGCAATAGTCCAACACGGCAGCGTCGCCGACGATATTGAGGAAGGTCTCCTGCTGGCCGGCAAAGCTGGCATCCGGCAGGTCCTCGGCCGTAGCACTGGAGCGGACGGCGACGCTGGCCTCGCCCTTCCCGGCCCGCTTCGAAAGTTCACGATAGGCCGCGGCGATGGCCTTGGCGGCAGCGTCCGGCCAGTCACCCTTCAGGATGAGAGTGCGGATCGCCTGCCCCGACTCAGCCAGGGTGGCCTTGCCCTTGGCCATTTCGGCCAGCAAGGCATCCATCTTCGGCCGGAAATCGTTGGCGTCGAGAAATCCCCAGTAGAGGGCGGAGGTGGTGGCGAAGCCCGGCGGCACCTTGACGCCCATCGATCCGAGCGTGCCGACCATTTCCCCCAGCGAGGAATTCTTTCCCCCGACTTTGCCGACATCAGCGCGGCGAAGGTCCTCGAACCACATCACGGGCGGCATCGCGGCACTTGTATCCGATTGAGTCTTGCTCATGATCTTCTCCTAGATTGGTGCGCCATGGAGCCTGAACACATCGTCACGGCGGCAGAGTTCGGTACCCGGTGTCATGGCAGCCGCGGAGCCTGCCGCCATGCCAAGCCGGAAGGCATATTCCATCGAATGGCCCTCGGAGATCGACCACACCATGGCCGCAACGAAACTGTCGCCGGAACCGACAGCCGAACGGACCCGGACATGGATGGCGCTTTCCCGGAGGACGCCCGATGATGTGGCGAGCAGCGCGCCATCCGGCCCCATGGTGACGGCGACCACCTCCGCCTGCTTGCGCGCCACAATCTCCATGGCAACATGCCGCAGACCATCCTCATCGAGCTTGCGGCCCGCATATTGCTCGAGTTCGCGCTGGCTCGGCTTCACCATGAACAGTCCCCCGGCATCAAGGGCGCGAAAGAGTGCGGGGCCCGAACTGTCGAGGACGAATCGCGCGCCACGTTGTGCCGTCAGCTTCGCCATGCGCGCATAGGTATCTTCCGGCGCACCGGGTGGCAGGCTGCCGCTGGCGACAACAAAACCGTGGCCGTACCCGGCGACGGCCTCAATGCACGGCTGAAGGTCTTCTTCGGTAATGGGGGGGCCATCAGGAATGAAGCGGTATTCAAGGCCCGTCGACTGCTCCCGCACCATGAAGGCGACGCGCGTCTCGCCTTTCATCTTGATCCGGTGGCAGCGCACTCCGCGTTCTGCAAGCAGCCGATCGAGGAAATCCCCCATTTCGCCACCTGCGAGATAGAGAGCCTCCGCCTCGCCCCCCAGAACGCCGATCACCCGCGCCACGTTGATGCCCCCGCCGCCGGGATCGTGGCGAAGACTGGTCACGCGGGTCTTGCGCGTGGGCCGGACTGTATCGGTCTCGCCGGACACGTCGATGGTCGGATTGAGCGTGATGGTCAGGATCGAGGTCATGAATGGCCCGCTGTCGCTATTGGGAACTCTGCCTGACAGGATGACCGCGGGCTTTGACCTCCGTCAATGTCGCTGCGATCGCCTTCTCAGGCGCCGCACCACCGCAATTGCCTCGTTGAACACATTGGGCAACAGGCTCATGCCCACAACCGCAGCCCAGGCGCTGGGCGGCAGAGGCACGAGTTGCAGGGGACCGGCAGCCTGCGGGATCAGGTTGGCGGCAGCAAGGATGGCAATGCTCAAAGCCAACGCTCCCCATACGTAGCCGTTGCGTGTCACGGCACTCGACCACAAACCCTGCCGCCAGTTTCGCATGTTGAAAACGTGCCAGAGTTGCGCCAGCGCCAGGGTATGGAAACACATCGAGGTCAGGACCGCCCCGGTGGCGCCGAGCCAATACTGCCCGACGAGAAGCGTGCCCAGCGTCGCCGCCGCGATCACCGGACCATGGAAGGCGATGGCGATCCATTGCGGACGCGCCAGGATCGGCTCCTTCGGCGGCCTGGGCTTGCGGCGCAATACATTGCCGTCGGCCGCAATGGTGCCCAGCGCAAAGGCCGGAAACACATCGGTGACGAGGTTGAGGAACAGGATCTGCAGCGGCAAAAGCGGCAGCGGCAGGCCCACGATCACCGCCAGCCCCACGACCAGGATTTCGCTGAGATTGCAGGACAGAAGATAGGTCACAAAGCGCCGGATGTTTGTGTAGATCATCCGGCCTTCGCGCACAGCTGCAATGATCGTTTCGAAGGAATCGTCGCGCAGCACGAGTGCCGCCGCTTCCCGGGCCACCTGCGTACCACGCAACCCCATGGCAATGCCGATGTCGGCCTGCTTCAATGCTGGAGCATCGTTGACGCCATCGCCTGTCATGGCAACGATTTCGCCCGCGTCCTGATGGAGGCGAATGAGGTCTAGTTTCTGGGCGGGATCGACGCGTGAGAAGACGCGGATCTGCCGGGCTGCGTCGCGCTCGGCCGATGTCATATCGGCCAGCGGCTTGAGGACCCGCCCCTCCACGGCCTGGTCATCCTCGGTGGCGAGGCCGACCGATTGCGCCACGTGACCAGCCGTGGCGGCATGGTCGCCCGTGACCATGACAACGGTCAGTCCGGCGCGCCGTGCCGCCTTGATGGCCTTGTCGACGCCCTGCCGTGGCGGATCGTGGAGACCCACGACGCCAAGGAGCGTCAGCCCATCGTAGGGTCGCGCCTCGGAGTTGGCCGTCTCTTTCCCTGCGACAGCGAGAAGCCGGAGTCCCCGGGCCGCCAGCCCATCGCAGTCGGCCATCCAGTGCTTGCGCTGGCCGGGGTCAAAAGCCACCGTTTTCCCAGCCGAATGCAAAGTGGCGACATGGGCGAGGACCGCTTCGGGTGCACCTTTCACAGCGACGAGATAGTGTTCGCCTTGGCGATGGACCGTCGCCATCATGCGGGTCTGCACGTCGAAGGCATGTTCAATGATTTCTGGGCATTCTTCCAGCAATGCCGGGCGGTGCATTCCACCTGCTGCTGCAGCCTCGAGCAACGCCACTTCCATCGGATCGCCGGTGGCATCGCCGCCATTCCGTCCAAGCGCGGCGTTGTTGCAGAGCGCCATGGTCCGCAGCGCTTGCATGAAGTCACTCTCCGCATCAGGCCGCCGCACGGCGCCATTTTGGATGAAGACCTGATGTTCCCGGTCGAAGGCAAACTCACCTTCGGCGGTGACGATCCGCTCCACATGCATGCGGTTCTCGGTGAGTGTTCCGGTCTTGTCGGTAAGAATGACGGTGGCCGCTCCGAGGGTCTCGACCGCCGACAGGCGCTCCACCAGCGCGTTCCGCCTTGCCATGCGCAACATGCCGCGCGCCAGCGCCAGCGTAGCGACGATGGGCAGGCCTTCCGGGATGGCCGCCACCGCCAGGGCGATCGCCGATTGCAGCATGAGGGTGAGTTCATGGCCTGTGATGATTCCAGCAATGCCGACAATCGCCGTGATGGCCAGCGTCACCCAGATGAGATCCCGGCTGAGCCGCGCCAATTGCCTCTCCAACGGCGAACGGTCTGAAGTGGCTCCCTCGACGAGCCGCGTGATCCGGCCGAGTTCGGTGTCCATGCCCGTCGCTGTCACCACGGCTTCGCCGGTGCCGCGCGTGATGGCGCAGCCCTTGAACAGCATGGGCGGGCGCTCAGCCACAATGGCGTCGGCAGCAATGAGCTCTACCGATTTTTCCACCGGCAAGGATTCGCCGGTGAGTGCCGATTCATCGGCGGCCAGGTTGGAGGCAGAAATGATCCGCATGTCAGCGGACACGACGTCTCCGGCATCGACGATGACAATGTCGCCAGGCACCAGGGTTTCAGCCGGCACCGTCTGGGCCACGCCCCCACGGCGGACCAAGACAGTCGGCGCCGTCAGGTTGCGCAGCGCCTCCATGGAGCGGACCGCCTGCAATTCCGTGAAGAAGCCGATGGCGGCATTGATGAACAGTACAATGACGACAGCCAGCACCTCGCCTAGTTCGCCCATCCACAGGGCAATCAGGGCAGCACCGCCAAGCAGATAGACCACCGGGCTGACGAACTGGCCGAGCAGGATCTCCAGCATACTTGCGCTAGCCCGCTGGCTGAGCGCATTGGGTCCATAACGCCCGAGGCGCTCCTGCACGTCGCCCGCCGGCAGGCCGGCAGCAGGATCGCAGCCGAGTTGCGATAATACGGCATCCGCCGCAACGGCATGAGGCGGTGTGCCCTGCATCGTGCGGTCCTTGGGCGGTGACATCATGTCCCTTGTTGCCGCAGATGGCATCCTGGGGGTTTGATCGGGGTCAAAATCCGGCTTGCTGGCATTTGTGGCGCGTTCCTGCTATCCCCCGCGTCCGAATAGAATATCAAGGATTTGTCCCCCGTGTCGTCTCCCGTATTGACCGTCATGACTGCCGCCATCCGCAAGGCCGCGAGAAGCCTTCAGCGCGATTACGGCGAACTCGCCAACCTCCAGGTTTCGCAGAAGGGTCCGGGGGACTATGTGACCGCCGCAGACAAGAAATGTGACAAGATATTGCGCGAGGAACTGGCCAAGGCGAGGCCGGGCTATGCCTTCCTCACCGAGGAGACGGGCGTGGTGAAGGGCACCGATCCGGATCACCGCTTCATCATCGATCCGATCGATGGAACCACGAACTTCATGCATGCGGTTCCGTTCTTTGCCATTACCGTCGCACTTGAACGGAAAGACGAACTGGTCGCGGCCATTACCTACAATCCGATTACGGACGAGATGTTCATGGCGGAAAAGGGCGGCGGTGCCTTCGTCAACAACAAGCGCCTGCGTGTGGCCCAGCGCCGCGACATCCACGACACGCTGGTGAGCTATGAAGTACCCCACCGCGGCGGCAAGGACCTGCCCCTGTCGCGGGCCGAGATCTCGGTGCTGCAGGGCAAAGCCGTTGGCATTCGCGGCACGGGATCGGCGGCGCTATCACTGGCCTATGTGGCAGCCGGGCGCTTTGATGCTGCGATCGTGCGCAACGTGAACAAATGGGATGTCGCGGCCGGCATCCTGCTGGTCAGGGAAGCCGGTGGCTTTGCCACCGATGCGGACAGTGAACGCAGTGCCATGGAAACGGGGAATATTCTCGCCACCAACGCAGACCTTCTGCCGCAATTCCGCGATGCCTTGAAACTCGCACGCGCCGCCTGACGCCCGACCACCCACGGAGTAGTGCCACCATGGCCGACCTCAACTGGAAATCCGCAACCAAACTCGTCAAGGGCTATGCCAAGGGCAAGTTCTCACCCGTCGAGGTGACGAAAGCCTGCCTTGCCCAGATGGAACGCCATGAGCCGGCGCTGAACGCCATGGTGGAAATCCACGCGGACGAAGCGCTGAAGGCCGCCAAGGCCAGCGAGAAGCGTTGGAAAAAGGGCGAGCCCCAAGGCCCTGTCGATGGCGTCCCGACGCTCGTCAAGGACTTGTTGCTGGTGAGAGGCTGGCCCACCTGCCGCGGCTCCAAGACCGTGAACCCGGACCAGCCGTGGGAGCATGATGCGCCGTCCGTCGCCAGATTGCGCGAAAGTGGCGCCGTGTTTCTCGGCGCCACCACGACGCCCGAGTTCGGCTGGAAGGGTGTCACCGACTCGCCGCTCACCGGCATCACGCGCAATCCGTGGAACATCACGAAGACCCCTGGCGGATCCTCCGGCGGATCCTCGGCGGGTGCCGCTGCTGGCTATGCGCCGCTGACCCTGGGCACCGATGGCGGTGGATCCATTCGCATCCCGGCGGGCTTTACCGGCATCTTCGGCCTCAAGCCGTCATTCGGGCGCGTCCCCGCCTGGCCGCTGTCACCCTTCGGCACCGTGGCCCATGTCGGTCCGATGACCCGCGATGTGGAAGATGCGGCGGTGATGATGAACGTCATCAGCCGCCCTGACCCTCGCGACTGGCATGCGCTTCCCTATGACCATGCCGACTATGCCGCGAAATTGAAGAAGAAGAGCCTCAAGGGACTGCGGATCGCCTACAGCCCGACTCTCGGCTACGTCGACGTCGATCCCGAAATTTCCGGGCTGGTGGGCAAGGCCGTATCGCTTCTGGCTGAACTCGGCGCCCATGTGGATGAGGTCGATCCTGGGTTTGAAGATCCGGCACCCTGCTTCCGGGTTTTGTGGTGGTCCGGCGCGCGTGCCCTCCTTGGTCATCTGCCCGACGAGAAGAAAGCCTTGCTCGATCCGGCCCTTGCGGACGTCGTGGAACAGTCGATGTCAATGTCGCTCGATGACTATCAGGATGCGGTGAAGGCGCGCGGCCAACTGGGCTCACACATGCGCCAATTCATGGAGCGCTACGACCTGCTTGTGACCCCTACACTGCCGATCCCGGCCTTCGATGCAGGCCAGTTGTCGCCTGGCGACGCAGATCAGACCGGCAAATGGGTGAACTGGACGCCCTTCAGCTACCCTTTCAATCTCACGCAGCAACCAGCGGCGAGTGTTCCCTGTGGATTCACGTCCAACGGACTTCCGGCCGGCCTGCATTTGGTCGGCCGGATGTTTGAAGATC
>CAZECZ010000115.1:0-14088 GCA_964510815.1 uncultured Aestuariivirga sp.
CCGCCCCCGGGAATGTGAGGTACGTCCCCCCACACCCGCGGGCCTGCCATCCACCCCATCCGAGCTCACCGTCATGAGCAGGACCCCGTGTGGGGTAGACGGAGCCATCATACACGGAGTAGGAATATTGTCAAGGATTTTATTCTTGAAACCCTAAGGCCCGTCACCCCAGCGAAGGCTGGAGTCCAGCTTACCTTGCGGTGTCAAAGCGGGATGCCAGCCTGCGCTGGCATGACGGGTGATGGGAATTGGCCATGCTCTCCATGGCCGCGCCTGAGGCGGCCATCCAGTAGTGCGGTGACGACGGTGTTCTTGGCTCGCACTGGTTCACCGGGTCAAGTCCGGTCATGGAAAAGGCAGTGGGCTGGTGGGCGGACGCCCGACTGGGGAGACTGAATGCGCTGTTACCGCAATTCAAACTTATCCGCCCCGCTCCTTCGCCCACTCTGCCGCCTGCCGCGTTACCCCTACAGCAACAAGCTCGTCGTCATCGAGATGGCGATGAGAATGATCACCGCCGCGCTACTCGTCGCCCGCCGGCAGGCCTGCCAGGCGCAGGCCTTCTTTCCAGCGTTCGGAATCTTCCCTACGTTTCAGCGGAAACCTGTCCTGCAGGGTCGCGAGCGTCAGGCCCGGGTCCTCGGCGCGGAGTTTTGCGCACATGGCCCTGGCGCGTTCCAGGTCACCCAGCATCGCAGCACTGGCGGCACATGTTGCGAGGCCGAAGATCAGGTTCTGCGGCAGCGGTGAGACCTGTTCGCTGGCGGACGCCGCTTCGGCATAACGTCCGGCAACGAAATAGGAGAACGCGATGGCACGCCGCATGTTGGAGAGGCTTGGGTCGCGCGGGCTGAGCTGCATGGCGCGCGTGACGCGGGCGATGGCGTCATCGGCATCCCCCATCCAGGCCTTGACCCAGCCGCCGAACATCCACGCCGTGGCCAGATTGGGATTGAGCTGCAAGGCGCGGTCGATGAGGACCGAGCCGCCGTCGAGATCGCAATCGACGAAGGCCAGCGCCATTCCCGATGCGCTCAAGCCGACGGGATCGTCAGGGCCGTGCTCGACCACCAGCCTGGCAAGCCGCCGCGCCTCGGCCTTCTCGGCGGCGGGATCGCTGATCCAGCCCTGCGCCTTGGCCTGCGAATAGCAGCGCGCCGCCATGCCATAGGCCGGCGAGAACGCCGGATCGAGCCCATAGGCACGGGAATAGGCGGCGAGCGCCAGGCGGTTGCCCTCGCGCGTCCATTTGAGCACCTCGGCCTGGCCGCGGAGATAATAGTCATAGGCATCGAGACTGGCCGCCGGTTTGAGGCGGGAGCGCTCGATCTCCGCTTGTTCGACCTTGGGCGCGATGGCGGTCACCACCTGCGCGGTCACCAGATCCTGGAGATCGAAGACATCCTCCATGTTGCCTTCGATGCGGTCCGCCCACAGCGCGCCGCCGGTCGTCGCATCGACCAGCTGGCCGCTGATGCGCAGGCGGTTGCCGGCACAGCGGACACTGCCTTCCAGCACGTAGCGTACCCCCAACTCGCGCCCCACCTGCTTTACGTCGACCGCGCGGCCCTTGTAGGTGAAGCTGGAGTTGCGGGCGATGACGAACAGCCAGTGGAAGCGCGACAGCGCGGTGATGATTTCGTCCACCACGCCGTCGATGAAATAATCGTGTTCATCGCCGCCGCCGAGATTGGCAAAGGGCAGCACCGCGATGGATGGACGCCGTGGCGCGGTGGACTGCTCGCCCTGGTGGACAGGCTTCTCCGGCGTCGCCGAGCGGATCTGGCGCGACAGGGACTGGGTCTCGACCGAGGGCTCGACGCCGAGTTCCTCCTTCAACCGGTCGGCCAGGCTCTGATAGTGGCGCAGCGCCTCCGACCGGCGGCCGAGCGCCACGAAGGCCCGAAGCTCGAGACGGTGGGCATCCTCGCGGAAGATGTCCCTGCGGATGCAGGCTTCGGCGCGCGACAGGGCCTCCGCCGGCAGGCCGTCCTCCAGTTCCTGCTCGCCGAGCCGCACCAGGCACTCGCAGGCGGCATCCGCCAGGCGCCGGCGGTTGGTGCTGAGCCACTCTTCCCAGGCCGTCTCCTGGAGATCGATGCCGGCCAGCAGGTCGCAGTCCGCCAGCGCCACGGCTTGGGCGAGGTCATCGCGCGTGCCCGAGGCCCGAAGCGTCTCGAATTGCCAGACGTCGACGTCGACGGCCTCGCGGGACAGGGCGGCGCTGTGGTCATCGCTGATGAGGCAGTCCGGGCCGATGGCCTTCCTGATCCGCGTCATGGCCTGCCGGTAATTCTGCCGCGCCTGCTCGTCGAAGTGGCTGCCCCACAGGAGGGTGGTCAGTTCGTCCCGGTGCACCGGCTTGCCGGCGAGCGCCAGCACCGCAATGAAGGCCGACAGCTTCGCACTCGGAAACGCGATGCGTCCCTCATCACTGGTCATCTCGAAGTTGCCGAACAGACTGATCTGCAGCATCGCTCACCCGTGACAGTGTCATAGCCCTTTTTCACCGACAATTCACGGCCGTTTCACCGGCACGTCCCGCCGCGTGTCACGGGCCGCGGGCAATCTGGTGACATTTAGAAGGAGGACGACATGAACTGGATGATCGACGGCGCGTATGGCGGCCTGTACCGCGAAGCCATGGGACACCCGGCCCTGACACCCGCCACCGACGAATGGGACGTCGAGCGCAACCTGCATGTGCAGCCCAGGCCCCCGGTCCTGAAGCGTCTGGCGGCACTCGCCGGAAAACTGCCGCGGGTCAGGCTGGTCTGGCCGGAGTCACGGACACACGGCGTCATTCACACGCAGACCCGGACCGCGGTCTGAACCTATCCCCACACCGGCAGGCTGGTCACCACCGAGATGGCGATGAGGGCGAAGCACAGGCGGCGGAAGAAGTTCTCATCCGCCTTGCCGAACAGGCGGGCGCCGAGGAACAGGCCCAGCGCATAGGACGGCGCGGCGAGGACGGCGAGTGACACGGCCTCGCGCGACAAGAGGCCCGTCGCCAGATAGGCGACGGTCGAGAACACCGTGGTGGCGGCGAAATAGAGAATGATATTGGCGCGCACCTCGGCTGGCAGCGAACGGCCCGACAGCCAATAGGCGACGACCGGCGGCCCGGCGAGTTGCGCCAGCCCGCCGAACAGGCCGGACAGCGCGCCGACCCCGGCGGTAACCGGCGGCCGCGGCGTGCCGTGGTAGCGCCAGCCCGAGGCGAGCAGCACCAGCATGGTGCCGGCCAGCCCCGCGATAGCCCAGCGCAGCACCTCGGGATCGCCATGGCGCAGCGCGAAGGTGCCGAGCGGCACGCCCACCAGCGCCCCTGCCGCCATGATGGCGGCCTCTCGCTTGCGTGCCAGCAGCCACGCCCGCGGCAACAGTCCCAGCGACATCACGCCATCCGCCAGCAACAGCACGGGTGCTGCCACGGCGGGTGTGACCAGCGCGCTGGTGGCGGGCACGAAGATCAACGCGGCGCCAAACCCGGCAAAGCCCCGCGCCAGCCCGGCCACGCCGGCAATCAGCACGACGAGGGCAAGCGTCAGGGGCGTGAAGGCGGAAAAGGACTGGAACACCGGCCATGCAATGCGCCAGCCACGGCGCCAGCGCAAGGCCACGGCTACAGGGCGCGTTTCAGCCAGAGATTTCAGACTGGATCACCCATTCCATTCAGGATAGCATCAAGGGGCCAGGCCTGGCGGAACTTGGGCCTGGATGCCTTGGGGGCCGGATTGCGCTGTGAACCGGAGGGTGACATGAGAACTTCAATCTTTGCCGCAGTCCTGCTTGTGGCGGCGGGGACGTCGTCTGCGTCGGCGGCGTGCTACTACGATGGTGTCTATTACGAGGCCGGCTATCAGATCTGCTTCGACGGCTGGATCCAGGAGTGCACGGTTGCGGACTACTGGAAGGCCGTGGGCCAGTGCCACACCAATGACCGCACCGGGCTCCACCTGGTGGATGCGGGCACCTTGCGCGACAGGTTGCGGGCGCTGAGCGAAGAGCAGACCGTGCGGCGCTGAGGCGCGTCAGACCAGGAGGATGTCGACGGCGTAGCCCAGATCGACAACCTGCAGCAGCTCCGGCAGGATGCCTTCGACCGCGATGGTGCCGCCGGAGAATACGATCACCGCGTCTGTGCTCCCCTGGATCTCCACATCTGCCGGCGTGTAGGAATCGAGGTGGATGATGTCGGCCGATCCGAAATCGAAGATCCGGTCGTTGCCATTGGTGGCTCCGCGCCAATAGTCGAAGATGTCGCCGCCGCCGCCGCCGGTCAGGCGGTCATCGCCACTTCTGCCGTCAATGTCGTCGGCGCCGGGGCCGCCGTGGATGATGTCATTGCCACCGCCCCCGATGAGCCGGTCATCGCCAGCGTTGCCGAAGATCGTGTCATTCCCGCCGCCGCCGGCGACGGTGTCGGCGCCATGGCCGGCCAGGATGAGGTCCTGCCCCGGCCCGCCTTCGATCTGGTCCTTGCGGGCACCACCGTCGATCTGATCATTGCCTTCTTCGCCGTACAGCACGTCACGGCCATCCCCGCCGGAGAGGTAGTCCCGCCCTGCCGAGCCGAACAGCCGGTCATTGCCAGAGTCGCCGAACAGGTCGTCATTGCCATCATTGCCGACGATGGCGTCGTTCTGCGCTCCGCCGAAGACCTGATCGTCACCGGTTCCACCGAGAATGGTGTCCTTGCCGGCGTTGCCCCACAGGATATCATTGCCGCCGGCCCCGCGGATCTCATCGTCGCCATCGTTGCCGAACAATGTGTTGTTGCGCTCGTCGCCGGCCAGCAGGTCATTGCCGCTGCCGGCCGTCACGTCGACGATATGCTTGAAGGTCTGCGCGCTGCCGCCGGAAAAGCTCATCGTGCCCCGGTTGAGCTTCAGCGTCATGTCGCCGAGCGCGCTGTCCGCGTCCGTCATGTCGATGCGGTTGCCGCCTCCGCCGCCGTTGATCGCGTCGGCGCCGAAACCGGGCGCGAACACATCATAGCCGCCAAGGCCGCGCAGCATGTCATTGCCCGCACCGCCATGCATGACATCATCGCCAGCGCTGCCGGTGACCAGCTGATCCTGGCTGCCGAAGAGCAGGGCCTCGAAATGCTCGGCCGGGGTCTCCGGAAATCCGCCGGCCAGCGCGGCGTCGATCTGCAGCTGGATGTCGCTGGCCATGGCCCCGATGCCGGTGACCTGGACCGCGACGTCGCTGGTTGCCATGTCCCTGAGTTGCACCCCATCGACGACGCCTCCGGTAAGGTCGTATCCGGACACCGTCAGGCCTTGTCCCGTGACCACGAGATAGTAGGGACCGTTGAAGGGAACGAACGTCACCTCGGTGCCTGTCCCGTTGACCGAGACGGCCGTCAGCACATTGAAGGACACAAATTCAGAGGCAATCTGGGTTTGGGCGTAGCCGAGAAACGGAAACGGCTCCAGCATCCTGGTGGCAATCATCGCAGCACCTCCTGTCGGTTTCCCCCAGAAGGCCCGGCAAGCATCCTGAGGGGAGGTCTCGTCGGCATCCCTCATATGACTTTGCACCTGAGACCCTACCACGGGCGTCCCCGCTTGGCCACCGCGGGTCGTCCCACAGGCAGCGCCGCACCCGGTGAGACGCTGTTGACAGGCTCCTTATCCCTCTCTATGAGACCCGCCGAAGCCCAGATGGCGGAATTGGTAGACGCACTAGTTTCAGGTACTAGCGGGTAACACCGTGGAGGTTCGAGTCCTCTTCTGGGCACCATCTTTTCATTTCAGCACGTCCGACTTGGTCGAGAACACAGAGGAAAACGCAAGTTTTCCAGTGTTTTTTGACCGATGGCGTCCTTTGCCGTCCAAGGACAGCCAGTTAAAGTGTCGGTACAAGTGTCAGTACACCTCGCATGGCTTCCGGGCCACGGCGTCGACCCTGCTGAACGCGTCCAATCTCTCCTCCATCGACACCATCGAACATTCCCTGGCCCATCAAGACCGCGACGCGGTGCGCCGCGCCTATGCCCGTGGCGACGCCATGGCCGAACGCCGGAAGATGGCGCAATGGCGGGCGGGCCATCGGGACATGCTTCGCGATGGCAGCGCTTCGAATGTCATTGCGATGTTACCCTTCAAACCATCCGCCTGAACGCGCCGTATGCGGGGCGCTTGCAGACTGACCGCTGTCCGCATAGTGACAAGGTCTGCAGCATTCCCATTTACAGCAACTTATCTGACTTTTGATGGTTCCATCAAAAGTCGGGTCACATCTAGCGGTCAACTGAGTTCGCACCATTCTGCACTCAAACACAGTGGTGACTAAGTATCCGCTGATTGGAACGGTTGGTGGCTGAGGTTGCGGCAGAAGTTGATTTGGTCGAGCACAATGCTGGCCGCTACTACCAAATGGGAGTTCTGCAAGTCTGGCTTTGCGGCTTTCCTCCCGTCAAATGGGCAGGAATGCCATGGCACCTGGCAGGGTTTATCGAGCATCGAAGGCCGCGTCATTCTACGCAGATCGGGTTTTGAGAGTTGGACTCGGCTCGAGAGGCAATTCGGCTCGCTCATTCTATTCATGGTCCCGGAGAGTTTGCGGAATTGACTCCTGTAAATCAGGACCTGGCAGCGCCATCATCGCCTTGTCGCTCAAACCGAGCTTGTTAATTCAGATGAAAGCAGCGAGTGAGGGATGATTGTTCTCCGCAGCCAACCGTTCATCCCCGGGTTCACGACGTGCACCGTTCGTACTGCATTCGCGATCCTCGAACAGCGAGGGCTCTCGGCCGTTGCCCTGGATGCTGATGAGTGCGTGTTGCATGTTGCGCCATCCGCCGAGCGCCATCTGCATGACGGGCTGGAAGTCTTCGGCAGGAGGCTGTGTCCGACTGTCGCGACGGACACAGCCGCTCTGTCCCGGCTTGTTCGCGCCATCTGCAATAGAGAACCGGAAACTCTGCGTCTGCATGTTCCGCTCCACCGGAATCACGGAAAGCGCCCCCTCGTCGCATTTGGCGGCCAAATCCCGGACGCACCGTGCGGTGTTCTTCAGCCGGCCGTTGGATTGCTCGTGATCTCCGATCCTGATCACCAGCAAGACATTCCGCTGTCGCTCATCAAAAGTTACTTTGGTCTGACAGAGGTGGAGACCGGTCTGGCGGCAGCACTGCTGCAGGGCAGCAGTGTCGCCGAATATGCAAGTGCGCGCCGGGTCAGCATAACCACCGCACGGAACCAGCTTCAGGCCCTTTTCCAAAAGACGGCCACCCACCGGCAAGCCGAGCTTGTCACGGCGCTCATCAGGGTGGTTCCCCGGAAATGAATCCGCGCGGCATAGTGCAAATGCATCATGCTGAAAATCGCTCACTGTGCTGGTGTGCATGCTCGATAGGATAAAAGGCCGATGTTTGGTTAGGGTAACCCGTCGAAATTGGCAATTTAGAGTTGATGCGGTGTTGAACACAGGGAGATAAGCGATGGAGCGTAAGAAGTTGGTTAGTCTTCGCGGCTGTCTGACAGCACTGCCGATGGTATTGATGTTGCCAGCCTTTGCCGGAACAGCCCAGTCGGCGACCGTAGATTTCTTCGGCATCATTGGCTTGCCAGGCCTTGATGGGTCGCCCGGTACAGCGGGAGGTGCGGGCCAATCCGGCGGTGCCAGCGCCGGGCCGAACGCCGATGCTTCCAATAGCGCGACCGCCTATGGTGGCACGGGTGGCGCTGGTGGCTCGGGTCAAAATCCGGGCGACAATGCTGGTGCCGGTGGCCAGGGCGGCGACGTTACCGCCAGTGCCACTACGGCCAATCCGGCGGGCGATGGCGAGGCCTACGCATCCAGTACTGGTGGGAACGGCGGCTATGGCGGCTATCCCGGAACTGGCGGAACCGGTGGCAACGGCGGCAACGGCGGATCGGCCACCAGCAACAGTTCCGTTACCAGCGGCGGCTACTCCAATGCTGTCTCCAGGGCTACAGGAGGCACGGGCGGCTGGGCCTATGGTGCCGGCGCCCAGGGCGGCATGGGCGGAGCCGTTGATGCCAATGCGACCAGCACCTCGACCGGTGGCGGCTATGCCTACGCGACAGCCTTTGCACAAGGCGGCCGGGGTGGTGGTGGCTACTACGGTGCGAACGGTGGCGATGGCGCTTCGGCGGCGCTGACCAATGCCGCCATAGCCATGGCAGACTATTATGCACGTGCGGATCAATCAGCTAGGGGCGGCGACGGCGGCTACAGCTTTGGTGGTGGCAGCGGCGGCAATGGTGGTTCGGCCAGTTCGGACATGACGAAATCTGGCGCCGTGAACATGGTTGAAACGGCAAATAGCTCTGCATACGGCGGCTCCGGCGGCTATTCAACCGACGCACTGGGTGGATTGGGCGGAGACGCCAGCAGCAGCCTTGTCCTGTCGAGTTCCAGTGGATCCTACAACAGTGGGAATAGCACGGCGGCAGGTGGAACAGGCGGTGGCTCCGGTTCGGGCAATGGCCAGGCGGCTGGCAATGCTGCGGCCGGCAGTGACGTGACCAACGATGCCGGCGCCGCCTATTCTTCAGCCACGGCAAATGGCGGAACGGGTGGCTATGGTTCCGGCGTTGGAAACCAGGGTGCGGATGGTGGCACCGCGTCCGCCACGTCTTCGGCGAGTTCCACCAGCGGAGACTATGCATCGGCCTCGGCGACCCAAAATGGCGGCAATGGTGGCAATGGCTATGACGGAGTCGGCGGCGGCAATGGCGCTGCGTCGTCCATGACCAATGCTGTGTCAGGTTCGACCACAGGATACCTTGACCTCGACCAATATGCCAGGGGCGGAAGCGGGGGCAATGCTTATGGCGGCGGCACTGGCGGTGACGGCGGGACTGCAACATCGACCGTCACCACCGTGAATGGCACTTCGAACTACCTTGATGTTCAGACCAGGGCAACCGGAGGCAGCGGTGGCTATGGCGATCAACAGGGAGGTCTTGCCGGTGATGCCAGCGCTGTGGCCGATGTAACGGCATCGGGCGCGGCCAATGCGACCGGAAGCGCCAATGCAAATGGCGGTTCGGGCGGATCGTCAGGTGCTGGCAACGGGCTTGACGGAGGCGCCGCAGTCGCCAGCAGCAACGTGGCTGGTGACGGTTACGTGCAATCCTACTCCAACGCCAGCGGTGGCGCCGGCGGTTATGGAGACGGCATCGGCAACCATGGTGGGAATGGCCATGCGGCCACGGCCACGGCCAGCGGTGCATCGTCCAATGGCGGCGACGTCTATGTCTCGGCTACGCAGTTCGGAGGTAGTGGTGGGGATGGCTACAATGGGGCCGCCGCCGGCAATGGCGCTCACTCCTTAATGAACAACGCGGTATCGGGGTCGACCTCCGGCTATCTCAGTCTTGATCAGAGTGCATACGGTGGAGCGGGGGGCTATAGCGACATTGGCACAGACGGAAACGGCGGCAATGCGACGTCAAGCCTGACGGTGAACGGCAATCTCGCGACGTACGTGGATGTGAGGACCACTGCGTCCGGGGGCGGAAGCTATGACAGCGGCAACGGTGGTAACGCAGTGTCGCATGCAACGCTGCAGATGAACGGAGGAGCGGGTTTCGCCACGGCCACCGCGAGTGGCGGTAGTTCGAACACCGGTTCCATCGGCGCAGCGGATGCCTTTGCATCGGTCGCGGGAGCGAATTCTGGTCAGGCATCTGCCTCAAGCGTGTCGTCCTATGGCTCTGGCAGCAATGTCACCTCCAATGCCTCGGCGCCGGCCGGCAGCGGCGGCACCGCCAGTGCTGCCACCCATACCAGCGTTGGAACATCGGTGACGCCGGGTGCCCCATCCGTCGGGGCGGGAGAAGCGCTAGCCAGCGCCGTGTTGATGCCAACCGGCCTGGGCAGCGGCGCCACATACTACGGCTACGGCGCATTCGGGGCCGGATATGGTGGTGCGGGCGAATCGCTGACCTACAGTGGTTCCTCGTATTTCGATTTTCTGGCCCTGCCCACAGACGGGATCTATCTCGATGTCCTCAACTTCTCGACAACCGGGTCGTTCGATAGCTTGAGCCTCAACGTGTCGTTCGGTGGGAGCGGGGTGATTTCCCAAACCTTTAGCGACCTCACCACCTTGCTCGCCTTCATCAGTGTCGACCACTTCCTCGGCGACGCGGTTGATGGTCTGAACCGTGTGGTGTTCAGCTACAGCTTTACGTCCAGCCTTGTGGGCAGCGCCTTCGGGTTCGACTACGTCCTCGCCAACGGCCCTTATGTGCCGCCGCCAGTGGACGGCGTGCCGCTTCCATTTGGCTGGGTCCTGTTGATGTCAGCCCTGGCGGCGTTGTCGGGGGCAAAGCTCCTGCAACGTGGTCGAAATGGTGGTGAGAAGCTCGCGTGATCCAGCATGGACGGGGCCGAGATCAGTGATCTGGGCTCCGTCAATTTGGCAAAGATGCAGGGAAGCCTTCTGAAGATCGTGGCCCGGCAGTCTATCCGCATTTCGATCCAACACTTTGCACCGGCATTGATGGTGCTCGGCGCCTTGATGGCTCCCGGTATCGTCAGCGCCCAGACAGATCAATCGAAGACGGACACTGCTGCCGTGAAGCCTGACAGCACGTCGTCCGTCTTTGGGGATTGGACAACCCGATGCAAGCGCAACGCGGATGGCGCCATGACCTGTGAGGCAGCCCAATACGTCCATCTGCCAAATCAGCGGCAACCGGCGGCACAGATCATTCTCCGCAAGGCTGAACGAGATTGGAGCGTGACGATTGAGGTGGCGCCGGATGTCGCGCTTGAGGTCCTTTTTGGGAACGATTTTCGAGCGGGAGCATGATTTCTGGCAATCGAAAGTGAGGTGTATCAATCTGCCAACGCCAGAAAGGTCATGGCGCGCGCGGTCGTCCCCCTACACGCGGATTTAGCCGGCATTGGTGTCGGTATGTGAAAACGAGTACGCTATGAAGTGCATAAAATACAATCAGTTAATATAGGAATATGAGTCCTCTTCTGGCACCATCTTTCCATTTCAGCACGTCCGGTTTGGTCGGGAGCGCATAGGAAAATTCAGGTTTTCCGGAGGTTCTTGGCCGGTGATGTCCGGCGTCCGTGTGAATGGCCGGATGACGCGGCGGCGAAACCCGCATCGTGCCCGAATGTGCCGCCGCCACTTTGCTGACAGATGGGGATTTCGTCCTCCAGCATGTTCGCGACCACTGTCCAGGAATGGCATCGAAGGCACAGTTTTGAGTTGACCTTCGGTTCTGGTCAACTGCAATCTCCCTGCGGGGGTATGGCGCAACGGAGGCGACGCGATGGCAACGTTCACGGTCACGAATACCAATGATTCCGGCGTGGGCTCCCTGCGTGAAGCAGTCGATCTGGCGAACGCCAATGCGGATGCCGATACCATCACCTTCGACGCCAGCCTTTCCGGGCAGACGATCACGCTGACCGGCGGTGAACTGGTGCTGACCCAGGACGTCACCATCGACGGAGATGTCAACGGCGACAACAAGGCCGACATCACGATCTCGGGCAACGATGCCAGCCGCGTGTTTCGCATGACGGGCGCCACCACGGACGTGGATCTCCTCAGCCTGGCGCTGACCAATGGCTTTGCGGCCGGTTATTCCGGCTATGGCGGTGCGATCTATGCCTTTCAGATCGCCACGCTCGACATCCAGGACACGACGATTCGAGACAGTGCGGCGTATATCGGTGGCGGGTTGTTTGCGCATTATTCGGACGTTACCCTCACCAACAGCCTGGTGACAGGCAACGCGGCCACTCTTGGCGGCGGCATCTATGTCTGGTCACTTTCGACCCTCACTGTCACCAACTCGACCATCCACGGCAACACCGCCAATTCCAGCGGCGGCGGCATATCGGCGGGGTTCTCGACCGTCACCCTGGTCAATAGCACCGTGACCGGCAACCAGGCCGACGCCGGCGGAAGCGATACGGCCTTGGGCGGTGGCCTCCACGACACCAGTTCGACGTTCACCGTCACCAACAGCGTGGTGGCGGAGAACACGTCCGGCACCTCTGCGGTATTGAACGACGTCAATGGCACCATCGACACCGCCACCAACAGCGTGTTCGGCACGGCGGTGACGATTACCACCAACACCGGCAGCCTGACCGGTGTCGCCGATGTTGGCCTTGGCGCACTTGCCGACAATGGGGGCACGGTGGAAACCCGCCTCGCGCTGAGCGGCAACGTGCTGATCGACGCGGGCGACGACGCCAGCGCACCGGCAGGAGATGCGGCCAACGGCCTGCCACGCATAGTTGGCGACCACGTCGACATCGGCGCCGCCGAGTCGATCCCAGCCACGCTGGTGGTGGATGAAGCGGGCGACGTGGTGGACGGCAACTACACGGCGGGGCATCTGTCGCTGCGCGAGGCCGTCACGCTTGCGAACATGATCGACGATGCCAACACCATCACCTTCGATGCCAGCCTTTCCGGGCAGACGATCGTGCTGACGTCAGGCCAACTGACGCTGACGCAGGATGTCACCATCGACGGCGACACGGACGGCGACAACAAGGCCGACATCACGATCTCGGGCAACGACGCCAGCCGCGTGTTCCGCATGACGGGAGGCTCGACGGACGTGGACCTGCTCAGCCTGACGCTGACCAATGGTTCGAGCACTGGCCACGGCGGCGCGGTCTATGCCAGTTCCATCGGCACGCTCGACATCCAGGATACGACGATCAGGAACAGTGTATCAGGCGATGGCGGCGGCTTGGTTGCCTCGGCTACAGACGTGACCCTGACCAACAGCCTGGTGACAGGCAACTCGGCCAATTCCTTTGGCGGTGGCATCTATGTCAGGACTGGCTCGACGCTGACCGTCACCAGTTCGACCATCCACGACAACACCTCCAATTCTTTTGGCGGTGGCATCTCGGCCATCACTTCCACCGTCACCCTGCTCAACAGCACGGTGACCGGCAACCAGGCCGATGCCGATGGAGGCTCTACGACAAGGGGCGGCGGGATCGACGATTTCGGATCGACCATCACCGTGATCAACAGCGTGGTGGCGGAGAACACGTCGGGCACCTCGATGACGGCCAATGACGTCTCTGGCACCATCGATACCTCCACCAACAGCGTGTTCGGCACGGGGGTTTCGGGCGTCACCAACGGCGTCAACGGCAACCTGACTGGTGTGGCCGACGTGGGCCTCGGCGCGCTTGCCGACAATGGCGGCACGGTGATGACCCGCAACATCGAGTCTGGCAGCGTGCTGATCAATGCCGGCAGCAATGCCGCCGCGTCCAGCCTTGCCACGGACGCGAACGGTAATGATCGTATCACCTTCGGCACGGTGGACGTCGGCGCCACGGAGTTCAACGGTCCTCTGGTGGTGACCACGGCGTCCGACGTGGTGGACGCCAATGACGGCCTGCTCAGCCTGCGCGAGGCCATCACGCTGGCCAATGCGAATGCCGATGCGGATGTGATCACGTTCGATGCGAGCCTGGCGGGGCAGACCATCACGCTGACCGGCGGTGAACTGGTGCTGACGCAGGATGTCACCATCGACGGCGACACGGACGGCGACCACAAGGCCGACATCACCATCTCGGGCAACGACGCCAGCCGCGTGTTCCGCATGACGGGAGGCTCGACGGACGTGGACCTGCTCAGCCTGACGCTGACAAATGGATTTTCGGCTATCGTCGGCGGCGCGATCTATGCCAGTTCCATCGGCACGCTCGACATCCAGGATACGACGATCAACGACAGTGCAGCGTCCCACGGTGGGGGGGTGTTTGGCCGGGGAACAGACGTGACCCTCACCAACAGCCTGGTGACGGGCAACTCCGCAGGCTATTTTGGCGGCGGTGTCTATGTCCGGTTGAGTTCGACACTCGCCGTTACCAACTCGACCATCCACGGCAACACCTCCAATGGTAAAGGCGGCGGCATCTCGGCTAGCAGTTCCTCCGTCACCCTGGTCAACAGCACGGTGACGGGTAACCAGGCCGATGCCGATGGATCGGTGACGACTCGTGGCGGCGGGATCGACGATTTCGGATCGACCATCACCGTGATCAACAGCGTGGTGGCGGAGAACACGTCGGGGACCTCGATGACGG
>CAZECZ010000116.1:0-14057 GCA_964510815.1 uncultured Aestuariivirga sp.
GCACCGCCGCGACGATTTCCGCGCCGCACCCGACAGCGTGAAGAAGATGCGCGAGCTGGTGGCGGCCGGCAAGATGTCGCTGCGCACCGGCCAGGTGACCGGCCTCAAGGGCGAGGGCGGCGTGCTGTCGGCGGCAACTGTCAAGGGCACGGACGGCACGGTATCCGACATCGCGTGCAATACCATGCTGCCGTTCTTCGGGCTCACCATGAAGCTCGGCCCCGTCGCCGACTGGGGCTTGAACCTGCATGAGAATTTGATTCCCGTCGATACCGAGAAGTTCGAAAGCTCGACACCGGGCATCTTCGCCATCGGCGACATCAACACCTATCCGGGCAAGCTGAAGCTGATCCTGTCGGGGTTCCACGAGGCCGCCCTGATGGCGCAGCAGGTGTTCCATTACAAGAACCCCGGCGAACGTCTGCTGTTCCAGTACACGACCTCGAGCTCCAGCCTGCAGAAGAAGCTCGGCGTGAACTGATGTTCCTCTATGTGACGCTCGGCACCAATGACGTGATGCGCGCCAAGCGCTTCTACGATCCCGTGCTGGGTGTGCTCGGCATGTCTTGCCACCATGAGGATGGGACCGAGATCGGCTATGGACCCAATCCTCCGCCCACGGAGGGACGTACGTGCCGCCTGTGGGTGACGACGCCGCACCTCGGCTATGCCGCCACCTGGGGGAACGGCACCATGGTGGCATTTCCGGCCAGCAGCCGTCAGCAGGTGCGGGACTTCCACGCCGCTGCCCTTGCCGCGGGCGGCAAGGACGATGGCGCGCCGGGCCTCAGGCCCTATCACCCGACATTTTATTCCTGCTATGTGCGCGACCCCGATGGCAACAAGCTGTCGGCGGTGTGCGAGGCGGTGGAGTAGTCCGGAGGCCGGCCAGATGTTCATCGCGCCGCCGTTCGACACGGAACTCTTCGAGTCCCTGCTGGCCTTGAACAATGACCACGCGGAAGAGCTTTCCTACAAGACGCCGCAGGGGTTTCGCGACCTGTTGGAGGCGGCGTCGCATGTGCGGGCCGAGCCGACGGGGCGGGCGCTGCTGGTCGCCTTTCACGAGGACTGCACCTATGACAGCCCCAACTTCTTGTGGTTCAGGAACCGTTTCGAGCGCTTCCATTACATCGACCGGGTGGTGGTGAGCGAAGCGGCGCGGGGGCGTGGGCTGGCGCGGAAGCTCTACGGCGGATTGGAATCCCAGGCGATGGCCGACGGACGGGGGCGGCTGGTATGCGAGATCAATTCCGTGCCGGCCAACCCGGACTCGGATGCGTTCCACACCGCTCTGGGTTTCACCCCCGTCGGCGAGCAACATCTGGGCGACCGCGGCAAGACCGTGCGGTATTGGGCAAAGGAACTCGCCTAACCATCGGCATGCGCTTGTTGGCAGTGGTCTCTCCATGGGCGACTGGTGTAGTGCCGGCCGGAACATTTTCGGCATGTATGCATTTCGGTACACATGGAACACAAACACACGCCCAGCTACGTGCGCTTTCTTGCAATGATCGCGGTTTCGACGATCGTGATGTTCGCGCTCATGTATCTCAATACCTATGCCTGGGATCATTTGTTTTTCAGCGAGACGCGCGCTTACATGGCGCTTTACATGGGTGCCGTCATGGCTGCGATCATGCTCGCGTTCATGCTCGGCATGTATGCCAACAGGCGCTTGAATGCCGCGATTTTCCTCGGCGCCGCGATTGTCTTCTCCGTTGTACTCTATCTTGTGCGCAGCCAGGCGACGGTCGATGACATTTCCTGGATGCGGGCGATGATTCCGCATCACTCCATTGCGATCCTCACCAGTGAACGTGCCCACATCAG
Organism: uncultured Aestuariivirga sp.; assembly: GCA_964510815.1. Lineage (GTDB taxonomy): Bacteria > Pseudomonadota > Alphaproteobacteria > Rhizobiales > Aestuariivirgaceae > Aestuariivirga. Next base: position 1,834 of record CAZECZ010000116.1, read on the forward strand.
CGATCCGCGGGTACGCAAGCTTGCAGACGGGATCATTGATACGCAGAAGCGTGAAATTGCCGAGATGAAGGCGCTGATTGCTGATCTCGAAGGCGGACCGCCAGCGACACCCGAGATCGACGGGAAGTAGCCCGAGGTGCTTTCGTTGTCAGACGCCTGAGGAGGTTTCCCTGCGCAGGCGTTTCTTGGCCTGGTCGATCTGTTCGCGGAGATCGGGGCGGCCGAGGAGTTTGCGGAAGCCGTCGCGGCGTTCGTGGACCGAGGCGATGGCGAGGCCCATGGGAACGCCGGTTTCGACGAGCAGGGCTTCGCCGAGCTGGAGACTCGACTCGATGGTTTCCGGCACCGCTTCGGTGACGCCCACCTGGTAAAGCTTCTGAGCGTGGCGCTCGTCGCGAGCGCGGGCGATGATCTTGACATCGGCGCGCAGCTGCCGGGCGGTACGGGCGACATCGTCGACCTTGGTCTGGTTATCCATGGTGATGGCGATGGCCGGTGTCTCGGCAAGCCCACAGCGCTTGAGGAAGTGCGGGTTGGCGGCATCGCCATAATAGACAGGAAGACCGTTGCGGCGCTCGCGGGCGACGAGATCAGCATCGGCATCGACGGCGATATAGGGGATGTTGTGCTCGGTCAGCATCGAGCCGATGAGATGGCCGACGCGGCCAAAGCCGGCAATGATGACACGCGGCTTCAGATCGTCGGGCACCTCGGCGCCATCGGCTGCTGCCTGGGCCGCATTGAGCCTTATCCGAGCACTGAGCCGCGCACTGAAGCGGGCGATGACGGGGATGGCAATCATGGTCAGCGTGACGATCAGGAGTTCGCCACGATAGGCGCCGTCGGGCAGGATGCCCAGGGAAAGGGCCGATCCCAGGATGACGAAGGCGAACTCGCCGCCGGGGCCGAGCATGAGCGAGGTTTCGACTGCTGCCATGCGGGGAATGCGAAACAGCCGGGCGAGGATGTAGAGGATCACCGCCTTGAGGGCGACGAGGCCGACCGCCAGCCCCAGAATGCGGCCGGGCGATTCGACCAGGGTGCCGAGATCGACGCCGAGGCCCACGACGAGGAAGAAGGTGCCGAGGAGGAGGCCCTTGAAGGGGTCGATGATGGCCTCGATGGCGCGGCGGAACTCGGTTTCCGCCAGCATCAGACCGGAGATGAAGGCACCAAGCGCCATTGACAGGCCCGCCATGTTGGCGGCAACGCCGGTGCCGACGGCGATCAGCAGCGTGGCCGCCATGAAGAGATCGGCCGAATCAGTGTTGGCAACCATGCGAAGCAGGGGCCGCAGCACATAGCGGCCGACGCCGACGATGATGAGGACGGCCAGCGCCGCCTGCGCCAGCGCCATGGCGATCGACACCAGGACGTTGCCTTCGGTGCGCTGTCCGAGGATGGATACGAGCAGCAGCAGCGGGATGACGGCCAGATCCTGAAACAGCAGGATGGCGAAGCTGGTGCGGCCAGCCTGCGTGCCGAGCCTGCGCTGGTCTGACAGGATCTGGATGACGATGGCGGTGGATGACAGCGAGAGGGCGGCACCGGCGATGAGCGCTGTCTTGGTGTCGAAGCCGAAGACCAGCGCGATGAGCGTAATTGCGGCCAAGGAAATGACGACCTGCAGGCCGCCCAGGCCAAAGACCAGCCGCCGCAGGGTGTTGAGGCGTTCAAAAGACAGTTCGAGACCGATGAGGAACAGCAGGAACACCACGCCCAGTTCGGCGAGATAGCTCAGATTGTTCTTGTCCCAGATGACGAAGGTGCTGAGCACCGGCAGTTCCCAGGCCCAGCGGCCCAGCACGCCGGGGCTGAGAAGGATGCCGACAAGCAGGAACGACAGCACGGAGCTGATGCCCAGGCGCAGGAACAGCGGCACCACCAGCCCGGCAACGCCGAGGATGATGAGAAATTCCCTGTAGTGCGAGACGCTTTCGCCTGCCATGATCGTCCTTCCAATGGCATTGTGTGGCAGGGCCGTGGAAATTGAAAGCGCGTTATGGGCGAGGCGGGATGAATTCTGAAAAACCACGAGGCCGCGATCTGGGATTGCCGTTCCCCGGCCAGCCCGGCCAGTTCAACGCCATCACCGATATTGCCGGCGTGGAGGTCGGAACCGTCACGCTGATCGCCGGCGACGGGCCGCTGGTGGTGGGCCAGGGACCAGTGCGGACGGGCGTCACTGCGATCCTGCCGCGCGGCCATGACAAGGCCCACGTGCCGTGCGCGGCCGGTACCTATTCGCTCAACGGCAATGGCGAGATGACCGGCGTCGTGTGGATCGAGGAGGCGGGCGAGTTGCAGACGCCGATCACCATCACCAATACGCACTCCTGCGGCGTGACGCGGGATGCGACGATCAAGTGGCTGGTGTCGCGCGGCGTCGGCACCGGCCAGGACTGGGGCCTGCCGGTTGCGGCCGAGACCTATGACGGCGATCTCAACGACATCAACGGATTCCATGTGACCGCGGAACACACGATCGCGGCGCTGGACGGCGCACGGGGCGGGCCGGTGGAGATGGGCAGCGTCGGCGGTGGCACCGGCATGATCACCTATGACTTCAAGGCCGGGAACGGGTCGTCATCGCGCGCGGTGGAGATCGGCGGCTCCACCTACACGCTCGGTGTGTTCGTGCAGTCCAATTTCGGGCGGCGCGAGGATCTGATGGTGCTCGGCGTTCCGGTGGGCCAGCACATCCTGCATGACAAGCTGCGCGGCAAGGACCAGGGCTCGGTGATCGCCATCGTGGCGACGGACGCGCCGCTGATGGCACATCAGCTGAAGCGCATCGCCAGGCGGGTGCCGATGGGACTGGCGCGGACGGGAACGGTGGGTAACAATTCCTCGGGCGACATCTTCCTCGCCTTCTCGACGGCGAATGAAGCCTATTTTGCGGCGCGGTCTGGCGGCGCGGCGGCGATGGAGGCGCTGCCCAATGCCAGCCTCGACCCGCTGTTCAAGGCGACGGTTGAGGCCACCGAGGAGGCGGTGATCGACGCGATGATTTCAAGTGCGACCATGGTGGGGCGCGACGGCAACCGGTCGATCGCGCTGCCGCATGATCAACTGCTCGATTGCATGCGCAGATACGGGCGGATGCCATGACCGATCCAACGGCGGTGATCGACGGCCTCGAAGAGGGTGCGCGGCGGCTCTTGGCGCGCGATGCACGCACCGCCATCGTCCCGGCCGGCCATTCCGTCTTCGCGCCGGGACAGCCGTGCGGAGCTTTCCTGGTGGTGCGGCGCGGATCGGTGCGCGTGTCGACGGTGACCGAATCAGGACGCGAGCTGGTGCTCTACAGGGTAGGACCCAGAGAAACCTGCGTGCTCACCACGGCGTCGCTTCTCTCCTCGTCCGACTATGATGCCGAGGGGTGTGCCGAGACCGAAACCGAAGCGCTGATCATTCCCAAGCAGGTGTTCGAGGACTTGCTGGCCATGTCAGCGGCGTTCCGCCATTTCGTGTTTTCCTCCTATGGCGAGCGGCTGCGCGATCTCATTGCGTTGGTGCAGGAGGTCACGCAGCGCCACGTGGACCGGCGCCTGGCGCGATTCCTCATCGAGCGTGGAGCAAACGGGCCGATTTCCGCATCGCATCAGGAGATTGCCGCGGAACTCGGCACGGCACGCGAAGTGGTCAGCCGGCTTCTCAAGCAGTTCGAATCCGAGGGGCTGGTGCGGCTGGAGCGGCGGCAAATCGCCATTGCAGACTGCGACAAACTCGCGCTGCTCCATGGCGGACTGTGAGCAAGTCACTGACCTGCAGGTTACGATCTGCAAAGACTTAGCCACTGGTTTCGAAGGAGAGATCAAATGAGCAAGAACATGGGTGCAATCGATCGGGTCATCCGCGTCATCATCGGCGCCGCGCTGTTGTGGTATGCGTTGCTGGCCGCACCGACGGGCTACAATTGGATCGGGTGGATCGGGATCATTCCAATTGTAACGGCGCTGACTGGCATCTGCCCGCTGTATTCCATTCTTGGCATGAGCACGTGCCCGGCCAAGCGGGCCTGAGTTTTTTGACCGGGGAGCATCCTGCGGGATGACTAAGCGGCGGGTGATGACGCAAATTCGAGCGTCGTGCCCGCCGACGTTATTGATAATCACTGCCTCAGGTTGACACGCAAGGCACCGGAGTGCCTATAGGGCCGGACAACAACCCGTTTGCAGGTTCCTTCATCGCTATGCAGTCTCCCCGTGTTCTGGTCATTGGTACAGGCTATGTGGGCCTGGTCTCCGGTGCCTGCTTCGCCGACCTTGGCTTCAATGTGGTGTGCGCCGATCGCGATCCGCGCAAGATCGACATGCTGCGGAACGGCGATGTGCCGATCTATGAGCCGGGCCTCGCGGATGTGGTGGCGCGGAACGCCGGACGCCTGACCTTCACCACCGACCTGGCCGCAGAAGTGGCTGGCGCCGACATCATCTTCATCGCGGTGGGCACACCGACCATGGCATCGGGCGAGGCCGATCTCTCCGCCGTTCTCGGCGTGGCCGCCGAAGTGGCGCCGCTGCTGTCGGGCTTCACGGTCATCACCATCAAGTCCACGGTGCCGGTGGGAACGGCCGACCGGGTCCGCGAGATCATCCGCAACGCCAATCCGGATGCCGATTTCGACGTGGCCTCGAACCCGGAATTCCTGCGGGAAGGTTCGGCGGTCGGCGATTTTCTGGAGCCCGACCGTATCGTCGTGGGGCTTCGTGACGGGCGGGCCGAGCCGCTGTTCCGCACGCTCTACAAGCCGCTGACGGACAAGGGCGCGCCGATCGTCTTCATGTCGAATGAAGCGGCGGAGGTGACGAAGTATGCGGCCAACACCTATCTCGCCATGCGGGTCGCCTTCGTCAACCAATTGGCCGACATCTGCGAGGCGGTCGGTGCAGACATCACGGATGTGACGCGGGGCATCGGCCTCGACAAGCGGGTGGGGCAGCATTACCTGTCGCCCGGGCCTGGCTTCGGCGGCTCGTGCTTTCCGAAGGATACCCGTGCGCTGCTGGTGACGACCAGGCGGGCGCGCGTCGACTTCAGTCTGGGCGAGGCGATCGTCTCGGCCAATGACAAGCGCAAGGACGGATTGGCGGACCGCGTGGCGGAGGCCATCGGCGGCAGTGTCGCCGGCAAGCGAGTCGCCGTGCTGGGCCTCGCCTTCAAGGCGGACACCGACGATGTGCGCGACTCGTCCTCCATTCCGTTGATCCGTGTGCTGCAGGATATGGGTGCGGTGATCAGCGCCTACGATCCGGCAGCGAACGAGCAGGCGTCGCAGGTGCTGAGCGACGTTCATTTTTACGACAGCGCGGCCGGGGCGCTTGAAGGTGCCGACGTGGCCGTGGTGATGACGGAATGGCCAGAGTTCCGCAGTATGGATCTCGCGCGGTTCAGGGATGCGATGAAGGCGCCGGTGGTAGTGGATTTCCGCAATCTCTATGGCCTCGATGCGGCGCGAACCGCGGGGATCACCTACATCAGCATGGGACGGGCGGCGGTGGGCCGCTGACCCGTCAGAGGTCCTTCACCAACCTGAGGGCATCATAGATAGCGGCGTGAATGTTGCGCGAGGCGACGGCGTCGCCGATGCGGAACAGCTGGAATGTGCCATCGGGGTTGGTGCGGACCGCCTGCGGCCTGCCGGCGATGAGCGCCTGGTAATCGACTTCGCCGCGGTTCTGCGACTTGTCCTTCAGCTCGAAGTAGAGATCGGCGAGCGGGCTGGTGCCGTTTTCGACGATCACCTGATCGACGGTGCGGGTGCCGCAATCGGCCATGGTGTAGGGGCTCCAGAGGGTCGCCTTGATACGGTTGCCGTCGCGGGCAAGCGCCCGGACGCGGGTCATGGTGGTGATGGTCACGCCCTTGGTGGTCAGGGTCTTCATGTAGGGCACGAGGTTGAGCCCGCCCATTTCGGGCGCGAAGAAGCGCTCCGGCGTCATGAGTTCGAGCGACGAACCGGCTTCGGCGATGAATTCCGCCGCCGTCATGCCGGGGTGAGCGCCGTTGTCGTCGAACAGCAGCACGTCGGCCGCAGGCTTTGCATCGCCGGAGAGGATGTCCCAGCTCGACACGGCGAGATCGGCGCCCTCCTCGATAGCGAGGTTCTGCGCCAGGCCGCCGGTGGCGATGATGACGACATCAGGGTCAAGCGCCAGCACGTCATCGGCTTCGGCGTAGCTATTGTAGCGCATGTCGACGCCGAGACGCTCGCACTGGGTCACGCGCCAGTCGATGATTCCGATCAGTTCCTTGCGGCGCTTGATCTGAGTGGCGATGCGAATCTGGCCGCCGGCATCGGGAGCGGCCTCGAACAGGGTCACCTTGTGGCCGCGCTCGCCTGCCACGCGCGCCGCTTCGAGGCCGGCGGGGCCGGCACCGACGATGACAATATTCCTGGCGTCCTCACTCCGCGCGATGATGTGCGGCATGGTGGCTTCGCGGCTGGTGGCGGGATTGTGGATGCACAACGCCTCGTGTCCCTCGTAAATGCGGTCGAGGCAATAGGTGGCGCCGACACAGGGGCGGATGTCGTGCTCGCGGCCCTCCTCGATTTTCCGGACGATGTGGGGATCGGCGATGTGGGCGCGGGTCATGCCCACAAGGTCCAGCTTGCCCTCGGCGATGGCATGGCGGGCGGTAGCGACGTCGGCGATACGCGCGGCATGGAAGGTCGGGAACCTGGTGGCGGCGCGGACCTCGCCGGCGAAGTCGAGATGGGGTGACGACTTCATGCCGGACACCGGGATGACATCGGCGAGAGGTGCATCATGCTCGATGTGGCCGCGGATGATGTTGAGGAAGTCGACGAGGCCGGAATTCTTCATGCGCTGGCAAATCTCGATGCCTTCCTGCTTCGAGATGCCCTTCTCCCAATCCTCATCCGCCACAAGGCGAAGTCCGACAAGAAAATCGGGACCTACGGCGTCTCGCACTTTGTTCAGGATGCGGAAGGTGAAGGCGAGGCGATTGTCGAGGGAACCATTGTGTTCATCGCTGCGGGTGTTGGTGGCAGGCGACCAGAAGCTGTCCATGAGGTGGCCGTATGCTTCGAATTCGAGGCCATCGAGGCCGGCCGCCTTCATGCGCTGGGCCGCACTCGCATAGTCATTGGCGATGCGGTCGAAGTCCCAGTCTTCCATTTCCTTCGGGAAGGCGCGGTGGGCGGGCTCGCGCACCGGGGAGGCGGAGAGCACGGGGAGCCAGTCGGCCTTGTTCCAGTTGGTGCGGCGGCCAAGATGGGTCAGCTGGATCATCACGGCGGTGCCATGCTCGTGGCATTCGTCGGCGAGCCTGGCGAGCCACGGCACGATCTCGTCCTTGTAGGCCAGCAGGTTGCCGAAGGCGGGAGGCGAATCTTGCGAGACGATGGCGGACCCCGCCGTCATGGTGAGGCCGATGCCGCCCTTGGCCTTTTCCACGTGGTAGAGGCGGTAGCGGTCCTTCGGCATGCCGTCTTCATGATAGTTCGGCTCATGGGACGACGACATGATGCGATTTTTCAGGGTCAGATGCTTCAGCTTGTAGGGCTGGAGCAGGGGGTCGTTGGAGCGGATCAGCGTCGTCATGGAACTCTCGTCGGAGGCGGGATCAGGGGACGACTATAACACCCGGATTGCCGGCGGCGAGGATCCGAACAGCGCTGCGATTGCGGCGAAAAGCGACACCCTCGGCGGTATGGCGTCAGTGGCCCATGACGGGTTTCAGCAGCTTTAACATGGCGGGCGGCGCGTGATGGTAGGCCTCACGCAGCACGGGGCGGAGGTTTTCGAGATAGCCCGTGCCGTAGAGCTTGCCCAAAGCCGTGAGCGGCAAATGATAGTCATGGGTGGGGGTGCGGCCGGAGCACCAGGAGTCCTTGTAGGGATCGTCCGGCACCATGAGGTCGAAGGTCTTCATGCCATCGCGGAGCGCCTGGCGCTGGGAGAAGTCCATGTGAAGGCGGGCGGGGGAAAAGTCGGTCAGCGCGTTCACATGCGCGGTGATGAAGCAAAAATGCGTGCCGCGGTGACGGAGCCCGATGTCCCAGGATACTGGCTGGATGCCGGCGGTAAGCTGGCTGACGATGACGCGGCCTTCCTCCCGCGCGGCGAGGCGGTCAAGGAAATCGCGCAGGACGGGACATGAGAGGATGCGGTTGTGGCGGCCACGGTCATCGACCCAGCGGGACTTCTCGGCAAGTATCGTCGCAATGACGGCGCTGCCGGCCGGGCCGTCCTCCACGATCTCGTAGCGCAAGGGGCCGAAGGTCTCTTCGAGAGCCTTGCGGATCTTCTTGCGGCGTTTGCGCTGTGCCGACGTATAGCGTGCTTCATAGGCGGCCTCATCGGCGAAGACGGTGAGGTCGAGGCTCGGGGCGCGGTCGTCCATGTTCGAGCGGCGGAAGGCCGTATCGAGATATGGTGCCACAAGAGCATCTTCGCGGACATGGCGGAGGCGGATGACGTCTGCCTTGCTGTCACGGACGAGCTGCTCAAGTGCGGCCGCGGCCCACATGCGAGGGCATTCGCCGGGGGCGGCCAGCACGTCACCATATTGGGAATGGGGTTCCGCCAGCCAGCGGAGAATCTTGACCGGCCCGACACGGATTTGCATGAGTGGCCAGGCGAAGGCCAGTTCGCCATTGCGCCTGCCAGCGGCGATCACAAGCCGGGGGGCATAGGTTTCGGCCCAGGCCATGAGCCAATCGTGGCTCTGGAAAATGTGATGGCCACCGGTTGCCTGTTGTTCGAGACGCTTCCACGGGCCGGCAAGCGCCTCCAGATCGCCGGCCGTGCGGACCAGGGCAATGTCGCATCCAATGGGCAGTGGCGCTGTGTGTCCGCGCTGGACCTCGCTGGACGGCGCAGGCGCATCAAAGGCGCCGGAGATGCTGCGGCGCAGGATGGCCATTCGATAACATTCCCGTGAAGACGGGGCATCTCAGCGCAAAGTGCTTTCCGAAGCGTTGATGGCCGAAGGTATGGTTAGCGATGTGTTACGACGGCGACGGGAGGACGCTGGCGGGTATGGCGCCAGGATCGAAGCTGCGCGGCCGGTTGACCTTCAGCCAGCGGATGGCCAGCGGGGCGAGCACGGCGATGATGATCAGCTTGACCACAATCAGCCAGGGGAAGACGACGCCGATCGACACCATGACAAGCAGCAGGAGACCAAGCCCCGCCAGCATGGCCGCAAGGCTGCCGAAATAGGCCGCGGAAGATGAGCCGGCGCGGAATCGGCAGGCGGGATTGGCAGAGGACGTGCGGTGAATGAGCGCGCCGACGAACGGGATATAGGCCTTGCTCCGGTCGGGGAACTGCATCGGGCCATCATAGTGGGTGGAGACGATGGTCTCGGTCCAGCCGTTGAAGCGCCTGACGTGACAGGCGTAGCGGTCAAGGTCGGCGCGCGAGCCCAGCCATTGCAGGCGGATCTCGACGATGTCCTTGTAGGGGAATAGGCCCGGGCGGCTGGGGTCGGTCCAGCTGAGGCCGGTGTCGTCGACACGCCAGGTGCGCTCGGCCTCGAGCGCACTGCGGCGGACGGTATATTCGATGGATTCCGGCATTGCGGGTCGAGCTTATCGTGGCCCACCCGCAAGGCAAGACCCGGGCAGGGGTGCTGCCCGGGTATCAAGCGTTACTGCTGATCGCCGCCGTCGGCGTCGTCATCGTTGTCCATCATGCCAGGGCCATCGCCCATGCCCTGACCCATGCCCTGACCCATGCCTTGACCCATACCTTCGCCCATGCCGTAGCCATGACGCTTCTTGCCATGACGCCATTTGCCATGGCCTTCGCCGCGCTGCGGGCGGTCGTCTCGGCTCAAGGCGCCGTCGCCGTTGCGATCCATGCCTTCGACGATGTGCGCCATCGGGCCCTGATACTCGTCGAGCGTCACCTGGCCATTGCCGTCGCGGTCGAACATCTGGAACTCGCGCACCATCTGCTCGTGACGGGCCTTGAGCCAGAGGTTCTGGAACTCGTCGAGCGACAGGGTGCCGTTCTTGTCGGCATCGAATTCCTTCAGCCATTCCGCGCGGTTGGTGTCGATCTCGTCCTGGGTGATCTTGCCGTCCTTGTTGGCGTCGTAGCGCTCCATCATCATCATGCCCATGCCGCCCCGGCCGCCGTGACCCATGCCGCCATAGCCCATGCCACGGCCCATGCCCCAGCCGCCCTCACCACCCATATCGGCGTTGGCAATGCTGGCGGCAGCGCCAATCGCGAGAACACCGGCGGCACCGGCAGCGAGGAACATCTTGGTCTTCCTTTGCATCTTCATCTCCATCAGGTTGTCGATGTGCATAAGACGCGCCAATTCCGGCATTCCGTCTGTCCAGCGGATGAAAACTTCGTAAGGTTCAGCGCACCAGTTCGCGCATCGCCTGGTCGAGGCCATCGAGGGTGAGGGGGAACATGCGGTCCTCGAAGGTGCGGGAAATCAGGCTGATGGAGGGCGAATAGCCCCAGTATTTCTCGGCCGACGGGTTGATCCACACGGCCTTGGGATAGGTGGCCGCCATGCGCTGCAGCCAGATGAGGCCCGGCTCCTCGTTCCAGTGCTCGACGGCGCCGCCGGCGTGGGTGAGCTCAAACGGGCTCATGGACGCATCGCCGACGAAGATCACTTTGTAGTCGTGGGGGTAGGTATGCAGCAGCTTCCAGGTATCGATGCGTTCGGCATTGCGGCGGCGGTTGTTGGTCCACACGCTCTCGTAGATGCAGTTGTGGAAGTAGAAGTATTCCATGTGCTTGAACTCGGCGCGCGCCGCCGAGAACAGCTCCTCGCAGACCTTGACATGCGGGTCCATGGAGCCGCCGACATCGAAGAACAGCAGGACCTTCACGGTGTTTCGCCGCTCCGGTACCAGCTTGACGTCGAGCCAGCCCTGCTTCGCCGTGGAGCGGATGGTGCCGGGGAGATCGAGCTCTTCAGCGGCGCCTTCGCGGGCGAATTTCCTGAGGCGGCGGAGCGCCACCTTGATGTTGCGGGTGCCGAGTTCGACGCTGCCATCGAGATCCTTGAACTCGCGCTTGTCCCACACTTTCACAGCGCGGTTGTTGCGGTTCTTGTCCTGGCCGATCCTGACGCCGGCTGGATTGTAACCGTAGGCGCCGAACGGCGAGGTACCGGCGGTGCCGACCCATTTGCTGCCGCCCTGATGCCGGCCCTTCTGTTCCTCAAGGCGCTTTTTCAGCTCCTCAAGAATTTTTTCCAAGCCGCCCAGTGACTGAACGAGCGCTTTCTCCTCCTCGGACAGAAATTTCTCGGTGAGCTTTTTCAGCCATTCGTCCGGAATCTCGGCGAGGATGGCGTCGCCGGCCGAGGCGAGGCCCTTGAAGACATGGGCGAAGACGCGGTCGAACTTGTCGAGGTTGCGCTCATCCTTCACCAGGGCGGCACGGGAGAGATAGTAGAAGTCTTCGGCCTTGTAGGAGGCGAGCCCTGACTCCATGGCCTCGATGAGGGTCAGATATTCCTTCAGCGAGACGGGGAGGCCTGCGGTCTTGAGCTCATTGAAGAAGGTGAGGAACATGGGCTAGCGCGCGCTGGTGATGACGGGATAGCCGGTGTGCGCGGCATAGGCGGGGGCGGCGCGGCAGAAGGCGCGGGCATCCTCCTCGGCCTCGCGCTGAAAATCCTCGTAGAAGGCATTGAGCGGGCCTGAGATGGCCGAGGCGAGACCGCCGATGTCATATTCGTGGAAGTGGCGCAGCAGATGTTTCTCAAGTTCCGCATCGCGCTTGAGGTCATCGCAATGCTGTTCGGCCACATCGAGCAGGGCCACGGCCATGGCGATCAGCGTGCCGCGGCTGGCGGCTTCGGCCGGTGCCGCCATCAGCAGCAGCGTGGCGATGGCGGCTCTCAGTACCATAGGCCCATCCGCTGCCAGTGAATGCGGGGGCCGCGGATGGGCGGCACGATGGAGGGGCCGGGTTGCGGGCGCTCCTGGCCCACGGTGATCGGCGTCTGAACGCGGCGGAGCGCCAGCAGGCGGTCGATGCGGTCCTGGGTTTTCGGGTGGGTGCGCAGCAACGATGGTTCGGGGAGACGCGAACCCGGCAGCACGAGGCCCTCCCAGATGGCGCCCTGGCGGCGCTCCAGCAAGGCGAGCGCAGAGGCGAGGCCTTCGGGATCGCCCGTCAGCGTGACGCCGTCGAGGTCGGCGTCGTATTCGCGGGCGCGCGACAGGGCGAGTTGCAGCAGGCCGCCGATGGTAGGTGCGAAGATGAGCA
>CAZECZ010000117.1:0-13840 GCA_964510815.1 uncultured Aestuariivirga sp.
CTGGCCGCGCAAATTCGACTTCACCACCTATGCCTACGTGTTCCAGAAGATCGATACGCTGCCCATCAACATGTGGAACAGCATCTATGTGACGGCAGGGACGGTGTTCCTCACCACCATCTGCGCGGTGCTGGCGGGCTATGCGCTGGTTCACATGCGCCCGAGGGGTGGAGGCATTGTCATTGCGGCGCTTCTGATATCGCTCTACTTCCCGACCCGCGTGGTCTCGATCATCAGCGTCTACGAAATCCAGCACAGCCTTGGCCTGATCAACAGCACCGCAGGCCTCATCCTGCCCTACGTGACCCTGAACCTCGCGATCAGTGTGCTGATCATGCGCAGCGTATTCCAGCTTGTTCCGCACGAAGTCATCGAAGCGGCAAAAGTGGATGGTGCCGGTCATTGGCGGACGCTGTTGACGATTGCCCTTCCGATGGCTCGCAATGGCATCGTGGTGATCTTCATCGTCAATTTCGTGACCGCCTGGGGAGAGTTCCTCCTGTGCACGACCCTGACAAATGACCAGGCCGCCCGCACCATGCCCGTGGTCCTGGCCGGCGCGCAGGGAGGGCTGGGCCAGTGGACATGGCCCAACCTCGCGGCCGTCTACATGATCGTGGTGACGCCGGGCATTCTCGCTTTCACGTTTGCGCAAAAGCTGTTCTTCAAGGGTTTGGCTGAGGGCGTCGTGAAGGGCTGAAGCGCTCCCACGCTTTGGCGGAGGCGCCTGTGCAGAGGTCAATCACTCTCCCCAGATTACTTATGTCACTCCCATTGGGCATCTGGATCGGACCGCAATGTTACCTCGGGAATCGACGCTTTTGCCAACTTCTGGCGCATTCCAGGCGTTGTAAACAAAGGCCATCCAACCACAATAGAGATCAGTGATGTACAGGTTCAATTCCCAATCAATTCGTCCAAACCTTAAGATGCCGGCACTTATCGTGGCTGTGATCGGTCTGATGGCATTGCAGCAGCCGCCATCGGCACAGGCCACGTCGTACACCTCATCGGGTTCCAGCCAGAAAGCGTGTAAATCGGCTGGTTATATGTGGAGCAGTTCACTCAGGAAATGTGCCAACAAGAATTGCAGTGCCAATGGACAGAATTACTCTCCTGGTGCGACCAGGATCAGTACTCCGGTTCTGGGAGTGAAACGGGTCTACCTGTGGTGTGATGGGTTCACCGGCAAGTAGGGAACCATTCGCTATCCGCTCTGATCGCGCTGAGCAGAAAATCGTCAAAGCCGTCACCATTGACGTCTCCGCCACCGGACACAGATGTCCCAGTATAATCATATGCAGAATCTCCGTCGAGGCGGAAACCGTTGCTGCCATCAAGCACGGCAACATTGAGAACAGGCGCAAACTCACTCATGGCATCCTCCTGATGCTGATAAGTCAGTCAAATAGCCGCCCCTCGGGAGTCAAGTTGATGTAAGTTGGTTCCATCGTCAAGGGCAATCGGGAGGTGCCTCTCTCACCACGATGATCACCCGTGTCTTGGACGTCAGAGTGAATACACCCAGCCCAGCGCCGAAACATTCAGCGCGGTCAATGGCGCGCCAAAATGCGGGAGATACGATCAAGACCGGGTGATCATCAGCGTGGCGTCCGTCGACTTGGCCTGATGGCCAGCGTAAGGGCCGCTGCGAAAAATCAGAAGGTCACTGGCGCTCGCCGCATCGGATGGGAATCAGGCTACAAGGCCTCAAGAATCATCTGAGCGCCTTTTTCGGCGATCATGATCGTCGGGGCGTTGGTGTTGCCACTGACGATTCTCGGCATGATCGAGGCATCGATCACGCGCAGGGCATCGAGACCTCGCACGCGCAAGGTATGATCGACCACCGCCAACGGATCATTTCCCATCTTGCACGTGCCACTCAGGTGATAGTTCGATGTCACTTCGCTGCGGATATAAGCATCGAGTTCCTCGTTCGACTTGGCAGCGGCTCCCGGCTGGTATTCCTCGCCGCGATAGGGATCGAAGGCCGGCTGTGCGAACAACTCGCGGCTGATGCGAATGCCTTCCCGCAAGGCGGCGATGTCGTTGGGATCGTCGAAGTAGTTGAGGTCGATGGCCGGTGGGCTGGCTGGATCGGGAGCTCGGATCTTCACGGTGCCGCGGCTGCCGGGGCGCTGCAAGGTGAAGTAGGTCATGAAGCCATGCTTGTCGATGATCGTGCGGCCATTGTTGGTGTAGAGAATATTGGTCATGAAGTACTGCAGGTCCGGCGCCACGATGTCGGGACGGGTCTTCACGAGCATCTGGGCCTCGCCGCCGTGGTAGGCAGCAGGACCACCGCCGGTAATGAAATAGCGCGCAACCTGCAGGGCAGACGTCAGCGGCCGGGTCTGTGTCAGCAGGCTGATTGGCTGGCTGCACAACTGCTTCACCGTCATTGCCGGGTGATCCTGGAGATTGCGCCCCACCCCCTTGAGATCATGGACGACATTGATGCCAACCGACCTCAGATGATCAGGATCACCAATGCCGGAGAGCTGCAGAAGTTGCGGCGAGTTGACTGCACCGCCGCTGAGGATCACCTCACGCGCGGCCCGCAGGCTGGACGCCGCCCCATTGCCTGTGGCGAACTCCACGCCGGCGGCACGGCCATTTTCGACAAGAACCCTCAGAGCGCGGGCTCCCGTGAGGACCGTGAGATTGGAACGGCTGCGGACGGGATGCAGATAGGCATCGGCGGAACTGCATCGGCGGTTGCCCAGCATCGTGCTGTCAGTCTCCCCGACACCCAACTGGCCGCCGTGGTTGAGGTCGTCGTTCCAAGGCAGGCCCATCTGCTGGGCCGCCGCCACGAAGGCCTTTGACAATGGATGGTGGACGCCATGGCGAAGCGTCTTGAGCGGGCCGCCGGTGCCATGCCCCTCGCGCGGTCCCGACTTGTGTCCCTCCGAGCGAATAAAATACGGCAGGCAATCGGCAAAGCTCCAGCCGGGGTTGCCGAGTTGCGCCCATTGATCGTAGTCCGACTCGTCACCTCGAAAATAGACCATGCCATTGATGGCGCTCGATCCGCCGATCACCTTGCCGCGCGGGAGGTAGAGCTTGCGGCCGTTGAGATTCTTTTGCGGCTCACTGTGGTAGCCCCAGTCGAGAGCACCCGACTGCATCAGGGGGAGAAAGCCGGCGGGCATGCGGATGAACGGGTGACGGTCCCACTTGCCGGCCTCCAGCAGTATGACCTTCACGTCCTTGTCGGCCGACAGGCGGTTGGCCAGCACACATCCTGCCGACCCTCCACCGACGATCACATAGTCCGCTTCGCGCGGTTCAGCCATCGCCTGCTCCTTCGAAAAATTCGCAAACCGCATCGACCTGTCCTCGTAATGTGTGACGGCCTGGCAAGACAGGGCAGCCACGGTCCGCGGCCGCCGCCAGAAGTTCCGTCATGATGGGCTCAACGACGAGATCGACGACGAGGGTGCCCTGCTCCAGCCGCGCCGGATCGACGGATGTACCAGGCGTGGTGGCCATGCCAAGGGGTGTGCAGTTGATGACCACCTGGAAGCCTTCGGGATCGGCAGACCCCGTTTCAACCAGAATACCCGGGACGGCTGCGGCAAGGCTGGTCCGCAAGGTGTCCGCCCGCTCCAGGTCAATATCGTGGAGACGCAAGAGTGCCGGTGCATGACGCGCTATGGCGGCCGCAACGGCGCGGCCCGCACCTCCCGTCCCGACCACCAGAACAGTCTTGCCTTCCACGCGATGGCCCGCGGCACGGATGCCGGTCACGCAGCCGAGGCCATCAAAATTCTCGCCATACCAGCGGCCGCCGCTTTCGCATCGGATGGCATTGATGCTTCCCACCAGTCGCGCTTCAGGACCGTGTTCGTCAACGTAATCGAGGGCGGCGGTCTTGTGAGGCGTGGTCAACACGACGCCGCGCAGATTCTCGATGCGTCGAAGGCCCGCGAGTACGGTCATCAGGCCGGTTGCCTTCACATGCATTGGCACAAGCGCGGCTTCCCAGCGGCGGGCTCGAAACGCCGCATTGAACAGGGCCGGTGATCCCACCTGGGCGATCGGATCTCCGAGAATGGCGTAAAGTGATGTCCGGCCAGTCAGCGGCAACGGCAATCCTGGACCCGGATAATCAGTCCCGCCGGTCATGGCGTCTGCGGAATGCATCAATACCGTCCAAGTGCTGGCCCGTGAAACACAGGGATGACAGCTCGTTCTCGTAGGCGATGCCCTGGTCAATCGGAAGAGACAGGGTCGCACGCGCCGCTGCCTTGGTCGCCTGGAGAGCCATTTGGTTCATGCCTGCGAGCCTCTCACAGACTTCGCGCGCCCGTACCGGAGCGCCACCCGGGGCCGTTACTTCTTCCACCAATCCCATGGTGAGCGCTTCCGCCGCGCTGATTGGTTCACCCAGCAAGAGCAGCCTCATCGCCTGGCCGTAACCCACCAGCCGCGGCAACAGTTGCGTCCCGCCGCCACCGGGCACCCACCCGTTCTTCACTTCGGGGAATCCGATACGGGCTGTCTCGTCGGCGATCCGCAAGTCGGCCGAGAGTGCGAGTTCCGCGCCCCCGCCGAGCACCCAGCCGAACAGTGCAGCCACAACCGGTTTACGCAGACCGCGTATTGCCGCAGCATAGTCGACTCGGTTGCGATAATCCCAAGCGCTATCGTACCGGGCAAGTCCTTCGAGGTCAGAGCCGGCGCAGAAGCCGCGGCTGCCCGCACCTGTCAACAACACCACGCGCGCTGCGTCGTCACGATCGATCTCACGGCACAGATCCACCAGTTCCATCGTCATGCCGGGTGTCACTGCGTTGAGTTTTTCCGGCCGGTCGATGACGACCGTCGCGATTCCATCGGCGATGCTGAAAGTGACGTGTCCTGGCACCACGGTGTTTCTCTGAAGAAGTGCGACAAACGTATCGGCCGCCACATTGTGAGTCAATGAAGCTGGTCCACGTTGACCGCCTGCACCCCTTGTGAAATGCTTCCGCAGCATTCGAGGTCTTTTCCATGAAAGTCATTGCAGCGCCGGAAGCCGCGGCCCTCATCGAAGACGGCGACACGATCCTCGTCGGCGGGTCCGGCAACGGTCACTCAGTTCCGGAGGCGATCATGGCGGCCATTGAAGACCGCTTCCTTGCGGAAGGCCGGCCGCGTCACATCACGTCGATCCACCCTGTCGGCCTTGGCGACAGGGCGCGCAAGGGTGCTTCGCATTTTGCACACGTGGGCCTCCTCAAACGCATTGTGTCTGGCACCTATGTCGATAGCCCTCCGATCGCCGACATGGCCGCAAACGACGAGATCGAAGCCTACACGCTGCCACAGGGCGCAATTTCGCTGTTGATCCGCGAGATTGCGGGCGGACGGCCGGGCCTCGTGACCCATACAGGTCTCAACACGTTCGTCGATCCTCGCATGGGCGGAGGCCGGCAAAGCGCCAGCGCAAGAGAAGATCTGATTGAGGTGGTGACTCTCGCGGGACGGGAGTGGCTGTTCTACAAGCCCTTTCGCGTCGACGTGGCGTTGTTGCGCGGCACCACGGCAGACGAGGACGGCAACATCACCATGGAACACGAAGCAGTCTATGGCGAGATGCTGTCGATGGCACAGGCGGCGCGGCGTTGTGGCGGCTTGGTGATTGCTCAGGTCAAGCGGCTGGCGCGGCGTGAAACGCTGGCCCCGAAAGAGGTCAAGATACCCGGCATGTTCGTCGATGCGGTGGTGGTGGAGCCTGACCAGTGGCAGACCTTCCGGACCAAACACGACCCGGCTTATGCGGGCGAACTGCGCGTGCCACTTGGCGATATGCCAGCGCTTCCGTGGGACGAACGGAAGATCATTGCCCGCCGCGCTGCCCTGGAACTCTATCCAGGAGCCATCTGCAATATTGGTTCCGGCATTTCGACGGGATTGCCCGCCGTCGCTGCCGAAGAGGATATCCTCGACCGCATCGTGCTGACCAACGAACAGGGACTGATCGGCGGGGCGCCTTCCACTGACGCAGGTGCCGCCCGTAATTACTCGGCCATTGTCGACCAGCCCTATCAGTTCGATTTCTATGATGGTGGCGGCATCGATCTTGCTTTTCTGTCGGCCGCAGAAATCGATGCGGAAGGCAATGTCAATGTGAGCCGTTTCGCCGGCAAGATCATCGGTATCGGCGGCTTCGTGAATATCAGCCAGAATGCCAAGAAGGTGATCTTTTCCGGAACCTTTACCGCAGGTGGCCTCGAGGTGGCAGCAGGTGACGGAAGTCTCCGCATCGTGCAGGAAGGCCGGCACCGGAAGTTCGTGACATCGGTTGAGCAGATCAGCTTCAACGGCAAGGCGGCGGCGGCAAAGGGACAAGACGTCCTCTATGTCACGGAACGCGCCGTTTTCCGTCTGGCGGGCGGCGGGCCGGAACTCATGGAGATTGCACCGGGTGTCGATCTTGCTCGCGATATCATGGCCCATATGAACTTCCAGCCGCTGGTCAACCCTGCACTGAAAATCATGGATGTACGGCTCTTCAAACGCGACCCCATGAACCTTGCCGCTGGGTTGGCCGGGCAGCCGCGAAGACATCCGCGCCTGGCGCGTCTCGGAAACCAGGCCGCAGACTCCTAAGACCTCTGCCACAGGCGAATGGCAGCGCGCTTTGCGAAGGCGGGATAGTTGTGGGCGATGCAGTCGTCTTGTGTGACGATGTGTCGGAATTGCTTGAACTCGTTGAAGCAGCATTCGATCAGATTGCGCTGCCGGCATTTTCACTTGCTGCAGGTGATGCCGCCGTAGCGATTTGATTTGGGCGGGCTGACGAATGAGTCGATGCTGGAACCAATCATCCGCATCTTGCCGTCATGGGCGGCAATAATCGCCTCCATCAGTTTGTCCCACACACCGGCCTTCCGTCACCGGTTGAAGCGGTTGTAGACCGTCGTGTAAGGTGCATATCTTTCGGGCAAATCAGCCCAGGTCGAACCGGAGCGCAGGTGATAGAAGATGCCGTTCAACACCCGGCGGTCATCAACGCGGCGAACGCCGCGCGTCTTGTTCGGCAACAGCGGCTGGCTCGTTCGCCAGTCGAACTCGGTCAGTTGGTAACGGCCTTGTGCCATCTTCAAACTCCCTATCGGGAGATTGAATCACCTTCCTGCCAATTTGCTCACCCTTTATGAGCATGCATGCTAGCTCAGTGGACATCAGATGTGTTCTTCTGGACCGGGCGGTTAGCAACAATTTGATCGATGGTCTTAAGGGGGCGTTTACGTTCGGCCTTCACCATCTGTTCCGCGAGCAGAATGACGCATGTGTAGACGGCATCTTCTGGAGGCAAAAATGCCGAAATTGTTGCGGTTTCTGATTGATGATAGCGGAGTAACTGCTGTCGAGTATGGAATCATCGCGGCAGTGATGGGCCTAGCCTTAGTGGCCGTCCTTCCGGTCCTTGGATCGGCGGTTACCAGCAGCTTTGCCAGTATCGCTTCCCATATTAGCTCCGGGCGCTAGTGCGTAATGCGCCAAGACGGAATCGTCTTGGCGAAGCAAGTACGCACCAACCTGTTGATGAGCGAGCAACTGATCTGACTTTTGATCGTTCCATCAAAAGTCAGGTTGCTCTAACGGGTGCATGAGGCACCTCAGAGAGCTTGTTTGGGGACTACCCAGGAGCGAAACTGGCGAGCAATGACCGATTCAGATTTTGCCTGTGATGACCTCGATGCGTGTTTGTCACGCCGGACCCCTTACTTCTGGCCCGCGCTTGCGATCTTCGCCAGTGACAGAATGCCTGTCGCGCCCCACCCTTCAACACCCCTGGGGATTTCGGGGCGGAACCGCTCATAGAGTTGATAGGCTATCTCTGACAATTCGTCGGGCGGAAGCGACTTGGCAAGCACGGCCATCGCCTTCTCTGTGGCCTGTAGATTGTCACCGAACTTGGACGTGAGGTATTTCTCAACGCTGGCGGGCCTGGTCGGCTTTCCTTTCGCCGTGGCCCGTATCCCCTCGGGAGTGGCGACGGCGTGAATCGCACGGTGCAGGAGGTCGACTTCAAAACCCTCCGCAGAGCGTTCTTCACGCTTCTTGCTCACGCTGTCGGATGACGGCTTGTAGATGCCCAGTCGCTTGCCCTTCGCATAGGCGTTCAATCCCGCCACCGCGCGGCCCAGCGTCAACGCCTCATCATGGTCGAACCCCAAACGTTCCGCCACGATTGCCGCCCAAAGTGTCAGAACTGGCGCGCGGTTGACTTTGAACGACAGGTCTTCGGACATATCCAATTCCTCAATGTCGACACTTCCTGCCGCCTGTCGTGCTTGAAGGCAGATGCCTTACAATTGCCGGCACCACTGATGTCGATGTCCTTCCCATTGATCTTGGCAACATCTGTGTAGCAACGAAGGACCTTGCGATCCGCATTGACACACGATTGTCATAATGTACTCTCGGCTAAACTATTAAGAAAAATACAGGGAGGAACAATCATGATCAAGACATTGCTCGCAGCGCTGGCCATATCCGTGGCGCTCGCCGCTCCGGCGGCCGCGGAATTCAAGCTCGACAGCCGCTACCAGGATGCTGACGGCGACATGATCGCTGATATCCCCACAGATCCCAGTCAGCAGGTTGATCCGGATACGCTGATCTTCGCCTATACGCCGGTGGAAGATCCCGCCGTCTACGCCGACGTCTACGCTGAATTCCTCGATCACATCTCGAAGGCAACGGGAAAGCCGGTGGTGTTCTTCCCGGTCCAGTCCAACGCCGCGCAAATCGAGGCCATGCGTGCCGGCCGCTTGCATATCTCCGGCTTCAACACTGGCTCCAATCCGCTGGCAGTGGCCTGCGCCGGCTTCCGGCCCTTCGCCATGATGGCATCGAAGGAGGGCGCGTTTGGCTACGAGATGGAAATCATTACCTATCCGGGGTCCGGCATCGAAAAGGTCGAGGATATCAAGGGCAAGAAGCTGGCCTTCACATCCGAGACGTCCAACTCGGGATTCAAGGCGCCGTCGGCGATCCTCAAGTCGGAGTTCGGCATGGAAGCCGGCAAAGACTTCGAGGCCGTGTTCTCCGGCAAGCACGACAACTCGATCCTCGGTGTTGCCAACAAGGACTATCCGGCAGCATCCATCGCCAACTCGGTGAGAACCCGCATGGAAGCGCGTGGGCTGGTGTCGCCGGACCAACTCAAGATCATCTACACGTCGCAGACCTTCCCGACCACGGGCTATGGCCTGGCATACAACCTGAAGCCGGAACTGCAGAAACAGATCCAGGATGCGTTCTTCTCCTTCAACTGGGAGGGCACCAAACTTCTCGCCGAGTATGAGAAGTCGCAGCCGCCGCAGGAGAAATTCATCCCGATCACCTTCAAGGAGCATTGGGCCGTCATTCGCCAAATCGACGAAGCCAACGGCGTGTCATACGACTGCCAGTGATCGCACAATCCCGCAACACTGTCGCGGCCGCGCAGGATGTGCGCGGCCGAGGCGCGAACGTGGAGTGACGGATGCTGCGGATCGACGGACTAGCCAAGCGCTACAAGACAGGCGATCATGCGCTGAAGGGCGTGACCTTCGAGGTCAATGCCGGGCAAGTGCTGGGGCTCATCGGGCCGTCGGGGGCTGGCAAGTCCACGCTGATCCGCTGCGTCAACCGCTTGGTGGAACCAACCGATGGCAAGGTGTCGCTGAACGGTGAACCGGTGACCGGGATCGGCGGCCGCGGCCTTCGCCGCGTGCGCCGCCGCATCGGCATGATCTTCCAGGAATACGCGCTCGTGGAGCGCCTGACAGTGATGGAGAATGTGCTCTCGGGGCGCCTCGGCTATGTCCCGTTCTGGCGGTCTTTCTTCCGCAAGTTCCCGTCAGCCGACATCGACAAGGCTTTCGCACTGCTCGACCGTGTCGGGCTTGTCGAGCATGCCGACAAGCGCGCCGATGCCCTTTCCGGCGGCCAGCGCCAACGGGTCGGCATCGCACGCGCCCTTGAACAGGATCCGGAACTTCTTCTCATCGACGAGCCTACCGCATCGCTCGATCCCAAGACGTCGCGCCAGATCATGCGGCTCATCGTCGAGATTTGCCGCGAACGCAACCTGCCGGCCATTATCAATATCCACGATGTGGCGCTGGCGCAGATGTTTGTGGACCGCATCATCGGGCTCCAGGCCGGCGACGTGGTCTTCGACGACGTGCCTGACGCGCTGGATCACGATGCCCTGACCCGAATCTACGGCGAGGAGGATTGGGCGGCGATCCGCCATGCCGCTGCGGAGGACGAGGCCGATGCCCAGGAAGCAGCCGAATTCGCCGCCCGGCAAAGCGAGCGGATGGCGGGCATGACATGAGCATGGCGCCGGGACCGCCGCGCGCCTGGAAACGGCCGCCCGTCCTCATCAAGAACCCGCGCTGGCGCATGGCCATTTATGGCGGCGCCATCATCTATCTCGTGCTGGCAATCGCCTCGATCGAGGTCAACTGGGTTCGCATCTTCGAGGGCCTGGATCGCGGCTGGCGCTTCGTCGAAGGTTTCCTGGTGCCGGACTTCGTGACCCGCGGCAAGGACATCCGCATCGGCATGGTCGAAAGCCTGACCATGACCATGACATCGACGGTCGCAGGTATACTGATCTCCGTGCCCGTCGGGATCGGTGCGGCACGCAACATCGCGCCATGGCCGGTCTATGCCTTCTGCCGGGCCCTCATCGCCGTGGCCCGCTCGTTCCAGGAAATCATCATCGCCATTCTCATGGTGGCGATGTTCGGCTTCGGACCGCTGGCCGGATTTCTGACGCTGTCCTTCGCCACCATCGGCTTTCTGTCCAAGCTGCTGGCCGAGGACATCGAGGATATCGACGAGGCACAGGCCGAAGCCATCCGTGCTACCGGGGCGGGTTGGTGGCAGATCGTCAACTACGGCATTCAGCCACAGGTGATGCCGAGACTCATCGGCCTGTCGCTCTATCGTTTCGATATCAATTTTCGTGAGAGCGCGGTGATCGGCATCGTCGGCGCCGGCGGCATCGGTGCGACGCTCAACACCGCCATGGACCGCTATGACTACGACACCGCCGGCGCCATTCTCATCATGATCATCATCATCGTCATGTTGGCCGAATATGCGTCGAGCCACGTCCGCAAGTGGGTGCAGTGATGGCGGTGGGCAGCGTGAACGGCCAGCCGGTTTGGCGGCGGCGAACGCCAGCAAAGCAGTATGCCATCTGGGCGGCATGGTTTGGACTGGTGGTGTTGACCGTGTTCTGCTGGCAGGTGATGAACCGCAACACCATGTGGGTGTTCGTCGAGGACGCGCCGCGCCAGGCGGGTGATCTCCTGTCGCGTGCCTGGCCGCCGCGCTGGGCCTATCTCGACCGACTATGGTGGCCGCTTTGGGATACCATCAACATTGCCACGCTGGGCACACTGCTGGGCACACTGCTCGGCATTCCCGTGGCGTTCCTGGCAGCACGAAACACCACGCCCAGCACCGTGTTCCTCAGGCCGCTTGCATTGCTCGTGATCGTCTCGTCACGATCCATCAACTCGCTGATCTGGGCGCTGTTGCTGGTGGCGATCATTGGCCCGGGATTGTTGGCCGGCATCCTGGCCATAGCCTTCCGTTCGGTGGGGTTCATTGGCAAGCTGCTCTACGAAGCCATCGAGGAAATCGACGAGACGCAAGTCGAAGCGGTGACCGCGACGGGTGCCACCCGCATGCAGGTAATGAATTATGCGATCGTGCCACAAATTCTGCCGGCCTTCGCCGGCATCACGGTGTTTCGGTGGGATATCAATATCCGCGAGTCGACTATCCTCGGGCTGGTTGGCGCCGGCGGCATCGGCGTGCAGCTCGAATCGTCGCTGGCGCGCCTGGCATGGGCGGAGGTGACGGTGATCTTCTCCGTCATCCTTGTCACGGTCGTATTCTCGGAGTGGATCTCCGCCAAGGTTCGGGCGTCGATCATCTAGCTATTTGAGAAGGGTCTGCGAACGCTACCTCCGTCGTGACAAGTGGAGGTCAGTGACGCCGTCGCCTCCTATACACTCAGAGGCGGAAGCACGACCGGTCCTCGAACCACATCCCGCCGCCCTCTCATGGCGCCAGGCGCGGTCCATGAACAGCCAACCACGGTGGGAGGTTCAGAGACGGGATTGCTGTTCGCCGCCTCCATCGCAGAGCGAGACAGGAAATCGCGGTTCGGGGTGCTGGCGATCGGCCCGCGCCGCTTCGCGCCATTTCTCACAGGACAGGCAGCAGCCTTTCAAGGCTCGGTATGGTTTCACGTGATCGTCAGCCTGATTTGTTCCTTGAGCCATTTGAGGAGCAACCGGATCGCTTCGGACTCCGCCAGTTCCGCCTTCGTCACCAGCCAATAGGCCGTCGCGACACGGGCCGGCCGGCCAATCGGGACGAGGAGGCCGGCCTTGATATCATCCTCGATCAGCAGGCTGCGGCCAAGGGCGACGCCAAGGCCGGCGATTGCAGCTTGCAACATCAGGTCGGCACGATCGAAATTCCTGACGGGCTGCGGTGTGTCTTCCGGACCTCCCAGCAAGCGGCGATAGTCCTTCCAGGTGGTGCCGGTCCGGAACTTCTCGGCCCCAAGGTCGGTGAGCAAGGTCAGGCTGTCGTCACCGAGAGGATCCGCCGTAGGCCGCCTGGCGGCCGGATGGCCCGACCCCGCGACCGGTTGGAGGTCGCAACCGGCGAGGCGGGTCGAATGAAGCCCCGGATAGGGTCCGGCGCCGAAGCGCAGTCCGGCATCGACCTCGCCGCCTTCGAAGACCGCGAGTTCCTCGCGCACGTCGATCGATAGGTCGAGGCCGGCCGCCGCCGCTGCGGGCAGTCTTGGCAGAAGCCATTTCATCGCCAGCGATGAATGGACCGACAGCCGGATCGCCCGAGCCGATTGAAGATCGCGCGCGGCCGCCAGGGCGCGGCCGGCATCGGCCCAGGATCGGGTTGCCGCTTCGCAAAGGATCGCACCCGCGCGTGTCGGCGTGATGCTTCGGGTCGAACGCTCGAACAGGGGCAGGCGCAACTCGGCTTCCAGCGCACGGATGCGATGGCTGACGGCACTGGGATCGAGATCCAGCGCCCGCGCCGCGCCGGCAAAGCTGCCTTGGCGCTGCACGGATACCAGCAGGCCGAAAGATTGGACCAGCCTTGCGACCATGGAGTCTTCCGAGCGGTCACTCATGAATCTGTCTCATCCATTCATGATCCTACGCAACTTGGTTCGTCCCGCCTTCAAAGTAAATTCTTTGGGCAGAAACCGGAGGCGACAATGCTAATACATGAACAGGATACAGGGTCCACCGTTCCCGTCCAGATCGTCAATGCCTTTACTGTGGACGGCTACGGCGGCAATCCGGCGGGCGTCGTGCTGGATGCCGATGCGCTGGACGAATCCGCAATGCAGTCCATCGCCGCCCAGACCGGACTGTCGGAGACGGTCTTCGTCTCCAGGTCGGCCACCGAAGGGGCGCGACTCGACTTCTTCACGCCGACGCGGCGCATCGTCCATTGCGGCCACGCAACGATTGCCGCGTTCTCGCTGCTGCGCGCCGAGGGACGCATTGGCGACGGGGCGACCTCGAAACAGACCGTGGACGGCCCCCGGCGGATTCTGGTTCGCGAAAGGGCAGTGTTCATGGAGCAGCGCGCGCCCCGCTATCAGACGCAGATGGACTGGTCCGGCGTAACCCAGCCCGAGGTTCTGGCCGCGCTGAGATTGACCGCTGACCGGCTCGATTCCCGATTGAAACCGCTGATCGCCGATACCGGCAACCGATTCATGCTGGTCGGTGTCGCGGAAGAGTCTGGCCTGGCCAGGATTGCCCCCGACCAGCAGGCC
>CAZECZ010000118.1:0-13796 GCA_964510815.1 uncultured Aestuariivirga sp.
GCGTCCCTCCTCGATCTTCTTCGGCAGGAACGGATCGGCGATGGAGGGCCGCGCCGCCCCGATGAGATCGAGGATGCCCGATTTGATCTGCCGCACCATCGTGTCCGCTGACGTGAACCGCCCGACACCCACCACCGGCTTCGTCGTCAGTTGCTTGACGCCGGTGACGAAGGGCTCCTGGTAGCCTTCCTCGGCGAAGCGCGAAGTCTGGCTGTCGTTGTCCCAACTCGACAGAGTGAGATCCCACAGGTCCGGCAGTTCGGCCAGATGCGAGATGATGTCGCGCGCCTCCGCCGCATGCAGCCCATCTTCGCCCAGCAGTTCATCGACCGATATCCGGCACGCGACACCGCAGGTGCCGCCCACTGCGTCCTTGGTCTCCTCGATCAGTTCCTTCAGCAGCCGGGCGCGATTCTCCAGCGAACCTCCGTATTCGTCGCTGCGATTGTTGAAGCGCCGCGACAGGAAGAACATGGCGCCGCCGAACAGCTTGCCGGCATAGACATAGACGATGTCATATCCCGCCCGCTTGGCCCTGAGCGCCCCGTTGCGATGCCAGCGCCGGAGATTGCGGATATCCTCCTTGTCCATGGCACGCGCCTGCACCGGATCGTTGAAGATCGAGAACACCGGCAGGTCCTGCGGCCCCATCGGAATCTCGCGGGAATAGAGATTGGGTGCGTTCATGCCGTTGTGGGCAAGCTGCAGGCCCGCGAGCGCGTCATGGGCGTGGACTGCATCGGCAATCCGCGCCAGCATCGGCACGTCCTGCTCATCCCAATTGCGCAGCTCGATGAACGGGGCGATGTCGCCAGACGGATGGATTTCCACCTGCTCGGTGCACACCACGCCCCAGCCGCCCTCGGCCTTCACCGCCCGCATGGTGGCCAGCGCCGTTGCGTCGCGGTAGCCCATGCCGTTGCAGTGTGGCACCTGGTAGAAGCGGTTCTTGGTCCTGACCGGCCCGATCTGAACGGGCTCGAAGAGAATGTCGTATCGGGGGTCGCGGGCCATCAACTGCACTCCGTATTGCGCTGCATATTGTCCAGTCTGGCCTCCCGGTCGCGCACCTGGCAAGGGGTCTAAGCGCAAGTCAGGGGAGAGTTTTCAGCCGCCCCCTTGAATTAACCAGATAGTTACGTATAAGGCTGGCAGGGAGGCTCCGGAGTTCGGCAATGTATGACTATGTGATCGTGGGTGGCGGGTCGGCAGGCTGCGTTCTGGCGGCCCGGTTGTCGGAAATGCCCGACGCCAGGGTTCTGATGGTCGAGGCGGGGCCAAGGGATACTGATCCCTTCATTCACATGCCAGTGGGCTTCTTCAAGATGACAGCGGGCCCCTTGACCTGGGGTTACGAGACAGCGCCACTCCGCCATGCCAACAATCGCGTCGCCGTCTATCCGCAGGCCCGCGTGCTGGGCGGCGGCAGTTCCATCAATGCCGAGATCTACACGCGCGGTTGCCCGGAAGACTACGACGGCTGGGCTTCGACGCATGGCTGCGATGGCTGGGCCTGGAAGGACCTCAGGCAGTACTTCATCAAGTCGGAGGGCAATTCCCGGCTGGGTGGAGCCGAACATGGCGTCGATGGCCCGCTCGGCGTCTCTGATCTTCAAACCTACAACCGTGTCTCCATGGCCTATGTGCAGGGCTGCATGGATATCGGCATGCCCTACAATCCGGATTTCAATTCCGGCAAGCAGGAAGGAGCCGGCCTCTACCAGACGACGACACTCAATGGCCGCCGCTGCAGTGCCGCCGTGGGCTATTTGAAGCCTGTCATGGGACGGCCCAATCTCGAGATTCGTACCGGCGTTTCGGTCAACCGCATCATTATCGAGAACGGCCGCGCCAAGGGCATCGAGATTGTCGAAGGCGGTGCCACGAAACGTATTGATGCCTCGCAGGAGGTGATCGTCACCGCCGGCGCCATCGGCTCGCCCAAGCTCCTGATGCTCTCAGGTATCGGCCCCGCCGCGCATCTCAACGACGTCGGCGTCAACGTGCTGCACGATCTTCCCGGCGTCGGACAGAATTTCCACGACCACTTCTCGACCGATGTCACCTGGGTGCTCAACGGAGATCATTCCTACGACAAGTACAAGAAGAAACACTGGCAGCTGTGGGCCGGGCTTCAATATCTGATGTTCAAGTCCGGCCCCGTCGCCTCCAACATTGTAGAGGCGGGCGCCTTCTGGTGGAGTGACCGCAACGAGAAGACGCCGGACCTGCAATTCCACTTCCTCGCCGGTGCCGGCGTGGAGGAGGGGGTCGGCACGGTGCCCGGGGGCAACGGCGCCACTTGCAATTCCTATCACGTCCGCCCGAAATCGCGGGGTTATGTCAAGCTGCGCTCATCCAATCCCACGGATGCGCCGCTCATCGATCCCAATTCCTTCGCCGAACCATATGATCTTGACCGCCACATCGACGGTATCAAGATCACCCAGGAGGTCGGCCGCTCGCGCGCCATGCGGAAATTCGTCACGGCGGAACATTTTCCGGGTCCGGGCGTCAAGACCCGGCAGGACTATGAGGACATCGCCCGCGCCAATGCCCGCTCGTCCTACCATCCCGTGGGCACCTGCAAGATGGGTACCGACGACATGGCCGTCATCGATCCGCATTTGCGGGTCCGTGGCATCGAGTCCTTGCGCGTCTGCGACAGTTCCATCATGCCGGAAGTCGTCTCCTCCAACACCAACGCGCCCACCATCGCCATTGCAGAAAAGGCCGCGGACCTGATCCGCGGCAACAGGTAAAGAGAGAATGCCGAAGATCGTATCCGCCGCCGAGGCCGTGAAGCTTATCGCCGATGGCACCACCGTCGCCGTCAACTCCTCCTCGGGACTCAATTGCCCCGATGCGGTGCTGAAGGCGCTGGGCGAGCGTTTCGACGCGGAAAGCCATCCCCGCAACCTCACCATGATCCATCCGATCGCGGCTGGCGACATGTTCGGCATCAGGGGCGTGGAACACATCGCCAAGAAGGGCCTCATGGGCCGCATCGTGGCCGGCTCCTATCCGTCCGGTCCATCATCGTCGGAACCGCCGATGATCTGGCAGTTGCTCTGCGCCAACGAGATGCCGGCCTACAATGTCCCTTCGGGCATCATGTTCGATATGATGCGGGAAGCCGCCGCCAAGCGCCCCGGCGTCATCACCAAGGTCGGCCTTGACACGTTCGTCGATCCCGGCCGCGAAGGCTGCGCCATGAACGCCAAGGCGGCCGCCGCGCCGATCGTCCGCAAGATCGACTTTGCTGGCGAAGAATGGCTTTATTTTCCCACCATCGTGCCCAAGGTGGCGATCATCCGCGGCAGCGCCTGCGACGAGCGCGGCAATTTGAGCTTCGAGCAGGAAGGTGCCTATCTCGGCGCCATGGAATTGGCGCTCGCTGCCCATAACAATGGCGGCATCGTCATCGCCCAGGTCCGCAACGTGGCCGAGAATGAGACCATCAAGCCTCACCAGGTGCGCGTGCCCGGCATTCTCATCGATTATATCGTCGAGGCGCCGGACCAGTGGCAGACCACCCAGACGCCCTATGACCCCACCATCTCCGGCGAAGTGTTCAAGCCGGTCAACTCCTTCTCGCTGATGGAATTCGGCACCGGCAAGGCCATTGCCCGCCGCGTGGCACAGGAGGTGAAGCCGGGCTGGGCCGTCAATCTCGGTTTCGGCGTCTCCGCCAATGTGCCCCGCATTTTCATCGAGGAGGGCCTGCACGGCCAGGCCACCTGGGTGATCGAGCAGGGCGCTGTCGGCGGCGTGCCGCTTCTCGACTTCCAGTTCGGCTGTGCCTCGAACGCCGAGGCCTTCGTGCCGACGTCCTATCAGTTCACTTATTTTCAGGCCGGTGGCTTCGATTGCTCGCTGCTGTCCTTCCTGCAAATTGACAGCCACGGCTCGATCAATGTCTCCAAGCTCGGTGTCCGTCCCCATGTGACGGCAGGCGCCGGCGGCTTCGTCGATATCACCACGCGGGCGCGAAAGATCGTCTTTTCCGGCTTCTACAATGCCGGCGCAAAGATGGACATCGTCGACGGCAAGCTCAGGATCGAGAAGGAAGGCAAGGTCAAGAAACTGGTGAAGGAGGTGGAGCAGGTGTCCTTCTCCGGCCGCCGCGGCGTGGCCCAGGGCCAGGACGTCACCTATGTGACCGAACGCTGCGTGCTGAAGCTCACGCCGGAAGGTATCGTTGTCACCGAGATCGCGCCGGGCGTCGAACTGCAAGCCAATATTCTCGACCAGTCGGAGTTCCCCCTCATTGTCTCGCCGCAACTCAAGGAAATGGACGCCCGCCTGTTCCGCCCTGAGATCATGGGCTTGACCCTCGATGCCTGACACCGGCGACAGCCGCATCCGCCTGGCCGTCGACGGCCACGTGGCGCTGGTCACCATCGCCCGGCCCGAGAAGCTCAATGCGCTCGACTACGAAATGGTGGCGGGGCTCGAGCGGGCGGCGCATCTCATTGAGCTCGAGCAGGGCGTCCGCGTCGCCATCATCACTGGCGAAGGAGAAAAATCCTTCTGCGCCGGTGGTGACATCGAAGCGTGGTCGCAGCGTAGCCCCCAGGATTTCGGCATGGCCTGGGTGCGCCACGGCCATCGCGCCTTCGATGCGTTGGCGAGGCTCCGCCAGCCGCTCATCGCCGCCCTCAATGGCCACACGCTGGGCGGCGGCCTCGAACTGGCGGCGACGGCCGATTTCCGCATCGCCGAACAACATGTGAAGCTGGGTTCGCCCGAAACCGGTCTCGGCATCATTCCCGGCTGGTCTGGCACGCAGCGCACCGTGCGCCGTTTTGGTTCGCAGACCGTCCGCCGCATGGCGCTGCTGGGCGATATCTTCACGGCCGAGGAGGGCCAGACCCTGGGCCTTGTCGATGCCGTTGTTGAAAAGGGCCGGTCGCTTGAGGCGGCCCGCGTGATGGCGGAGCGAATCGCAAAACGGGGACCTGCTGCAACGCAGGCCACCAAGATGTTGATCAATGCCGCGGAGCGCGAAGAGGCCGAACGCGCCCTCGAAACACTTGCCGGATCGGTGGCCGCCGCGAGTGACGATCTGCGGCTTGGCCTCGCCGCGTTCAGGGCGCGCAAACCGCCGGAATTCTAAGCAAATTTCGCATCTGCGAAGCAAAAATTTCTTTTTCTGAGGTGCGATAGGCGGTTGACATCGCAGGGGGTCAGAATAGAGTTTGAAGCTTAGGGCAGGACAACAAATCATGTCTGCCTTTGAAATGGGAGGAACTAAATGCTTCGTAAAATGATGGCGGCTGCCACGTTGGCGGCCACTGCGCTGTGCGGCTTTGCAAGTGCATCGCAAGCAGGCGAGTTTGATGGTGTAACAATCAACGTGCTCACCCGTCCGGGCCCGGTGATCGCCGGTCCGCTGAAGGAGCGTGGCCAGGATTTTGAAAAGTTGACCGGCGCCAAGATCGTCGTCAACGAAGTGCCGTTCGCCGAAATTTTCCCCAAGATCCAGAATGACTGGACGACGGGGACGAACTCGATCGATGTCGGCGTGTTTGCCGCCGGTTGGGGCGTCGAATTCGACTCGGCCGGATTGATCGAGGACATGGAGCCCTTCATCGCGAAGGATGACAAGATCGACATGCCGGACATCGCGCCCTATTTCCGCGAGTTTGGCCAGAAGGTCGGCGGCAAGACCAAGCTGCTGATGGTCGATGGCGACTTCCAGATGGTCTACTATCGCAAGGACGTGTTGGAAAAGGCCGGCCTGCAGCCGCCGAAGACCTGGGACGACTACATCGACATCGCGTCCAAGATCCATGGCACCGACATGAACGGTGATGGCGAGCCGGACTACGGCTCCTGCATCTTCAAGAAGCGCAACGCCCAGTCCTATATGGCAATCCAGACAGTTGCTGCGGCTTTCGTTCAAACCCAGGGCACGTCCCAGGGCTTCCACTTCGACAATGCGACGATGAAGCCCATTATCAACAACGAGGCCTGGAAGAAGGCGTTCGAGATTTACAAGAAGACCGGTGAATATGGTCCGGCCGAAGAACTCAATATGGACATCGGTGACACCCGCGCCATCTTCAAGGATGGTCGCTGTGGTCTCCTCATCGAGTGGGGTGATCCGGGCACGCTGGAACTCGATCCGGACGCCGAGAAGGTCAAGGGCCTGATCTACGCCGTTGCTGCCGTGGGCACGAAGGAAGTGCTTGACCGCGCCACCGGCAAGCTCGTGCCAGTGACCAAGGAGAACGCACCGTACTCGATCGATGGCATCAACTATGCGCCATTCGCTGCCTTCGGCGGCTGGGCTGGCGCGATCAACGCCAAGATCGACGACAAGAAGAAGGCCGCCGCCTACGCGTTCCTGTCCTACATGAACCAGGCCGCCCAGTCGAACGTCGACGTGACTCACGGCTATACCGGCTACAACCCCTACCGTCTGTCGCAGCTTGCCAGCACGGACCTGTGGGTTGCCGCCGGCATGCCGAAGGAACTCGCCGAGAACTATCTTGGCGCCATCAATGGGGCACTCAACAACCCCAACATGGCTTCGGACATGAAGATCCCAGGTGCGCAGCAGTACACCGCCGTGGTTCTCGACACCGAGCTCGCTCGCTATCTCGCCGGCGAAATCACCGTCGATGAAGCCCTGGCGAACATCGAAGCGGGTTGGGAAGACATCACCGAGGACTTTGGCCGCGATGCCCAGATCAAGGCCCAGGGCCTGGCACTCGGATCCAGCAACTAAGCTGCGCCGAGTATGAGCAACGCACACGATATGCACCGGCCGGGGGGAACCCCGGCTGGTATTTTTTCAGGCGAAAGCTGGGGCGAATGGTTCGACCGCCACTCGCGCACGTTCTTTATTGCGCCGGCGGTGACGCTCATCCTGGTCTTTGCGATCTTTCCCACCTTTTATTCGATCGTCTTCGCCCTCAGCCGGGTCCGCTTCACCGCGGACGGCCTCAATTTCCGCTTCGTCTGGTTTCGGAACTTCGAGAAGCAGTTCACCGGCAACGAGCAGATTCACTTCCTTGGCCGCGTCAGCACCATGGGTGTCTTCGGCTGGATCTTCTTTCTCGTGGTCACCGCCGCTGTCCTGTGGTGGCTCTATCGCTATCTCCGCCGTGAGTTCTGGTGGCCAGGGTTTGTCGGCCGGCTGATCTCGTCCTTCGCCGCCATTGGCATTGCCTATCTCCTGGGCTCGACCCTGCTTTCCGGAGATCAATGGGGCACGCTCCTGAACACGCTGTTCTTCGTCGTGGTGGGCTGCTTTCTGCAATTCGTCATCGGCACGGCGCTTGCCTTCCTGTGTTCGCAGCCCATCTCCGGCAAGAATTTCTTCCGTGTGCTGTTCTTCATTCCCTTGATGATCACGCCGCTGGGCGTCGGCTACGCGTTCAAGATGGTGCTCGACATCACCAAGGGTCCGCTCCAGCCGCTCTGGGATGCCATCGGCCTGCATGACTGGGCCTGGTCGACCGATGCCTGGGCGGCACGCTGGTTCATCATTCTGGGCGATTCCTGGCAGTGGATTCCTTTCATCTTCATCGTCATGCTGGCGGCCCTCGAGAATGTCCCGAAGGACCATGTCGAGGCGGCTCAGGTCGATGGCGCCTCCAGCATCCAGATCTTCCGCGAGATCATCTGGCCGCAGATCGTGCCCGTGGCGGTCACTGTCATCCTCATTCGCATGATCGAGGCCTTCAAGATCGTCGATCTGCCAAATATCATGACGTCGGGCGGCCCTGGCATCGCCACCGAGTCCATGACATTGCATTCCTACTTCCTGTGGCGCGCCAATGATATGGGTTCATCCGCCGCGATCGCCTATCTCCTGCTGATACTCACGGTCGTGGTGTGCGCGTCATTCTTTAATTATGTTGTGCTGGGGCAATTGCGGAGGGCGAAATGAGTGGGACCTCCTTCAAGTTCAAAGAGGCCGACCGCAATCTGATGGAGCGGTTGTTCGAGGCGCCGGCCATCGGAAAGATGTCGCCTGTTGCGAAGGTGGTCGCTTACAGCATGCTGGCCTTCTGGTCCGTCTTCGTGATCTTTCCCATCTACTGGGTGGTGATCACGGCATTCAAGGATGCTGCCGCCGTCAACCAGGGGCCGTTCTATATTCCATTCGTCGATTTCCAGCCCAATCTCGACGCCTGGCGCGTTCACGTGTCAACGGATCCCTTCTGCGATGGCTACGCGGTGGTCCGCCAGTTCGGG
This sequence comes from uncultured Aestuariivirga sp., assembly GCA_964510815.1. GTDB lineage: Bacteria > Pseudomonadota > Alphaproteobacteria > Rhizobiales > Aestuariivirgaceae > Aestuariivirga. Next base: position 8,212 of record CAZECZ010000118.1, read on the forward strand.
CTGCTGATCTACAATACCGTGGCCTTCATCCTGTCGCCCGTCGTTGAAATCGCCCCGATGGAACCGCAGATCTGCAAGCTCTATCTGGCCTTCACCAATTCTCTCGTCATCAGCATCACCGCCACCATTCTGTGTGTCGCCGCGGGCAGCATGGCGGCCTACGCTCTTGTCCGCATCGAGTACAAGCCCAAGTTCGGCAACATCGTCATGTTCGTGCTGCTGGCGCTGGGCGTCATCCTGGCAACCAGCTACGCCGGCATTCCCTGGTATGTGTCGTCCGCCGTCGCACTCGTGCTTTTCTTCCTTTTGGCGCGGACGCTCGGGAGGCGGTTCAAGGCGTCTCTCAGCAATGGCGATATTCTGTTCTGGATGATCTCGCAGCGTATTCTGCCGCCCATCGTCATCATCATTCCCATCTACATGATGTATCAGGCCGTTGGATTGCTTGATACCCATCTTGCGCTCATCATCATCTATGCCGTTGCCAACTTGCCGATCGTGGTGTGGCTGATGCACGACTTCTTCGCCAGCCTGCCTGTCGAGCTTGAGGAATCGGCGCAGCTCGACGGCTCCACCCGCTTCGGCATCTTCTGGGAAATTGTCCTGCCGCTGACGCGGCCCGGACTTGCGGCCACCACGCTGCTGACGCTCATCCTGAACTGGAACGAGTATCTCTTCGCCGTGTTCCTCTCGACGGCCAAGGCGCAGACCATGCCGATCATGGTGGCTGCCAAGAATGCCGGCGAGAAAGGCATCCTGTGGTGGGAGATGTGCGCCGTTATCGTCATCATGATCATCCCCGTCATTCTCATGGCGGTGGTGCTGCAGCGGTTCATCGCCAAGGGCGTCTTGCTTGGCGCGGTCAAGGGTTAAGAGTTAGGGGCAAGAGGGATGGCTTCCACAACACGGGGTGTACCCGTCGTCTTCGACAAGATCGCCAAGTCTTTCGGCGCCGTGCGGGTGCTCGAGGAACTTGCGCTGGCGATCGAGCCGGGGGAATTCCTCGTGTTGCTCGGTGCGTCCGGGTCCGGCAAGACCACGGCGCTGCGCATTCTCGCAGGGCTCGAAACGGCCAGTTCCGGACGCGTGCGGATCGGCGACCGTGACGTCACCGACATTCTGCCGAAATACCGTGACGTCTCGATGGTATTCCAGTCCTATGCGCTCTATCCGCATAAGACGGTAGCCGAGAATATCGGCTTCCCGCTGAAGGTGCGCAAGGTGCCGAAGGACCAGCAGGACAAGGCAGTCCGCGAGGCTGCGGCCCAGGTGCAGATCGACAAGCTGCTCGACCGCTATCCGCGCCAGCTCTCCGGCGGCCAGCGCCAGCGCGTGGCGCTCGCCCGTGCCATGGTGCGGCGTCCGTCCGTCTTCCTCATGGATGAACCGCTGTCCAATCTCGACGCCAAGCTGCGCGGCCACATGCGCGCCGAACTCAAGCACATGCAATCGGCGCTGGGCATCACCACGATCTATGTCACCCACGACCAGATCGAGGCCATGACGCTCGCCCATCGCGTCGCCATCCTCGAGAAGGGCATCCTCCAGCAGCTCGATACCCCGGCCAAGATCTACAACGATCCCGCCAATCTGTTCGTGGCGCAATTCATCGGCTCGCCGCCGATGAACGTGGTGCACGGATCGCTGCAGGGCACGACCTTCCACATCGGCGGCGCCACCATCGATGTGAATGTCAACGGCAAGATCGACAAGGCCATTCTTGGCGCCCGCCCGGAAGATTGTTCGATCGTCGAGCCGGGAGAAGGCCGCATCAACGCCAGGATCTATACCACCGAGCTCATAGGCGACCACACCCTGGTGACCGTCGAGACAAATGACGACAAGCTGACGGTCAAGGCGCCGAAGGACTTTACCGCCCGCGATGGCGATACGGTCGGCGTCTATCTTTCAAAGGATCACCTGTTCGTCTTCGACGCCGCCACCGGCGCACGCGTGCGCTAGCTGCAGGTCTCTATCAGCGAAGCACGAGATTTTAATCCGATATATTCCGCCGGCCGTGTCAGCCGCGCAATTCCGGCGCGACGTGTTCCGGCCGGATGCCAAGTCCGATGGCGCGGGCCGGCAGACGGTTGAGGCCCGGCACCAATCCGACGAGCCGGATCGGCAGCGGTGGATGGGGTGACTCAGCATGATGCAATGCCGTGCCGATCACCTTGTCCTGAATGATGAGCTGAAGCCGTTGGGTCATTTTGGTCGGAAACTCGCGCCGGGACTGTATGGCGGCCAGGTCCGGGTCCTTCAGGGTTCCCGCCCGCAGCGGCTGGAACAGGTGGTTCGCCGCGGCGGTTGCATCCTGGACCGCGAGGTTGACCCCGACACCGCCGATTGGCGACATCGCGTGAGCTGCATCACCGATGCACAGCAATCCCGGTTTCCACCAGGTCTGCAGGCGGTTCACCTGCACATTCAGCAGCTTCACCTGGTCCCAGTCCGTCACCTCGTCGGCTCGTGCCGGATCGACGGGCAGCACGGGCCGCAGCTTGTCCCTGAACTGTTGCAAGCCGGCGGCGCGTACCCGGTCGTTGGCACCTTTCGGAATCACCAGCGCACATTGCCAATAGTCGCCGCGGTTCAGGACGATCAAGATCTGCCCTGCATCAAAGCGGAACAGCGTCTCCTCGGTGTCGTCCGGTTGCCGGGAAAGACGGAACCACAACACGTCCATCGGCGCGCCGAGGTCCGTCACCTTCAGCCCGGCATCTTCCCGCACAGTGGAAAAGCGCCCGTCGGCGGCAATCGTCAATGTCGCGTGAATGTCGAAGTCGCCATCACGGTCCGTCGCCACAATGCCAGCCGTCCGCCCATCCTCCACGATGGCGCGCGTCGCCGCCGTCTGCATCAGCAGATGGAAGTTCGGGAGCTTTGCGGCCCGTGAGGCCATGAAATTGAGGAAGTCCCATTGCGGCATCAGTGCGATGTAGGGTGCCGGCACCGGCAGATGTGAGAAATCAGCCAGCGTGATCTTTTCGTCGCCGAACTGGGCATGAAGCCGTGGTGCCCGGTGATGCGGCAGCTTCAGGAATTCATCCAGCAATCCCAACTCATGCATGATCAGCATGGTAGAGGGATGGATCGTGTCACCCCGGAAGTCGCGCAGGAAATCGGCGTGCTTTTCAAGCACGGTCACATCGATGCCGGCGCGCGCCAGCAGAAAGCCGGCCATCATGCCAGCGGGTCCACCGCCGACGATGCAGCACGTCGTCTTGATCATTCTTGCCATGATAGCCTCGCTTCCCCCTTTGCGTGCCTTGCGAAACGCGGCCTGCTTATATGGGAGAGAGGTTTACTTGGCCTTAAGTCAACTGCTTTCGAGGTTCGTCAGTGCCGGCACCGCATCATAGCGACCTGCAAGATGCGGCGGTGCGGAGCCCGAAAGCTGCGACAGCGTCGCGATCACGGACCCGACACCCCGCGCACGGGCACGCGCCAGAGGCCCTTGCGGAAAATTGAGACCCAGCATTAGCGCTGTATCGATAGATGTTTCATCCACGCTGCCTTCGCCCAGCAGACCCGCGGCTTCATTGGCAAGCGTCGCCTCGATGCGCTGGACGATCAGCGCAGCGTCCGGTGGCGGTGCCCCCGGCTGATCCGGAAAAACAAAACCTCGACCCGACTTGCGGCCAAGGTTGCCTTCTTTCACTTGCCGCTTGAGCGCGTCGAAGACGTGATAGCGCGGATGCCGGTCCATGGCCTGCCACACGCCTTCGGTCGCCGCAAGATGGACATCGGCGCCGATCAGATCGATGAGGCTCAATGGCCCGATCCGGTAGCCGGCGGCCATCATCGCCGCATCGATGTCGGAGGCGCTGCGTCCCTCTTCCAGAAGCGCCAGCGCTTCACCATAGAAGGGTCTCGCACAGCGGTTCACGATGAAGCCCGGCCGGTCATTGCAACCGATCACGGTCTTGCCGGCAGCCTCTGTGGGAGCCCGCGCCAGCGCCAGGGCCACATCACTGGTTCCACCATGGGCCACCAGTTCCACCAGTTTCATGACGGGAGCGGGGTTGAAGAAATGCAGTCCCAGAACCCGCTCAGGGTGCCGCAATCCCTCGGCGATGGCGCCGACTGAGAGCGACGAGGTATTGGTGGCCAGCACCGCGTCTTGCGCCAGAATTTGCTCAAGTGCGGAGAACAGCGCCTGCTTGGCATCGAGCCGTTCGACGATGGCTTCGATCACCAGCCCGGCTCCACCCAAGTCCTCGACTGCGCCGGTCACGCGGAAGTGGGACAGGATTGAATTCCGTTGCTCTTCCGTCATCTTGCCGGCGGTCACGCGGGGCTGCAGAACATCCGCCAGCCGTGCCGCTGCTGAATCCCGCGCCGCCGCGTTGGCGTCCGTCGCCAAGACCTCAAAGCCTGCTTGCGCATAGACCTGCGCGATGCCAAGCCCCATGGTCCCCAGGCCTACGACGCCAATCATCGGTCGCGATGTCATTCTCCCTTGAACTCCGGCTTGCGCTTGTCGCGGAAGGCGCGGATGCCCTCCTGCTTGTCGGCGCTGTCGAGCAGGGCTTCGAACGCCGTGCGCTCGGCATTAAAGGCCAGATTGTCCTCGCTGCCCTTCACCATGGCCGCCTTGGCCGCCATCAGCGCCAGCGGCGCACGGCCAGCCAGTCTCTCGCACAGGTCTTCCGCCACGGGGAGTGCCGGGCCCTCGGCCCGCCAGCCGGCGATGCCCCAGGCTTCAGCCGTTGCCGCATCGATGATTTCGCCGGTCAACACCATGCGCATGGCCCGCGCCCGCCCCGCCAACGCCATCAGGCGCTGGGTGCCGCCCGCTCCCGGAATGAGCCCCAGATTGGTTTCCGGCAGGCCCAGCTTTGCGGTCCCGCCCACGACCAGGCAGTCGGCCATCAGCGCCAGTTCGAAGCCGCCGCCCAGGCAGAACCCGTCGACCGCCGCCACCAGCGGCTTGGGGAAGCGGCGGATGCGGTTCCAATGACCTTTTCGCGGATCGAGGGCACCTTCGGCCCGGCCCTTGGCCTCGATCTCGCCGATGTCGGCGCCGGCGGCGAAATGCCCTTCGGCACCGCTGATCAGCACGGCCCGGCATGAGCCATCTTCAGAGAGCTGTTCCAGCCTGGCCGCCAGCTTTTCGAGCAGCGCCGTAGTGAGCGCATTGCGTTGCGCCGGACGGTTGAGCGTCAGGTGCGCGAAGCCGTCATGGGTCTCGCTGAGAAGCATGTCCATGGAGCCATGATGCGCGATCCCTTCGGGATTTCAAGGCAAAATTTCAAACTTGAAATATATCGGGCGCGGTGGCAGTCTCGATATGGTCTTTGAACGGCCGGAGCAGCACCCATGAAGATTCTCTGCCTCGGAGGCGGCCCCGCGGGGCTCTATTTCGCCATCTCGATGAAGCTGCGCGATCCGGCGCACCAGGTCACCGTGCTGGAGCGCAACCGCGCCAACGACACCTTCGGCTGGGGTGTTGTGCTCTCCGACGACGCGCTGTCGCGTATGCAGGACAACGATCCCAAGAGCACCGCAGCCATCCGCGATCACTTCGCCTATTGGGACGACATCGCCGTGGTCCATAAGGGACGGCGCACCGTCTCCGGCGG
>CAZECZ010000119.1:0-13694 GCA_964510815.1 uncultured Aestuariivirga sp.
GAAAAAGGCCCCGCGAGGGACCTGTTTTCGGGTTTGCACTGTGCAAGTGGCGGAGCGGATGGGTCTGAAAGACAACCTTCTCCATGTATTTGAACGCATTTCCGTGAAACTCCGAGCTCCAGTGCTCATTTCGATTTGCGCGGGGCTTCGCTGGATGGATCACTCCTCTCGCATCGCATAAGCCCAATAATCGGCCAGGGGCTTCAGAAGGAACGAGGCGGGCGTTCTTGCGTCGGTTCGGATGAATGCCTCGATCGGCATGCCTGGCAGAATGTGGTTGCCGCCAAGAATGGTCTCGGAATCGGTGGGAAGCGACAGTTCGGCCAGAAAGTATCGCCGCCCGGACTGTGCCTCGGTGATGGCATCTGCGGATACCATGATCACCCGGCCATCGACCTCGGGCGTTGTCCTGGAATTGAAATTCGGAAATCGGATCCGAGCATTCTGGCCGGGATGAACGCGGTCGATCTGTCTCGGGTCGATCTCGACCGCCAGAACGAGTGGCACATCGGTCGGCACGATGGATGCTACCTCCGCACCTGCGGGGATGACACCGCCAACGGTGTGCACCTGCAGGCCGAGGACCCGCCCATTCATCGGGGCGCGCAAAGTGAGTCGGCCGATCCGGGTTTCGATCAGACGCAGGCGTTCCCGCAATTCTGCTTCGCGAGGTTGGATATCGCGCAATTCGCCTTGTGCCGCCTCACGGAACGCAGCGCGTTGCCGGACCCGCTCGACTTCGAACCCCGCGATGGCGCTTCTGGCTTCCGCGATTCCGGCTGCAAGTTCGCCGATCTCGCCCTCGAGGCGAGCGGCCTCGCGTCTAAGGGCAGACACGCGCGAATTTTCCGTAAGCCCGCGTGACAGGAGGCTTTCCTGCGCCGTCAGATCTTCGAGTATCAGCACCAGCTGTCTGCGTGACGCTTCAAGCTGACGTTCCCTGCCCGAGACGACGGCCTCCGTCTGCACCTTCCGCTCAGCAAGGCCTGTGTCAGATTGCTGCAAGGTCGTCTGACGGGCATCGAACAGGATTGTCTCATCGGCTAGAATTCCAGCCACGTCCGCCTGATCGGCCGCAATATCTCTTAGCTCCGGGCGGTACGAAACTGTAGTGTCGCCTCTAATCTCTGCCGACAGCCGGTCTTGGCGTGCCAACGCTTCCGCGAGTTCGCGTCGTGCTACGGCCTGCTGGGCCACAAGATCGGTCCCATCAAGCGACAGGATGGGATCGCCAGCCGAAACCGCTTCCCCATCGCGCACGTACACGCGGGTGACCAAACCGCCATCGGGATGCTGAACTGCCTGACGCCTTGCTTCGACCGCCACCTGACCCGAGGCAACTACAGCACCGTCTATTTGCGTGGAGATTGACCATGCGACAAACCCACCCGCGCCAAGTGCCAGGGCAATCAGACCACGCCGCAGTGGTTTTGAGGGAGACCAAGCCGCCGCCATCATGCACTCCCCCTTGGGTTGGCTGCGACAATACTTTGGACGGGACGCACGAAACGGTTCAGCACCTCATCGCGTGGCCCGAAGGCGCGCATATGCCCCCCTTCGAGGATCATGACCTTGTTACATTCCGCGAGCGCCGAGGGGCGGTGCGACATGACAAGGACTAATTTCCCGGCGTTTCGCGCAGTTGCAATCGCGCGATTCAAAGCCTGAACGCCGGGATCGTCAAGGCTGGCATTGGGTTCATCGAGAACGAACACGACCGGGTCACCAAAGAAGGCGCGTGCCAAGGCGGTCCTTTGACGCTGCCCACCCGACAAGCGCCCCCCACCTTCCGTGATTTGACTGTCATATCCCTGTGGCAGGCCAAGTATCAGATCATGCGCGGCGGCCTTCTGTGCGGCCTCAATGACCGCCTCGGATGTGGCCGCCGGATCAAAGCGGGCAATATTCTGCGCCACTGTCCCTGAGAAGAGAACCACCTCTTGTGGCAAATATCCCAAATATGACCCAAGCCGGTCGCGATCATATTGATGAAGGTCCGCGCCCCCAAGACGGATTTCTCCTTTGGCGGGCGGCCAAAGGCCTGCAAGCGCCCGAGCGAGGGACGATTTTCCCGAAGCCGAGGGACCTATGACCGCAATCGCGTCTCCGGGTTCTGCCGAAAAGGTGACCCCTTGCAAGACGGGGGTGTTTTCACCGGGGGGAACGACAATCAGGTCTCGCACGTCCAGCCGTGCGACGGGGCGCGGAAGCTCTGTCTTCTCGCGATCCTTGGGCAAAACGTCGAGAAGCTTCGAGAGGTCTTTCCATGAGGTCATGGCCCGCTGAAACTGCGGCCAATGCCCGACTGCTTGTTCCACAGGGGCAAGCGCCCGTCCAAGAAGAATGGAACCGGCAATCATAGCCCCTGCCGTCATTTCACCACGCAAGACGAGAAGTGCGCCGAGGCCGAGAATGGCCGACTGCAACAAAAGCCGGGTTGCCCTGGTACTTGCCGATAGCAGGCCACCAGCGTCCGAGGCTTTCATCGCTGCCTCAAGGGCTGCGTCACGGGCACCGTGCCAGAAAGCGGTCATGGAGCGCGCCATGCCAAGGCCACGGACAGTTTCCACGGCCTTTCGGGTGGCTTCTGTCCGCGCGTCAGCTTCTGCCGCCAACCGTGCGGCTTCGGCCTGTGGTTTCTTTGTGCGAAGCTGATTAATGAGGGCCAAACACAGAACGACGGCACCAGCCGTGAGCGAAAACCACCCAAGCCAAGGGTGGAACAGGAACAGCACCGCAATGGTCAGCGGGGTCCACGGCAGGTCGAACAAGGCGCTGACGCCGGGAGAGGACAAAGCGGCCTGAATTGACGCTAGGTCACGCAACGCCCCGGCGGGACGTTCGCGCAAAACCGGATGTTCCGCTTGTTTGAGGACTGCCTCGAAAACGCGGCCATCGAGCCCCGCCTGAAACCCCGCCCCGATCCGGGCAAGAACTCGGCCCCGATAATGATCGAGGAGGCCCATCAAGGCATAGAGGAAAACGACAATGGCAAAGAGCACCGCGAGGGTCGCCGAAGACCTGCTCGCCAAGACCCGGTCATAGACCTGCAACATGAAGAGCGAGCCGGTCAACATGAGCACGTTTACGACTGCGCTGAAGAGGCCAACCCCAAGGAAGGCCCCTTTGAACGCGGATAATGCGCCGCGCAGTTCTTTCTCAGTCCCCCGGTCGCGTGACATGGTCAGAGACACTGGAATGACTGGGTCATCAGTCTCATCGGCGGCGGCAACTGACAGCGTCTGAGGCTCATCTGTGGGAGCTGTCCTTGGGACAGTCTGAACGGGTCGCCATCGAGGAAGCTGACCACGCTTTCACGTTCATTGCGAAGACGGCGGCACTCCCAATTCCCGCCCGGTGTTCCGGTAACTGCGTCGCGGGTATTTGCGCCATACTTGAAGCAAAGGTTTGCCGACAGGCCGCTACCCTGCACTCTCCACTCTCCCCTGAGTGGGGCCTGATTGCCCCGAAACCAAAGATAGCTGGTGCCATCGGCTGCGAAATACTCGACCTGAACACCATAGAGATAGCTCGCCGAAGCGTAGGTTACGCCGGGGCGGGGATATTGCGGATCGACATTTTGCAGGAACCCGACAGTTTCTTCGGCATATTCGTTGCCGGAAAGATAGTGTTGCCCCGGTTGTGGTGTTCCTTCTGGCATACATGCGGACAAAACGAGGGCGGCGACAAGGATAAGCCGTTTCAATGAAGTTTCTCCCGATCGGACTGAAGCCGCACAGCCGGGTCTAGAGAGCGGTTCCCCGATTTCTCGATGGCATTCACACCGTGCACATAAAAGACGTTCAATGTGTCGCTGCCCTCTTTCATGCGCAGGAAGCGTCCGACGTCGTTCGGAAACAGGTTTTCTTTCAAGTCGCGCGTCATTTCACGGGTGCCACCAAACGGGGCAATCCAGTCGATGAACCAGATACGCTCCCCGGATTGCCAGTCTTTGGGCTGAAGGCTCGAGGTGTTCAGCACAAAGGCTTCTTCGACCTCCTGGCTCAGCCGCGCCCATGTCACGAAGGCATGGGGCTTGCCGTTCTTGCGATACATGCGCATTTGCCGCGTCAGTATCGCGGGCAGGAGCCATTGTTGCAGGCTCCCCATCGCCCAGGTCCGGTGAATGCGCGATTGGCTATAAAGCCAGCACATTTCCCCGAGAATTTCGAGGTTCGATGGGGTCTTTGCCTCTCCAACAGGTTCGGCGGACGCTTGCGCGCCCGCCTTGTGGTCATTTTCAATGGTCATGTCAGGCTGCCGTTTCCCAAGCCGCGTTGATGGCATTGGCAACCGTCACCGGCAACTCGTCTGCCGTCACGCCGTAAGCCGTGTCACCCTCGTTCGGTGTCAGGGTCTTCATCGCGTCCACAAGGGATTGAACCTTGGTGTAGCTGAGGAACTCATCCCCGGCTTGGAAGCCTGCGATATAGGCACTCGGACCTGACGAATAGAACCAGTTTTTGAACTCGATACGGTCATCAGAGCCCAGGAGCCGCACCCAGAGGTCGTTATCCACGCGCTCGAACCAGAGGTGATTGGTCGTGACATCCCCCTCGAAGGCGAAGACGTCCGTTCCTACGACGCCAGAAGCGGTACTGCCCTGATAGACGTCCTGACCATCTCCGAAGCCAAAACGGTAAACATCGGCCCCGGCACTGGCGATATAGGTATCGTTGCCGACGTCCCCGAGGATCACGTCTTTTCCGGCCCCACCGTTCAGGGTATCGTTGCCCGAACCGCCCATGACGACGTCATTACCGTTATCCCCATTGACCACATCATCCCCGGCCCCGCCGGTCATCACGTCATCATGGTTGCCGCCGAAGAGCTGGTCGTTGCCCTCTCCGCCGGAAAGCACGTCATCGCCATCGCCACCTTCGAGGCGGTCATCGCCGTCCCGGCCCAGCAGGAAGTCATCCCCGGCCCCAGCCTTGAGCGTGTCATTTCCGGCAAAGCCATCCATCCAGTCCGCAGCGCTCGACCCCGTCAGGTTGTCGTTTGAGGGCGCAGAGGTTCCAGCCCCGAGCAAATCTGCCCCGAGGTAGGTATTGGTCAGGCTCGAGAAGTCGAAATCCATCCCGTCGAAGAACTGGAACACTTCAACTCGATTGGTTGCGGTTGCCCAATTGGCAATGGTCACCACATCCGTCATTTGATCGAGCGGCGTCGTCAGGTCAGTATCGTCTCCGATATAGACCTTCAGGTCATTACCCACCTTGCGCAGCACAAGGTCTTCGACCGTGATGCCGCTCCCGAACAGGAGCTTGTCACCCCCCGGATTGGTGGGGTCGGTGCCAACTGCTGAAGAGCCTGTATCCGTGATACGGTCCTGTCCTTCGCCACGGTTCACGATATAGATATCGTCCCCTGCGCCGCCGTTCATGGTGTCGTTTCCGGCACCGCCCATCAGGATATCTGCCTTGGTCGAGCCATTCAGAACATCATTGCCCGCGCCACCGCCAAGCCAGCTCGACTGGCCGCTCGCAGCCGTGATGGTTTCATTGGCGGGTGTGCCGGTCTTGGCATAGGTGATCGTGCTGATATCCACCGCGAAGTCATTCGCGAAACGCATGGTTTCAACGCGGAACTCCGGTGTAGCCCAGCCGTTTATGGTCACACTGTCCTCGATATCGGCCCCATCGACCGTGGGGACAAGCTCGATGACCAGCTTACCGTTCACGGTGTTGACGATGAGGTCAGAGACATCAATACCATTGCCGAATTGCAGCGTATCCTCGCCGCCTTCAACTGCCTGATTGACCATGCGGGTGCCGGTGCGCACCTCGTTGACCCAGACGGTTTTGGCGCTCTTGCCGGAACCCACGCGTTGCTGGACCTGGTTGCCGGTCTCATAGGTGTAGGTTTCCTGCACCTGTTCATAGGCGCTTTCGTCAATGGTGTCGTGACCATCACCCCGGTTGAAGATGTAGGTGTCGTTGCCGCGACCGCCCTTGAGCAGGTCATCCCCACGCCCACCAGTCAGAACGTCGTCCCCATTGCCGCCTTCAAGCGTGTCATTGCCGCTTGCGGCAATCAGGTAGTCCGTGCCGTTGCCGCCCTTCAGAAGGTCATCACCTGCACCGCCGAAGAGGTCATCCTCTCCGTCGCCACCGTCCAATCGGTCGTTCCCATCTCCGCCGACAAGGAAGTCCTTGCCCGCTGCACCAGTCAGCGTGTCGTTGCCATGTCCGCCAGAGAGGAAATCACCCCCTGCCGTACCTATAAGGTTGTCGTTCCCGGCAAGGCCCGAACGGGCATAGGTAACCCCGGACATATCGAGCGCCAGACCATCGGCAAATTCGAAGGTCTCGATGCGGTTCATCGCATTCGACCAATCCTGGATTGTCACGACGTCATCCAGGGCCGCAAGACCCTTGGTTGGGTCATCCAGATCGCGAATGCCAATCTTGAGGTCATTGCCGGAGTTGGTAACGAACAGGTCTTCGACGTTGATCGTGAACCCGAATTGCAGCGTGTCGTTTCCGCCGTCACGCTGCACTGTTCGTGTCGCCGTGCGGGTTTCCGCGACCCAATGTCCTGATTTGCCCGAGCGTTGATAAACTTGGCGGCCGGTCGGCTGCTGATAGGTTTCCTGCTCGGTCAGGTTGTCATAGATCAGATCCTGGCCATCGCCGCGGAAATAAACATAGACATCGTCCCCGCCACCGCCTTGCAGTGTATCGACACCCGCACCACCGAGCAGCATGTCGTTGCCCAGCCCGCCGACGAGAATATCGTTTCCGTCTTCGCCCGAGAGAACGTCATCCCCGTTCTGGCCTTCCAGACGGTCCGCACCCGCGCCACCGATGAGGTAGTCCTTACCATCACCGCCACGGAGCGTATCGTTGCCGTCATTGCCGAAGAGGAAATCCTTGTCCGCGCCGCCGTCGATCACATCGGCCCCAGCTCCACCAACGATGATATCCTTCCCGGCATTGCCGTTCAGAACATCGTTGCCGTTGCCACCGGACAGGAAGTCGCCCTGCGCCGTGCCATTGAGCGTATCATTCGCGGCCATGCCATACTGGCCGTTCATGATCTGGCTGAAATCCAGCTTCGTGCCATCGGCAAAAGCGAAGGTTTCAATCCGGTTGTCTTGATCGGCCCATTGCTGGATCGTAATCTGGTCTCCCGCCTCGAAGGCATTGGCGTCCGCGTCATCGCGCAAGCGCACGACCATGTTCTCGCCCGAGCGGGTCAGGATCAGGTCTTCGAGGTTGATACCATCGCCGAATTGCAGCGTGTCGATACCGCCGTCCATCTCGCCGGTTACTGTCCGGTAGCCAGTCCGCAATTCGTTGACATATTTGGCGTTCTTGCCGGAACCATGCTTCACGTTCTCATAGTAGTTGTACCGCTCTTCATAGGTTCCGATTGCCTGATCAAGGATCGTGTCAGCACCGTCGCCGCGCAGGTAGAAATAGATATCGTCCCCAGCTCCGCCCTTCAGCGTATCGCTGCCCTTGCCACCGGCCAGAACGTCCTTGCCGTCCCCGCCGTCGAGTTGGTCATTTCCATCCTCACCAAACAAACGGTCGTTTCCGGCGTTCCCGGTCAGCGTGTCGCTACCCGCGCCGCCAATCAGCACATCATTCCCGCCCGCACCGGTCAGGTTGTCATTGCCGCCCTTGCCGTCGAGGTAGTAGTTCACATCGTCCTTGCGTCCCGTGATGACGTTCGCGCCATCCGACAGGTCTACCGCTTCAAAGCCAAGCGCGTCGATATCCACATTGGTGAAGTCAGTATCAGAAGACAGAACCAGCCGGTCATAGCCGTCACCGCCGGTGATTTGCGCCACGCCGTTCACGAAGAACACATCTTGCGCGTCCGCATAGACCACATCGTGCCCTGCGCCGCCGTGCATGACATCGCGTCCAGCACCGCCGGCCAGAACATCGTTCCCAGCCCCGCCGCGCAGCGTGTCGTTCCCCGCCCCGCCATTGAGCATGACGTCTTCCGTCTTCGCACTGCCGTCGAGCAGGTTGTTCCCGGCATTGCCCTCAGCCGCAAGCCAGATCGACGTGTCGTTCCCGAGGTTGAAGTTGGTTTCCCCTTCGGCAAGCCTGCGCAGGCCTGCCTCGTCGCCCCCTTCAAACTCGATGATCGTGTTGCCGTCGCGCTCCACCACCCGGAACCCGAAATTGGCCGTCGCAAAGGACACGTCCGCAACCGTGCCGCGTGACCCGTCAGTGCGCACGAACTCGGCCAGACCATGAATGGTATTACCGAAGTTGTATTTGATCTTCGAGACGTCAAACTGATCGGTGTAGCTGTTGATATCAATCGCCCGGATACCCGCAGCGGCCAAAGTCAGAAGCTCGCCATCATCGACCTTGCCATTGGCATTGGCGTCTTTCCAGATGCGGAACTTGGCAAATTCCGCGTCGCGGCTATCGAACACCCCATCCTTGTTGCTGTCGAAATGCAGTCGCAGACCGTCAAAGTCCGTCTCGGCATTGGCGTCCCACATCTTGAGCGAAAGCTCCCGCGCCCCTTCGATCTTGCCATCGAGGTTCACGTCATAGGCCAGAAGCCCGTCGCCCTGCCCAATCCAGCCCGAGTTCTCCAGATAGCCGTCATCGTCGAAATCATAGGCAGCACCGGTCTGCCCCATGCCGGTCAGCTCGATACCATCGCCGTCAAGGTCGAGGACAAGCGGCTGGAACCAGCCCGCTACGGTGCTGATCGCTTCGCCGATCGCGCCCACCACGCCCCCGATGGCAGAGCCGATTGCACCGATCGCACCACCGACAACGGATGCAATGGCACCGCCAATCCCAGAAGCGACCGAGCCAATGGCGCCACCGATATCGCCACGTGACAAGGCTTCGAAAGCACCCGCAATGCCACCTGCAAGAGAAGCCACCGCTCCAAGCACGCCCGCAACGATGCTGCCGACTGCCCCGACAGCCCCGGAAAGCAGTTCACCCGCAATGTGAAGCGGTGCGGTCAGGGTATCGGTGATCTTGTCGCGAACCGATCCGTCGCCATCGATCCCCCCCAAAATCCGGTCCAGAGCATCGTCAATCGTGTTGCCGACCTGGCCCAGAACGCCAGACGAGTTGTGCACCCGCACCCCGCCAGCGACATATGTGTGCAGGTCTTCGACCTCGAAGTTATAGGTTTGCCAAGCGTTGGTAGCGGCAGGTTTCAGGGCCGCGTTGCCTGCAACCATCCCAACCGATTGCGCCTGTTCGAACAGATGCGCCGTTTCCGCGCTACAGGCGATCCGCTCGGCGGTGACTTCGGTCAACGCGCCAGAGGCAAGAACAACCGTCGCTTTGCCGCTCTCGAGCATCTCCTCAATCGTCGGGAAAGTGCCGAAACGGTCGAGGAAGTGGTGGCCGGGCGTGGCGATCAGTTCCTTTTGCTCATCCCCCTCGGCCCATGTCAGCTTCACCCATTCTTCCGTTGTGTTCCGATACAGCCGCACCACCTTGCGCGGCACCAAGGCCCCCCGGCCAAGATCGGCAGCGGGATCAAAGGCCAGAACCGTGTCGCCAACTCGGATGTCGGAGATGGGGCGGGTTTCGGTGGGGGACACTGAGATAGGAGTGTGGGCGGGGAAGCAATGATTATTCTGTTCGGACAGCACATCAAGAGCATTTGTTTCATACCCCGCTCGTATTAGCCCCATCTGACCGGGTAAGCGCGCAGAAGAAACAGTGCCGATAGGAACGTGCGGCACAACAACAATGGTTGTTGGTTGACCATTGATAAGTGCGTCGACTTTCGTCTGCACCCATTCTTCACCATAGTATGCGCCGAGAACGCCCCCGGCGACGGTGCCGACCCCGATTGCAATTGGATTTACAGTAAACGCACCCACAGCTGCGCCTGCCGTCGCACCTCCCAGCCAACCACCACCGACGGCACCACCTATCCCAGCTGTCTGAACGACTACATCGCCGGTTGTCCCATGCTGATATGCATCGACGACATCTACGGAACCAATCACGACAGTTGTAATGGGCCCTCCTAGCCGTCCGACAGTCTTTGCCCCGGCCATTTCAACGAGAGTGTATTGCCCAGTGACAACTGTATTGATTGCTACAGATGCGGGCACCGACAATCCATAATTTGGATAGGTCGAGTTTGCAGCGCCTTCGTTGGAATTATTTTCATCAGCCATTTTTCTCTCCACGTTGTGTCGCTGCCTTGGCTATTCCCACGAGCGCCGAAAACAGGACTAAACTGAACATCCAAGCCACCACAGAGCCAAGGGCTGGGAACAACGGCCAGAATAGAATCGAAGAAAATCCGGGCCAACGTGGATCATAAGTTGTCGGAACGTGAACAAAGGCTATCGCTACTAGGATGCTTGAAACAGACAAGCTGAATGCTACAGAAAGGAAGGTCTCTCGAGAAACCCTCCTGCATTTCCGAGGTGCGACGACGGTAATCCAATAGCCACGAGCAAATACCGCAATCGACAGAGGTCCGGTCAAAAGAACACTTACCACCGTGGCGGAAAAAGAAAAATATGATGGAATGTCATTGCTCCGGAGGAAGGAAGCTCGTCCATTCAAAGTCGGCAAATATATTAGCACTTCGCTTGCAGCGCCTGCAACCACTGGAAGAAGTGACGCCAGATATGCGCACGCGATCATGACAATCATTGTAATAACTGAAAATCGATTGTTAAAGCGCCGGTAATCCTCGGTTTCATCGGGGGGTGCTGGTGCTGATTCCCGAATTTTAGATTTAAAACTCTGGCTTATCGTCATCTACCAATCCATATCATTGCAAGTGTTGGGGGCAAAGGTCACGCCAAAACTGCGCCACTATGACTACTGACCTCTCGCCAAGTGAAGAACATCAGTACGCGATTGTTTTGGATGGCTTGCAATTGGCGAGTGGAAACCATCTTTCTGGAAACCAACAACTTTAGGCCGATGGTCATGAATGCACTAATCACGCCGAAGGGAGAAAGCAGGACAACCAGAGCGGAGCTTAATGAGAAAATGACCTGCCCAATTTCAGAGTTTACGTAGCCGTTCAGGGCAGCAATGACTACGAGCCCCACTACAATCAAGAGCACCCCTTGGATGCTCAATGCAAGAACGCTTAATCGCCTCGTCATTATAGTTTTCCTGCCACCAGTCGATTCAGAAGCCAGCGCCAAATCCCGAATGACAGAACCCTGCTTCGCATTTTGTCGTCGAGTATGTTGTCAAAGACATATCTACCAAGTACCGGCATAATAAACCCAAACAAGAAAACAACTAATCCCAGTCCAAGAGATATTCCCGCGATGACTCCAATGAACTTTGAGATAGACGCAGGAAAAATCTGATGGACGGTGCCAAAATAGAAAATGGCTGGGGAAACGCTAAAGGCCAGCACTAATAGAAGTGACAACCAAAAAGCTTTCCTGATAAGATTTTCATTCATGTCAGCTCCATTGAAATAGCTATAGCTTTCACCCAAGTTCGCGGGTTACCCATTTTCCCATAACTATTCTGATGGTTTTGTATGTGAGCTACGATGTGTTTTGCCGCACTCTCCCACATGCCCCGATTCACCCCTTAATCCCCTCGTATCAGTCTTCTTTTTCAGTATGGGGGGGGGGGTAAGTCAAGAGAGATTCGCGCTAAGGGCGAACGATTTTTGCCGCTCTTGCGGGTCGTAGCGCCTTTGGGTGCCGTATGGGCGAACCGGATACGGCTGCGATGTGCTTCGCCCGCCGCATCAATAATCCGTCTCCACATAGACCCCCGAGCAATCGTAGGCGACCGCCGTCGCCGTGGCGCCGTTGTTCATGAAATTGCGCGGGCTCAAGAGTTGCGTGGCGGCCGGGATGTCGGTGTCGAGGATAGCCTCGACCACCGCACCGCTGACCTCCTCGACCACCCGGACGCCGATCTCGCTGCTGTTCGGCGCCGCGAGGAGTGTGGACTTGCCCGGCTTTTGTGGAGAGCGTTTAGCTCACTTCCTTGGCCTTTCGCTCGAAGGCGATGGGGCTTTGGAAGCCGAGCGATGAATGTCGCCTGACAGGGTTATAGAACCCGTCGATGTATCTGGCGACTGCGATTTCGGCCTGCTGGCGGGATTGCCATGCGACCGGCCAGATCAGCTCGGACTTGATGGTCTTGAAGAACGTTTCCACCATCGAGTTGTCGTAGCAGTTCCCGCGCCCGCTCATCGAGATCAGGATGCCGCGTTTTCGGAGCAGGGCCTGATAGTCGACCGAGCAGTATTGCGATCCTCGGTCGGAATGATGGACCAGACCCGGCGCGGGGTTGCGAGCCACAAGAGCACGGCGCAGGGCTTCGACGGCGAGGTCGCGCTTCAAACGATCACTCGTGGCCCAGCCGACGACGCGACGCGAGAAGAGGTCCAGAACGACGGCGAGGTAGAGCCAGCCCTCCGCCGTCCAGATGCAGGAGATGTCGGCCCCCCACTTCCGGTCCGGGCCATCCGCCGTGAAGTCCTGCGCCACGAGATTGGGCGCAACGGGCCAGGCGTGCTCGCTGTCCGTCGTGCGCTTGAAGCGCCGCTTCTGACGCGCGATCAACCGGTTCTCGCGCATCAGCCGCGCTGTGCGATGCCGCCCGATCTCATGGCCCTCGTCGACGAGGTCGCGGTGCATGCGCGGGCTGCCATAGGTGCCGTTCGACAGCGCGAAGGTCGTGCGGATATGCGCCAGATAGACCATGTCCTGCTGCTGGCGCAGGCAAGCCGGCCGTTCCTGCCAGGCGAAGAAGCCGCTCTGGCTGACCCCCAGGGCACGGCACATCCGGCTGATCGGGAAGCTGGCCTTCTCCGCCTCGATGAAGCCGAAGGTCATCGACTTCCCTCTTTCGCGAAGAAGGCCGCGGCTTTTTTTAGAATGTCGCGCTCCTGCTTCAGCACCGCATTCTCCCGCCGCAACCGCTTCAGCTCGGCATGAAGATCGACAGGCGCCTCACTCGGCTCACTGGCATCGCGTTCTTGGCTCAGCCACCGCGTCAGCGTCGACAGGCCAATGCCCAGATCCTCCGCGATCTCCCGCCGCGTCCGGCCGCTGGTCAGTGCCAGCCGCACCGCTTCACGCCGAAACTCCGGCGTCGGTCTGTTCCCGTTTCCCATAGAACACCTCCTGGTTCCTCAGTTGGTGCTCTCCACTTTTTCCGGGCAAGTCCATTCTCGTTCGCTCCGGTCCAGGACGCCACGACCTTCGCCCCCGCCCTGCTGTCGCCGAGTGATTTGCGCAGCGCCGCTGCGATTTCGTCGGCGAACCCGTGCTCGGATTGCGGCTGACCGTTGCCACCATAGCGAACGCATCGAGCAAGGGTTTCGTCCCGTTTTGGCTGGTTTTATCCCAGCCGCCCCTCCACCCAGTTCGCCACGATCAGTCCCGGCAAACGGTCAAATGCCCTGTCCGCATCCTGCGCCAGATCCAGCCGCTTCGGCAGTTTCACCTGCGGCACCAGCAGGAAAATTGGCGCGGTGATCTTGCCGCGCCCGGTCTTTGAGCGCGACACCACCGCTTGGCCTTTGGTGTTCAGCCGTCCTTCGGCCACCAGCAGGCTCGGCCCACCGCCTCGACGGCCACGCCGATGAGGGTGTTGTCGGTGGCGACCGTCGTGCAGCGCTTGTTGGTGTCGTCCCAATAGACCTTGGCCCCGACGGTCCAGGCCTGCGAGCCGACCTTTGTGATGTCGAAGACGCCGACGAGAGTGGTCTCGACGCTCTCGCCGAGGGCGGCG
>CAZECZ010000120.1:0-13640 GCA_964510815.1 uncultured Aestuariivirga sp.
ACATAGACCAGAGCGGCAATCATCACCGTCGCTTCAATGACAGGCAGATCGCGGAGCTGCAGAGAATCGACCAGTAGCGTGCCGAATCCGGGATATGAAAAGACCTTCTCCACCACGACGACGCCGCCGATCAGATAGGCAAGATTGAGGGCGGTGACATTCAGTGTCGGCACCAGCGCATTCGGCAGTGCGTGGCGCAACAGAACCCGTGAGCGCGACAACCCCTTGAGTTCCGCCATCCGCACATAGTCTGAATCGAGTACTTCGATGAGATTGTCGCGCAGCATGCGGACCGCATAGACGGCCATGACGATGGCGAGCGTGACAGCGGGAAGCGTCATGGCCCGCAAGTATTCGATTGAGTTCGAGCTGTCATCGACCAGGGATATCGCGGGCAGGACGGGGATCCACAATACGAACATCAGAAGCAGGATCGTCGCCAACAGGAAGTCCGGCATCGACAGCAGCAACAGTGTCACGACCGAAAGGGCATGGTCGGGGCCACGGTCGCGAGTCAATGCCTGGATGATGGCTGGAACTAGAGTGAAGGGGATATAGAGAATGAAGGCGTAGAGCGACAACAGGACGGTGTTGAAGATGCGCGGCGCCAGAATGTCGCCGATGGGGCGGCTTGAAACGAGTGAACTGCCAAGATCCCCGGTCATGAGTCCTGCCAGCCAGCTCAAGTAGCGCAAGGCTGCGTGCCGATCGAGGCCGAGCTGGGCACGAAGGAGATCCAGTGCTTCGGGGGTCGCGTCGCGGCCAAGCATGCGCGTTGCGACATCGCCAGGAAGCACTTCGAGTATGGAAAAGACAATCAGCGACACCAGGAGCAGCGTCAATACCGACAGCAGGATGCGTCGTATCGTCAGCATCAGGATCGCCAACTGACTTCTCCCCGGGGCGGCGGGTCATGGCTGGGTGCGCCGCCCAATTCAACTTGCCTGAAAGAGCGGTGGGCCCCCAACGGCCCCACCGCCACGCGATCCGCCGCGGCTATTTGCAGGACAGATTTTCGAAATTCAGATTGAAGTTCTGGGCCCGGGGCTCATAACCATCGCAACCCTTGCGGATCGCCAAAACCTGATGAACGAACATCGGGAGGATGAGTCCTCCTTCCTTGGCTAGCAATTCACCTGTCTGCTGGAAGAGCTTGATGCGTTCCGCCGGGTCGACGGTCGTGTTGGCCTTCAGAAGCAGCGCGTCATAGTCCGGACGTTCCCAGTGGGTTTCCTTCCATTTGGCGGTCTGGGTATAGGCGACGGCCAAGCCTTCGCCGGGCGGACGCATCGACCACGCCGACGTGACGATCGGCTTCTTCAGCCACACATCGTCCCAGAAGCTTTCGGCCGGGGTGACCACGACGTTGATGTCTATGCCTGCGGCCTTCGCCATTTCGGCATAGACCTGCGCCATGCGGACCATGCCGGGAACGCCTTCGGCCGTGTAGAGATCGAACTTGAGGCCGTCCTTGTAACCAGCTTCGGCCAAGAGCGACTTGGCTTTCTCGATGTCCTGCTTCGGTGCCTCCTTCGTGTAGGACGCGGGACTGCCGACCGGAACGGGATTGTCAGCTCCGGGTTCGCCAAATCCGAGCAATACGGTATCGACCATCGTCTGACGGTCGACGACGAGCTTCAACGCCTCGCGCACTCTCACGTCGTCGAAGGGCTTGGTGTCGACCCACATGGAAACAGTCATCGAGTTGGAGGCAGCCGTCTGCAACAGGCTGACGTTCGGATCATCCTTGAGCGTGCCGATCACCGAGGGATCGACATTGAGCATCAGGTCGACTTGACCGGCCTTGATGGCGGCCACGGCAGCCACCGCTTCCTGGGCGACGGTTATGCGAAGGCAATTGGCCTTCGGCTGCCCGGCGTTCCAGTAATTCGGATTCTTGCGCAGGATGCGGACAGGGGCATTCGGGGTAAACTGCTCCTGCATGAACGGGCCGGTGCCGTCTTCATGAAGGCGCAGTTGTTCTTGCGTGGCCCCATCCGGCACGATGTTGGTGAATTTGTTGGTGATGAGGACAGGCAATTCCACCACCGGCTTCCTGGTGGTGAAGGTGACCGTCATCGGGTCCGCCGCCTTGATGCCGTCGGGATCGAGGAACTCGAGCACGGCGCGCGCGCCTGAGCCCGTCTTCTCGTCGAGCAACCGCTTGAATGTGTACACGACGTCGGCGGACGTGAAATCCTTGCCGGAGTGGAATTTGACTCCCGGCCGGAGCTTGAACGTCCAGGTCAGCCCATCGGACGACACTGACCATTCAGTCGCGAGCTCAGGCAGGACGTTGAAGTTGTCATCGATGTCCACCAGTCGATTGTAGACAGCGAAGGTGTGATAGGCATCGTCGCCCGAATGCATGTCGGCGGGATCCATGGATTGTTTTTCGCCGCTCCATTCGTATCCGAGGATCTTCACGCACTCGTCACCCGCTGCAGCCAGGCTGGCAGGGGTGGACATGACAAGGCCGAGTGCCATGACGGCAGCACCGGTAAACAGCGTTGCGGTTTTCATTCGAATATTCCTCCCAGTGGCTGTGTTGTGCAGGCGTAGAAATTCCGAAATACCGGACATGCGTACATCTAGCTAGACTGCAACATTATCTCTGTTACTATGCGAGTCAAGATATCGGGGTGGGAGCGCGGTCCATGCGGCTGAAGGGAATTACGTGGGACCACCGGCGCGCCATCGACCCGCTGGTGGAAACGATGCCGTTGTTCAAGGCGCGCCATCCGGAGATTGAGATCGAATGGTCATCGCGGCCGCTGAGCGGCTTTGAATTCACACCCGTCAGCACGCTGGCTGAAAGCTACGACTTGATCATCCTCGATCATCCCTTCATGGGCGCCGTTGCTGCGGCGCAAACTCTGGTTCCGATCGACGATATCGTGGGACGCGAGGACCCGTTCGTCGGCCCATCGCTCGAGACATATCGCATGGGCGGAAAGACCTGGGCCCTGCCGGTCGACGCCGCTTGCCAGGTGGGCGTGTCCCGGCGAGATCTTTTGGCCAAGCTCGATTCAGTGCCGCCCGGCAACTGGGCCGAGTTGATGGCGCTCGGCGCCAAGGCTTTGAAACGTGGGCAATTCCTTGCGATGGGTTTCAAGGGCGTGCATAGCCTCATGACTTTTTTCACACTGATGGCCAATGTCGGATCGCCCTGCGCCAGCAACGGCAAGCAAGACTTCGCTAATCGCCAGACGGCGCGCGAGGTGTTGGCGATGATGCGCGATCTACTGCGCCACTGCCCGCCCGAGTCCCTCGACTGGAACAGCATTGCCCTGCATGATGCAATGACTACACGCGATGATCTGGTGTTCTGCCCGGCGGTCTATTGCTACGCAACATATGCTGAAGCCGACCAGCGCCGTCCTCTGCATTTCCATGACCTGCCGGGCCCCACGGGCCATGGCGGTTCGGCAATTGGCGGAACGGGCCTCGCCATTTCGGCAAGAAGCAAGCACATCGCCGAAGCCATGGCCTATGTGCGATTTGCCGCCGAATCCGCCACCCAAATGGCCTTTGCCCTTCATCACGGACAACCTGCCCATCGCCGGGTCTGGGAGGACGACGCCATAAACGAGCGATTTGGCAACTGCTATCGGAATACGAGGGCCACCATCGACAGCAGCTGGATCCGCCCGCGCTACGATGGCTACCTGTCCTTCCAGGAGAAGGGAGGCGGGATGATGGAGGCACATCTGCGCGGCATTATCGGCGAAGACGAGCTTCTGTCAGGCCTGCAGGATCTCCACGCGCGCAGGTGATCAGCCAAGCCGGCGCGACAGCCGTTGCGCTGCCTGCGTAACGCTGACGATAAGGCTCTCGCGATTGGCCCTGGTCAACCGCTGTTCAGGCACCACCACGCTGAGCGCGGCCACGCAACGGCCGGAAGCGTCGACCACGGGCGCTGCAATGCATCCGGCATGCTCATTGGCTTCGTTCAGTTCGGTGGCATAGCCCTGGCGGCGAAACCGCCTGATCTGGGCGATCAGCTTCTTGACATCGGTAATGGCCTTGCCCGTTGGGGATTGCTGGACCGTGCCGCGCAGCAGGGCCCCTAGTGCCTTGTCGTCCTGGTCGGACACCAGAAGACGTCCGGCGGCTGCCCAGTTCACCGGAACCCGCGAGCCGACATTGCTGATGATGCGCAATGGGCGGATGCCCTCCTCTTTCAGCAGCACCATCATCAGGTTGTCTTCGAGCACTGAAAGTTGCACTGTCTCTCCGGTCTCGTTCCGAAGCTCCTCGACGATTTGGCTGCCGTCGCGCAGCAGGTCGACGTGGCTGTGATAGGCCATGCCGAGTTCGAACAGCTTTCGGCCGAGGAAAAGGCCGCTGCCCTTGCCCGAAGGTGCCACATAATTTGCTTCAGACAGCGTGCGCACCAACTCGTATGCCGTCGACTTCGGAATCGACAGCTCGGCGATGATCTGCGCGACGCTGACCGGCTTGCCCTGGCGCAACATCAGTTCAAGGATGTCGAGGGCGCGCCTGACACTTCGCGAGCCGGTGGCCTCGTCCTCACCCGTGGTGTTGGCCCCTGTTCCATCGGCATATTTTGGGCGTATCTGTCGTGCCATGCGCATCTCGGTTTCTGACATTCTGGACTACCGGCCAGCATTTCGCAATGTTAAGCTTGATCAAATCCGCGGGAGAGTGGTCTCATGAAGATTGTCGACATCGAAGTTGTGGAGTTGCGGGTTCCGGGATGGGCCGGCAATACGTTCGACGGTTCCTATGATAATTGCGTCATACTCGTCCACACCGACGAGGGCATGACCGGCATCGCGGAGGTCGACAGCGTCCCATCGGTCGTCCGGGCCATCGTCGACGCCCCCCGCTCCCACACGCATGCCATGGGGCTGAAGGAGGCGGTCGTCGGGCAGGACCCGACCGACGTCGAGGGGCTCTGGGACCGTATGTATGATCTCACCAGCTATTATGGCCGCCGCGGTGTCGTCATCCACGCTATTTCCGCCGTGGACATAGCCCTTTGGGACCTGCGTGGCAAAATGCAGTCCAAGAGCGTCAGCGCGCTCTTGGGAAAGCGGCAGCGCGATCGCGTATTGGCTTATGGAACCGTCTATCCTCTCGGAGAAACGCCTGACGAGGTGCGCCGGAACATCGATCGCGGGCTAAAACTCGGCCTCAAGGCGATCAAGATCGTAGCCGACCCGTTCTGGCGAGACGACGTCGACAAGACTGCCACGCTGATCCGAACTGCCCGGGACCATGTCGGCCCGGATATCCGCCTGATGGTCGATGCGGCCACCGCCTGGGCCAAGGCGGAAGAAGGTTTGCCGCTGATGCCTATTTTCAAGGACAACAATTTCTTCTGGGTGGAGGCGCCGCTTCCCATTGACGATCTCGACGGCCATGCGCGGTTCCAGGGATTCGGTGTGCCGATTGGCGGCGGCGACCTGGGCCTCACGACGCGGTTTGAATATGAAGAAGCCTTCAGGCGCGGCAAGATCGACATTGCCCAGCCCGACGTCACCATGGCCGGGGGTCTGACCGAACTGATGCGGATTTCCGCCCTGGCGCGGCAGATGGGTCGCAGGCTGGTCACCCATGGCTACAAGTCGAACATCACGATTGCCGCCAACCTCGCCTTTCTGTCGCAGCAGTGGATGGACGAGCCTTGCGAATATTCGACAAGCCAGTCGCCGCTTCGCTGGCATCTGACCAATGAGGAATTCCCCATCGGGCCAGATGGACGCGTCGCCGTGCCGGACGGTCCGGGGCTTGGCGTGTCGCTCAATCCCGAGACGATGGCAAAATACCGCCTTGGATAGGCCATATCAGCGATTGGCGCGCCAGCGGGACACAAGTTCCTCATTGAGCTCGATGCCGAGGCCCGGCCCCGCCGGCAGCTCCATGAACCCATCCTTGACCACCGGTTCCGGCGACACAAGTTCGCGCCGCAATGGGCTGTCGAAAACAAGCGGCGAAACATATTCGAACAATGGCGCGGCCGGGCAGGCCGCCTGGAAATGCCGGCCTGCCGCCGAGGTTATACCGGTCTTCCAGCCATGCGGCACCACCTCCGCGCCCATCAGTTCGCAGAGATCGGCAATGCGCCGGATTTCCGTCAACCCGCCGCCACGCCCGATATTGGGCTGGACGACGCCGACCTTGCCGACCGTCAGCCATTCCCGGATCTCAAACCGCGTCGCCGCGGCCTCAGCACCGCCGATACGGATTGAACTCCTTCCGGCCAACTGCGCATGCCCCATCAGATCATCATGCTGCAAGGTTGCCTCGGCGAAGTAGATGTTGTGATCGGCAATCCGTTCGAGGACGTAGAGGGCGTCGTGCCAGTTGTTCCAGCGATAGCCGAAATCGACAGCCATCAGAATGTCGTCGCCCAGCGCACGACGGCCCTCGCCGATCAGCCGCACGAGTTGCGCGTCGGTCACCAGGTCGTAGAACAGCACCTCCATCTTCACCGCCCGGAAGCCGGCGGTAATGGCGCATTCAAACTGTCGGAAAATCTCCGCCATGAGCTCGTCGATGCTGCGGCCCTGGGCCAATCCGGGAAAGATGGTGCAATAAGGCCTCAGCTTCTCGCGCCGGGCGCCGCCCATGAGTTTGTAAGCCGGTATGCCAAGCTGCTTTCCAGCAAGGTCGTGCAATGCAATGTCGATGGCGGAGAGCGCATGGATCCCCAACCCCCGGCGGCCTGGCCAGAAAGTTCCCTCATAGAGTTTTTGCCAGATGCCGGCGATCTCCACCGGGTCCTCACCGATTAGAACTTCGCTGGCATTGCGGCTCCACAGATGCGCGCTCGGCATCTCGACGAAGCTCCTGACGACATGAGGCGGGGCGTCGGTTTCGCCGAAGCCGTAGCGGCCGTCTTCGTCGAAGATCCTGACAATGACGGTATCGGTCGTACCATCAAGGTCATTGGCTGCGACCACGGGAGAGAAAACCGGCACGGCCTCTACGCGGGCGATTCTGCTTGGCATGTTCCTTCGGGGCCCCCTCGTGTGTCATGATGTTAAACTGATCCGCAGTTGTAGACAAATGTCCAGTATCTCGGAAGAACATGAGATGAGCGGCGTTTCGGCGTTGACCGCCACGGCGCGGCACAATACTGTCTCTGCCATGATTGACCGCTGAGCAGAGCGATTGCCATGAGCTATGTCGACCTCAGAGCCGTACGCAAGCGCTATGGCGAAACGGAAGTGATCCACGGCATCGACCTGGGCATTGAACAGGAAGCCTTCACCGTCTTCGTCGGCCCTTCCGGTTGCGGCAAGTCTACCCTGCTGCGGATGATCGCCGGCCTCGAGGATCTGCAGGACGGCACCATTCACATCGGCGGCGCAAGGGTCGATGATCTGCCGGCGGCCGAGCGCGGCATTGCCATGGTGTTCCAGAACTATGCGCTCTATCCGCATATGACCGTTTTCGAGAACATGGCCTTCGGCCTCCGCATCGCCAAGACGGCCAAGGAGGAAATTCGCGCCAGGGTCGAGCAGGCGGCCGCCGTCCTGCAGATCTCCGGGATTCTCAACCGCAAGCCGCGAGAGCTGTCGGGCGGCCAGCGCCAGCGCGTTGCCATCGGCCGGGCGATCGTGCGCGAGCCTAAGGTCTTTCTCTTCGACGAGCCGCTGTCCAACCTTGATGCCAAGCTTCGCGTGCAGATGCGGCTGGAACTCGCAAAGCTGCGCCGCCAACTCCGCGCCACAATGGTCTATGTCACCCATGACCAGGTCGAAGCCATGACCATGGCAGACAAGATCGTGGTGCTGAATGAAGGCCGCATCGAACAAGTGGGTCCCCCGCTCGAACTCTATCATTCCCCGCGCAACCGCTTCGTCGCCGGATTCATCGGGTCTCCGGCGATGAATTTCCTCGCCGGTTCGATTACCGCAACAACAGATGCGTCGATCACGGTTGCCATCGAAGGTGGCCTGAGCATCGCCCTGCCGCGTCTGCCAGACAAAGCCAAGGCAGGAGAAGCGGTGATGCTCGGCGTCCGCCCGGAAGATGCCAATGCCGATGGACAGGGAGATGCGACGCTCGACGGCCGCGCCGTCGCAGTCGAGCGCCTGGGCAACGAGACCTATGTCTATCTCGACGTACCGGGCAACAGTGAATTCGCGGTCCACTCACCGGGTGATGTCGCGGTACAGGCCGGACAATCCATGCGGATCGGATTGCCGGCCGGCAAGTGCCATCTGTTCGATGCCAATGGCGAGGCCTTCGCGTCAGCAACGGCTTGAGCGCGGCCTAGTGCGTAATGCGCCAAGACGGAATCGTCCTGGCGAAGCAATTACTCACCAACCTATTGAAAGGTCACATCTAGCGGAACCGGGCGCGCCCGTGGCGGCTAACGGAAGTGATGGCCCCTCGAGGTTCGAGGACCTGCAGCCTGAGCGTGGTGGTGAGCGAAGCCCCAGGGTCGAGGCGCAGCGATGAGCCGCCGCGCGCACTGGCTCCTGCAAGGCCATAGGCCGGCCTCGTCGTATTGGGTTCGAGGCCGATCAGCGAGGTCCGGCCGTGCCAGGGCGCCTCCATCGTGCCGTTGAGTTCGACCCACAGCCACATGACGGGAAAGAGGCCCGCATCCCATGACAGCGCGACCGCAATGGCATCGTCGCGGCGGCGCATGGCAATCCAGCCCTGCTCGAAGCCGTGGAGATAGGCAAGTGCCGCCATGGGTCCCGCGGGCTGAGAGAGATCGGCCTCGCCATGCTTGCCGCTCGCCAAAGGCCAGCGTGCCTCGCCACCCGGCACCAGCGGATTGAGATCCGGATCGAAGTCGGCATCGGCGCTGACGAGGCTGGCCCCGCTGGAGATCTCGACCGGTCCCGCCAGCAGATCCGACCCAAAGGTCGGGTGATGCCCCCACATCACATTGATCGGCCTTGGCCCATGCATGCGCAATCGTTCCTCGACGACGATGACGTCCCCGTCGAGAGTGATGTCGCGCTCCATTTCGACCGGCACCCAGTAGAAGCGGCGGCGAAGGCGGAGCGACTGCTGCGTCGACGTGAGGGCCCATGGCGAAATCGAGGCCTCGCCGTGAAATCCGTGGCGGATGCCATCGATCTCGCAGGCATCGCCGCCATTGGGAAACAGCAGCGGCCAGCCGCCGCTGTACCGCGTCAGCCATTCGGCTTCGTCACGGGCCGCGAAACTTGCGATCGGCTCCTCGATCGCGTCCCATGGCACCTGGCCCAGCACCGACAGGCCAGTCGGCACATGCCGGATACTGGTGATCGTGCCGCCGACCGCAGGGGTGACCCTCACCTCAATCGATCCATTCGTGAGTGTGACGGCGCCCGCTGCACCGCTCATTTTATCGCACCGGCCATGAGGCCGCGGATGAAATGCTTCTGGAAGACGATATAGAGGATCAGCATGGGGGCGCTGGCGATCACCATGCCCGCCATGGTCAGCGGCACCTGGTCGTTGTAGCGACCCTGAAACACGCTGATGCCGGCCATCAGCGTGCGCTTGGCATCATCCTGCAAGAAGATGATGGCGATCAGCAGATCATTCCACACATAGAGCGAATTGACGACGATGAGCGTCATGATGGCGGGAAGCGACAGCGGCAGCACGATCTTCCGCAGGATCAGGAAATGCCCCGCACCGTCAAGGCGCGCCGATTCGAACAGTTCCTTCGGTACCGTGCGGAAGAAGGTTGCCAGCAGATAGACCGAAAACGGCGTGATGAGGCCGGCATAGATGATGATGGCGCCCTGATAGGTGCTGATCAGGTCGAGCCTGGTATAGAGCACGAAGAGCGGGACGATCATCACGACCGGCGGCACCGCCATGAGCGAGGTGCTAAGCGCCAGAAGGCCGTGGCGCCCCTTGAACTCCATGCAGGCGATGGCATAGGCGCCGAGGCACGAGACAACCGTGCTCAGCAGAACCGAGCCCAGCACCATGATGATGCTGTTCCCCATCCACGAGAGAAACGGGCTGTCGACAAGCACGGCGCGGAAGTTCTCGATGACCAGCCGGTTCGGCAGGCCCAGTTTGTCGATCGAGTATTCCTCCTCGCTCTTGAGCGCGGTCATGATCATGAACAGCGTGGGGACGAGAGCGAGGAAGGCCGAGAACAGAAGCACTGCCTGCTTCAGCGCATCGCCAGCCGCAATGGAGGAACGCCGGTTTGCCATGCTCAGGCTTCCTCTTCCCTGGCCCGGCGGCGGGCGCGGAACATCGGGAAGATAAGCAGCACCGAAACCAGGAACAGGAGCACCGAGGCGGCAGATGCAATTCCTGGAAGGCTGGTGCGGATCAGCGCATTGAAGATGTAGAACTCGATGACGACGGTCGACGTCCCCGGTCCGCCGCGCCCGCCGCCGATGATGAAGACATAGGCGAACACCGCCGCGAGCATGGTGATGACGCTCACCACCACGTAGAATTCGATGACGCCGCGCATCTGCGGCAGGATAATATACCAGACCCGCTGCCACCAGGACGCGCCTTCGAGCTTGGCGGCCTCGATCATCGATTCGTCGAGGCTCAGGAGCCGTGCCAGAAAAAGAATGATTCCGAGGGCCGATTCACGCCAGACAATCAGGATGATCACCGTCCACAGGGCGACGTCGGACGAGCCGATCCAATCCAGCGCCATGAAATCGAGGCTGAGCCAGCGCAGGATCTCGTTCACCGGCCCGTTGAACTGGAACATCCGCTTCATCACCACCGCGATGATCGGAATGGCCAGAACGTAGGGCACGAACACAATGATACGGTAGAACCTCCAGCCGGCAATGCGCTCATAGAGCAACACCGACACAAGCAGCGAAATGACGACCATGGCCGGAATGGCAAGCAGCAGCTGAAGATTGTGCAGCACCGCTTCCCAGAACAGTGACTGCGAGAGAATGAGCTCGTAGTTGCGCAGACCAATCCACGGCCCGTCGATTCCGCGCACCATCTTGAAGCTGAACTCGAAGATGCGCACCAGCGGATAGCCGAAGACGAAAAGCAACAGTGCCACCAGTGGCAGCACATAGAGATAGGGAGCGACCCTCGAGGACTGAGCCCTGGTCATCTCGCTGTCATTCCGCCGTCTTCTGCCACACAATTCTCATAGGGCGAAAGGGAGCCGCGCGCCAATGGCGCGAGGCTCCCATGCAATGCGCCATCACCCGGCGAGGTCCGCCGCCCACTTCCTGTAATTTCCGACCATGTCGGGGTTGAAGTCGCGCCACTCCTTGGCGACCTTGGCGGCGAGATCGCCCGCCTCAGCACCCGTCATCTTGCCCGATACCACCTGCTGCGCGGTGGGCAGCAGCGCCTGGTCGTAGAACTGGCCGGGCACCAGGTTCGACAGATACGGGATGTTCGGCGAGAGCCCCCAGTTCTGCCACATCGAGCGCACCGACTCGTCGTCGATCACCGATACGTCGAAGGTGGTGTTGGATGGAATCCAGCCGGTCTTCTCGTGGAACACCTTCAGGCGCTCGGGCGACTGCAGGTATTCGAGGAAGGCCGCGGCGTCTTCGGGGTTCTTCGAATCGGCTGAAATGCCAAGGCCCTGGGCATCGAGAATGGGCATGCCGGCGAGCTTGCCCTTTCCGTAGGTGGGCATCACCATGGTGCCGATCCGGCCATTGGTCTGCTTGCTGTCGGCGGGCATCCTGGCACCGATCGAAAGGCCTGCGCCAACCTTGCCGGCGACGATCATGTCGATGCCCGGATAGAGCTCGGTCGACGACATTTCCGAATTGAGGAAGCCCGCCTTCTTGAGGTCCTCGAGACGCACCCAGTGCTCGTGATACTTGGGATCGCGGAAGTCGCGCTCGCCGGTGAACAGGTCGATGACCTCGCCGGCATTGTCGACATTCTGCGCCAGGGCATGGCCGAAATACCATTCACCCCAATAGCCGTCCTGAATGCCGCCGCCGACCGGCGCGATGTCCTTGGATTTCAGCTTGTCGCAGGCGCTGAGGAATTCATCCCAGGTCTTGGGCGGGACGTCGGCGTTGAGCCCGGCCTTGTCGTAGAGATCCTTGTTGTAGATCCAGATCATCGGCAGAGGATACCAGCCGAGCCTATAGACATTGCCGCCGAAGTGGCTGAGCAAAGTCGGGCCCGACGCCGTGATGACATCGTCCTTGACCAGGCCGTTCAGCGCCCGCAGATAGCCTAGCCAGACGCTCTCCATGTGGTAGATGCCGTTCCACAAATACTGGATGTCTGGCGCCTTTCCGGCCGCCGCCGCCGTCTGGAACTGCGAGATCACGACGGCGGTATCCTGCAGCATGGTTTTCACCGTCGCTGCCGAGTAGTTCTTGACCGAGTCATCGACGAAGGCCTGAAGGCCGGGTAGTTCCTGTTCGCCCCACCACCACATGTCGAGGGTTTTTCCTTCGGCCCGCGCGGCGCTTGCCCCGAATGGGCCACGCAGAGCGCCGCTGGCGCCCAGTGCCGCCGATGTCAGGATCAGATCGCGGCGTGAAATTCCAAGATGCTTCGATTGTTTGGTCATAGTGTCAGCCTTCCCTTCTCTCCCGGTTGTGGTGCAGGGTTATGAATGTCCCGCATCCGTTGTGCAGTGCCTTTTCACCATCGTTTCAAAATGTGCTCATCAGTCCGCCGTCGACCACCAGCAATTGGCCGGTCATGTAGCGGCAGTAGTCGGACGCCAGGAAGATCACGGTGCCGGAGACGTCTTCCGGCAGGCCGGTGCGCCCCAGCGGGACCTTGCGGCGGGTGACGTACCAATCGATGAAATCGGGTGTCGTCGTTTCATCGACGCCGTTGATCACCGACATCGGCGTCCGCATGAAGCCCGGCGCGACCGCGTTGACCAGGATGTTGTAGCGGCCAAGCTCTATGGCCATCGACTTGGTGAAGGCGATGATGCCGCCCTTGGCGGCATTGTAGGCGCCACACTCACCGCTCGAGGCAAAGCCTTGGATCGAGGCGATATGGATGATCCGGCCTCCGCCTTGCTTGACCATGTGCGGCGCAACGAGCTTGCTTCCCATGTAAACGGACTCGAGATTGATGCCGATGGTGCGGCGCCAATCTTCCAGCGTGTCGTCAAGAATGGTGCGTGGCGGCGGATTGATCGCCGCATTATTGACCAAAACGTCAATGCGGCCCTGCTTTGCGATCACGTCGGCCACGGCTTCGCCGTAGCGGTCATAGTCGGTGATATCCAATGGATAAGTCCAGGCCGTTGCACCGTATTCTGCGATCTCGGCTGCCACAGACCGCGCAGTATCCGGGTTACGTTCAAACAGCGCGACCCTAGCGCCTTCCCTCGCCATTTCCAGCGCTATCGAACGGCCTAGCCCTTGCCCTGCACCGGTTACGAGACAGATCTTGCCGTCCAACAAGCCCATGCAACGTGTTTCCTGTTCTGCGGCGCCGCGGCAGGTTTCAAATCACTGCCCGTTCACTTTTCCGAAATGCCGGACATTGATCTGTATTGGCAGACCACTCTATAGTTTCGCGGTGAGAGCGGTCAAGAAGCAACTGATATTGGGCCATCCGGCCGGGTATGTTCGACAAGGAGGCACCTTCGATGACTGAAGAAAACAGAAGTCTTGTCCTGACAAACGTCGGCCATGCCTTCGATCACCCTGAAGCTGTTGCGTGGGGCCCGGATGGCCGGGCCTATGCCGGCGGCGAAGCAGGAC
>CAZECZ010000121.1:0-13510 GCA_964510815.1 uncultured Aestuariivirga sp.
GGCCAATGCCATGGGCTTCGACGTGCTCGCCGCCACCGAATTCGAGTTCATCGTGCTGGACGAGACAGCGGAAAGCCTGCGGGAGAAGAAGTTTACCGACCTGCGGCAGTTCGCACCCGACAACCGCTGCTGGTCCGGCCAGACGGCGGCGACCCACGCCGAATTCGTATCCGACCTCGAAGCCTGTCTCCGGGCCGCCGGCATCGACCTGTTCTCGCTCAGCGTCGAGCTGGGACCGGGGTGCTTCGAAGCGACGCTCCGCCATTGCGACGCCATGCGGGCGGCAGATGACACCGCCTTCTTCCGCATGTTCACCAAGGCCTTCTGCCGCCAGCACGACCTCACAGCGTCGTTCATGGCGCTCACCGGCGACGGCTTTCCAGGTATCGGAGGTCACGCCACCATGTCGCTGCGCGATCGCAAGACCGGGCGCAACGTCTTCGGCGACAAGAAGGATGATTTTGGCCTGTCGAAGACGGCGAAATCGTTCCTCGCCGGTATCATCGACGTGACGCCGGAGATCTTCCCGATGATCGGCAACACGGTGAATGCGTACCGCCGCCTGGCGCCCGGAAGCTGGGCGCCGAAAACCGTCAGCTGGTCACCTTACAATTATGCCGCCGCCGTGCGCACCGCCACCGAGACCGAGGAGATGACCCGCCTCGAACTCCGCCTGCCGGGCAGCGACATGAATCCGTATCTGTCGATGGCGGCCATGCTGGGCGCCGGATTGGACGGGTTGGAGCGCAAGCTCAAGCTCACCGCAGAGCCCATCAAATCCGGCGGTCCCAACGAGATTCCCGAAGGCGCCGAACGCTTGCCCATCGACCTGCTCGACGCCACGAAGAAGTTCCGGGCCAGCGCCAGGGCGAGGGCACTTTTCGGTGACGCCTTCGTCGACCACTACGCCGCGATTTGCGAGGCGGAGGACACCGCTCTCCGCAAGGCGGTCAGCGCCACCGAAGTTCAACGCTATCTGGAAGCCGGCTGAGGGACCATGTCAAAGGAAACCGATTTCGACCGCCATCGCAATGCCCCCGGCCGCGCCGAGCTGGTCAAGAAGGTGCGCGCCAAGATCGACGAGCTGAAGGTTGATTACATCTACCTGGAATATCTCTCGGTGACTGGCCGGGTCATGGGCAAGGCCTGTCCGGCCCGCCATTGGGAGAACCTGGCGAGGAAGGGCGTACAGACCTTCATGGGCGGTGTCGTCAACGTCTTCCCGGACCGCCATGGCAGCCTGATCGCCTTCCCGGCCAACAGCCACGAAGTGATCGCTCTTCCGGACCCGGAGACCTTCTGCCAGCTGCCATGGAACAAACGCATGGCGCGCGTCTTCTGCACGCTGTTCTACATGGAAGAGGACGCCACCAAGCCCGGCGGCTATTTCGAGCCCGACAGCCGCGGCAACCTCGCCCGCATCGATGCCGAATTCCGTGCGACCCACAACATGCACATGCGCGTGGGCTGTGAGCCGGAAATGCTGTGGCTCAAGAAGGGGTCAACGCCGGAGGTGCCGTTCGAAGGCACCACCAAGCCCTATGCCTATCATATCGAGCAATTCGAGCAGTTGGCACCCGTATGGCTCAAGGTCTACGAATATGCCATCGCCATGGGGCTCGACATCATCCAGGGCGACCACGAGGATGCCACCGGCCAAGTCGAGCTCAACTTCATGTTCGATGATCCGCTGCGCACTGCCGACCGGCTCACCACTTATCGCCAGATCTGTGCCCAGGTCGCCCGCGAGAACGATCTCATCGCCTGCTTCATGACCAAACCCTACATGGGCGTTTCGGCCAATGGCTGCCACCACAACATCTCGCTGTGGTCGGGCGGCGAACCAACCGTGGTTCCGCTGGTCGACGGCCCGCTGCCGGGCATGGACGAGGTGTTCACCTATACCACCGGAGGCAGGAACGAATTCCGCGACGAACAGGAAACCTGGAAGCCGGCCCCGGTCGGACGCCACGCGCTGGGCGGCATGCTGAAGCATCTTTCCGGCCTCACCGCCATCGCTTGCTCCACGGTCAATTCCTACCGCCGCCTCAATGACACAGGCCTGTGGGCGCCGCTGGCCAAGAGCTGGGGCCTGCAGAACCGCTCCTGCGCGGTGCGTGTGTCGAGCCCCGACCGCTTCGAGTACCGGCCCTGCGATTCCATGGTGAACCCCTATCTCATGATGGCAGGGCTCTATACCTCGATGGACGACGGCCTGAAGAACAGGATCGATCCGGGCGAGCCGGAGGAACGCAACCTGGTGGAGGTGATGAACGCCGGCGAACATGTCGAACGCATTCCCATGAACCTGAGGGATGCGCTCGATGCGCTGCGTGACGATCCCGTGGTGCGGGCAGCGCTGCCGGGCCGCATGTGGGAGGTCTACGACGCCTACAAGCGCGACGAGTGGGAGCGCTTCATCTGGGAATGCTCGGACTGGGACGTGAAGACTTATCTGGACTGCTTGCCCTGATGACCGGGATGCGCCAGAGTTCGGCCAACAGGGTTTGGGCAGGGCAATGACGCTGGACGACCGGCTGATCCGCAATGCACCCGTGCTGTTCGATCTCGTGTCGCAGCATGGCTGGATCGTCTATGCCAACGCGACGGAAGAACAGGAACTGGGGTATCGCAAGGGCAATCTGTCCAGCGTCAGCTTCGAACTGCTCTATCCGCCGGAGTCCCGCGAGCTGATCGCCAGCGTGCTGGAAGGCCGCGTCGCCTCGCCCGTCAGGCTTGCCCACATGCAAGTGCGCCGCGCCGACCGCCAGCTGGTGACCGTGGCGGCCAATATCGACGTCGTCGACGACGACACCCACGGCCCCTGCGCGCGGCTGATGAAGTTTCCCGTTGACGACACGCTGCGTGAGGTGGAGCGCCTGCGCCGCGAGAACGACGTGCTCTCCAGCATCGTCTCGACGGCGCGCGACGCCAGCTATTGCATCGACTTCATCGAGCCGGTGGACCTGACCGCGCCCGAACACGAGATCATCCGTCAGGTGTTCGAGAACCGCTGCTGCTGGCGCTATTGCAATGAAGCCATGGCGCGGCTCTACAAGCTGCCGATGGGCGACGACCTCAATTCGCGCGACGTGCGGGAAGTCTTTGCCCGCAATCCGGAGAATGAGGATTTCGTCCGCACACTGATCGAGAATCGCTGGACGGTGGACGGCGCCCTGTCGCGCGATCTTCGCTATGACGGCGCCGGCATCTACATTGAAAACGATGTACGCGCCGACATCCGCCAAGACCAGCTCCATCGCTTCTGGGGCGTGGTGCGCGAATTGAGCGCAAGGCGCATGCAGGAGCGCGAGTTGGAAGATCAGGCCTCGGCCGCGCTCGACATCCTGGCAGCGGTGGCCGATCCCATTCTGGTCACCGACCGGGACGGCCTGATCGTCGGCGCCAATCCCGCGGCCGAATGGGCGCTGGGCTGGCCGCTCGACAGCCTGCTCGACCGCGGTCTCGGCGATGTCCTGCGGCTGCGCGCCGACATCCTCGATGTCATTCGGAAGGCGAGGCCGGGCCGGCTGGCGGAACGTGTCGATGCCAAGGCGGTATGCCGTGACGGCAGGACGCTCGCCTGCATCGGGCTGGTGTCCGCGGTGCTGCGGGACGGGCAGCCGCCGCGCGCCGTCGTGACGCTGCGCATGGAACCGCCGGCATTGAGTCTGGAGCGCGCTTCATGAGCGGCAAGCTGCATGACCTCGCCCTCGAGGCTCTGCCGGAGGGCCTTCTCGCCGTCGATGGCGACGGGCGGGTGCAGACTGTCAATGCCGCCGCCGCGGCGATGCTTGGCGTTGTACCCGAACGGCTGATGGGGCACCGGCTGTTCGACGTCGTGGGTGCGCTGCCGGCTTTCACCCGGCTGGTGGAATTGGTGGAAACCGGACTCAAGGCTTCGGCGGTGATCGAGCTGGCGGGCGGGCGCCGAATCCTCGCCATGATCCGCAGCTTTGGCGGCGGCAAGCCGGGCCGCAGCGGCGGCACGCTGGTGGTGCTGCACGATCTCGAAGTTCTCGACCACGAGCGCGAGCGCGCTGCACATGGCGGACGATCTTCGTTCAAACTGGTGAGCCAGCGTCATGCCAAACCGGACCTCGAGCGGCAGCGCCGCATCTCGCCCTATTTGAATCATCTCGTGACGTTGGGCGAACGCGCCATGAAGCAGGGTGCCCGTGTGCTGTTGCTGGGGGAATCGGGCGCCGGCAAGACCGAGATTGCCCGCTACCTGCATTCCTACGTCTCCCAGCCCGCCGCGGCCTTCATTCACGTGAACTGCGGCTCCATTCCCGACACGCTGTTTGAATCCGAGATGTTCGGCTACGAGCGTGGCGCCTTCACCGGCGCCTTGTCTGGCGGCAAGAAGGGCCTGATCGAAGCCGCCGACGGTGGCACCCTGTTCCTCGACGAGGTGGGCGAGATTCCCCTGGCCATGCAGGCGAAGCTGCTCAAGTTCCTCGAAACGGGAACGGTGCAGAAGGTCGGCGGATCGGCCGAGAAGGCAGTCCGGGTCCGCGTCCTCGCGGCAACCAACCGGATGCTGGAAGACATGGTGAAGGATGGCCTGTTCCGGCGCGATCTTTATTACCGCCTGGCCGTCGTCCCCTTGAAGGTGCGTTCCCTTGCGGAAACGCCCGAACTCATCGACGATCTGATCGACTATTTCATCATTGCCCAGAACCAGCGGCGCGAGCGGCCCCTGACGCTCACCCCCGATTGCCGGTCACGGCTGGCTGCCTATTCCTTCCTCGGCAACATCCGGGAATTGCAGAACATCATTCAGCAGGTTTCGGTGGTTGCAGCCGAAGTTGCCGATGCCAGCCATCTGCCGGAAGCCGTGCTTATGGAAGCGTCACATGGCAATGTCGGCGTGATGGACGATGGTGATCTCAAGTCGCAGGTGAGGGCCTATGAGCGCCGTCTCATCGACGCCGCCATCGGCAAGCTGGGGTCCAAGCGCAAGGCCGCCGAGGCTTTGGGTGTGGACATCGGAACAATTGTGCGCAAGACACAAGCAAAGCACTAGTAAACAGGGAAAACACAGAGGAGGAAGTCCCATGGAACTGAAACTTGCAAAGAAGGTGCTGGCATCGCTGACGGCACTGGGAATCGCGGCAGGCCCGGCCCTGGCCGCCGGTGAGGTCAATGTCCTCACCTGGGAAGGCTACGCCGATGCCAGCTTCATCAAGAAGTTCGAAGAGGATTCGGGCTGCAAGGTCACCGCAACCTATGTCGGCTCCAACGACGATTTCGCCCCGAAGCTGGCTGCCGGCGGTGGTGTGTACGATCTCATCACGCCGTCGATCGACACCACCAAGACGATGATCGACGCGGGCTTCGTGGAGCCGCTCGAGACCGACAAGATTCCGGAGTTCAACAACATCTACGAGAAGTTCCGCAAGTCCGAGGGCATCAACAAGGACGGCGTCGTCTACGGTATGCCCTATGTGTGGGGCGCCATTGCCTTTATGTATCGCAAGGACAAGTTCGATACGCCGCCGACGTCCATCGCCGACCTGTGGCGGGAAGATCTCAAGGGCAAGGTGTCGCTGTGGGATGACAAGAGCGCCATCTATGTTGCTGCCCGCCTCGAGGGCAACAACGACATTTATCACCTGACGGACGAACAGCTCGAGCAGGCCAAGAAGAAGCTGATCGAGCAGAAGCCGCTGGTGCGCAAATACTGGGCGACAGCCGGAGAGTTGGTCGATCTCTACGCGGCCGGCGAAGTGTGGATCTCCAACACCTGGGCAGGCTACCAGTCGGCGTTGATCAAGGAGAAGGGCATCGACGTCGTCGAGTTCATCCCGAAGGAGAATGCAGAGGGCTGGATGGATTCCTGGATGGTGGTGAAGGACACCCCCAACAAGGACTGCGCCTACAAGTTCCTCAACATGCAGATCTCCGAACAGGGCCAGTGCGGTGTTGCCGCCGTCAACGGCTATTCCACCGCCAACCCGGTGGCCGCCAAGAAGTGCATGACGCCCGAGCAGTTTACCGCTCTGCACCAGGATGACGTCAACTACCTCGACACGCTGATGCTGTGGGAAAACCTCGGCGATCGCCTTGAGGCCTATACCAACACCTGGAACGCGGTGAAGTCCGCCAACTGATCCGGGGTGTGAGTTTGCGATAGCCGGATCCGCTGCACTCGCGGCGGGTCCGGAAACCTGTTTCAGGAGAGATTGGGGCGCATGAAGCCGATCATCGAGATTGATCACGTCTCGCGCATCTTCAATGGCAAGATCGTCGCCGTCGACGACGTGACGCTTGATGTTGCGGAAGGTGAGTTCATCACCTTGCTGGGGCCGTCCGGCTGCGGCAAGACCACCTTGCTCCGCATGCTGGCGGGCTTCGAGCAGCCGGACAAGGGCGCGGTGCGCCTCGACGGCCACGACGTGACGCACCTTCCACCCTACCGGCGCGACGTCAACATGGTGTTCCAGGACTACGCGCTGTTTCCTCATCTCACCATCGCGAAGAATGTCGCCTTCGGTCTGGAGCGGCTGCGGCTCGGCCGCAGCGAGATCGGCCGCAAGGTGACGGATGCGCTGGCTCTCGTCGGCCTGTCGGACAAGGCCGATCAGATGCCGCATCAACTCTCCGGCGGCCAGCGCCAGCGCGTGGCACTGGCCCGCGCCATCGTGCGCCAACCGCGCGTGCTGCTGCTCGACGAACCGCTGTCCGCCCTCGATGCCAATCTGCGCGAGGCCATGCAGGTGGAGTTGAAACACCTTCACAGCAAACTCGGTCTCACCTTCGTGATGGTGACACACGACCAGACCGAAGCGCTGGTCATGTCTGACCGCATCGTCGTCATGCATCGCGGACGCATCGCCCAGGCCGGCACCCCGTCCGATCTCTATGACCGGCCGGAAACCACCTACGTCGCCGA
Organism: uncultured Aestuariivirga sp.; assembly: GCA_964510815.1. Taxonomy (GTDB): domain Bacteria; phylum Pseudomonadota; class Alphaproteobacteria; order Rhizobiales; family Aestuariivirgaceae; genus Aestuariivirga. The sequence goes on from CAZECZ010000121.1 coordinate 6,899, forward strand.
TTTCGTCGGCACCTCGAACCTGATCCCGTGCGAGGTCGCTTCCGTGACCAGGGATGTGATCGAAGTCGATCACAACGGTATCCGGTTGCGTTGCCCGGCCCGCCGCTCGGTGGCGACCGGCCAGAAGGTGATTGCCGGGATCCGGCCGGAGAAGCTCCGGCTGGTCGCTGCCAACGACGCGGCGGATGCCAATATGCTGACCTGCGATGTCGAGGAGCGCCTGTTCCACGGCAACAGCATCCGGTTGCGCTGCCGCCTGCCATCGGGTGAATCCTTCCTCTGCGATCAGCAGCTGAGCGCCGCCGCCGCCATCGGCACCGTGCCCGAACCGGGGCAGTCGATCCGGCTTGCGGCCGATCCCGACAGCATCTCGCTGTTCACCGAGGATGACCGGGCATGAAGCGGCCCCGGCGCGAGGACATTCCGGGCCTTGTGGTGCTCTCGGCGCCCCTGCTCTGGGCCGTCGCGTTCATGTTCATTCCCTATGTGATCATTTTCACATACAGCTTCTGGCTCAAGAAGTACCCGACCTTCGTACCGGCCTTCCAGTTCGGCAACTACGCCCAGATCTTCGCCGATCCGCAATATTACCAGGTGCTCTTCCGGACGGGAAAGATTGCCATTTTCGTGTCGATCCTTTCGCTGCTGATGGCCTATCCGTTTGCCTATTTCCTCGTCTTCAAGGTCAGATCGACCAGGCTGCGCGCTCTTCTCTACATGGCGGTGATCGCGCCGTTGTGGGTGTCCTATCTCCTGCGCGCCTACACCTGGAAGACCATTCTCGGCAGCGAGGGCGTGCTCAACTCCTTCCTGGTGTGGACCGGAATCCTGGGCCAGCCGACCGATGTGTTCCTCTACAACCAGTTCTCCATGGTGGTGACGCTGACCTACATCTTCATCCCGTTCATGGTGATGCCGATCTATACGGCGCTGGAAAAGATCCCGAAGAACCTGGTCGAGGCGGCCGGCGATCTCGGTGTCACGCCATGGGGCACGCTATGGAAAGTGATCTGGCCACTGTCGCTGCCAGGCGTCATCGCCGGGGCCACATTTACCTTCTGCCTCACCTTCGGTGACTTCATCGCCCCCTTCCTGGTCGGCGGGCCGGACGGCGTCATGGTGGCCAACGTCATCACCTCGCAATATGGCGCGGCACTCAATTGGCCCCTGGGTTCGGCCCTCGCCATCATCATGCTGATCATCGTGCTCGCGGTGATCGAACTGTCGGACCGCGCCCAGCGCGCCGGCCGCATCGGGCTGGGGTAGGGCCATGGCTTCTCCGCAAAGCGTCCGTCTCGGAAGGTTGGCTGGCGATGGCGTGTTCGTGGCGGTCATCGCCGCCATCCTCGCCTATCTCTATCTGCCGATCGTGGTGCTGATCATCTTCAGCTTCAACGATTCGAGCTCGCTCACGCTGCCGCTCTCGGGCTTCACCTGGAAATGGTACGATAAGTTCTTCGCCAACGAGGACTTGATCACAGCACTGCGCAACAGTTTCTATGTCGCGATTCTGACAACGGCGCTGACGCTTCTCATCGGGGTTCCCGCCGCATTTGCGCTGGACCGGCTGAAATTCCCCGGCAAGACAGTATTCCGCCGCCTGATCCTGCTGCCGCTGGTATTGCCTGGCATCATAACGGGCATTTCCATGCTGAACCTGTTCAAGTTCATCGGCATGGGCTTGAGTCTCCAAACCGTCATCATCGGTCAGTCGACGGCACTGATGTCGATTGTCGTCACCCAGGTCTTTGCCAGGCTGCAACGCCTCAATCGAAATCTTGAAGAAGCCGCCGCCGATTTGGGCGCCAAGCCGTGGGAGAGCTTCTTCTACATCATTCTTCCGAACATCCGCTCGGCCATGATCGGCTCGGCGCTGCTGTCGTTCACGCTGTCCTTCGACGAGATTCCGGTGACCTTCTTCCTCACCGGCCGCGACAACACGCTTCCCATGTACATCTGGTCGACCATGCGGCGCGGCATCACGCCGGAGATCAACGCCGTGGGCACGCTGATCGTCGCCTTCTCGCTGCTGCTGATTGCGCTGTCGGTATGGCTGCTGAAGGACGACGCCCGGTCCTGATCGCCACCGGGAAACTGGAGCGGGCGATGGGAATCGAACCCACGACATGCAGCTTGGGAAGCTGCCGTTCTACCACTGAACTACGCCCGCGCGTGGAGGGACACTAGCGAAGCCGCGCGCTGCCTTCAAGCGCCGTCATCGCTGCGACGGGTCGAACGGCTTGAAGTGCTTGGAGAGCTTGAGGCCCTGGCGCTGGTAGTTGGAGCCGATGCCCTGGCCGTAGACCTGCCGGGGTGCCTCGGTGAGGGGTTCATAGACCAGCCGGCCGATGATCTGGCCATCCTCGAGGATGAACGGCACTTCGTGGGAGCGGACTTCGAGCACCGCACGCGCCCCTTCGCCACCGCCGGCACTGTGGCCGAAGCCCGGATCGAAAAAGCCCGCATAGTGAACCCGGAACTCGCCCACCAGCGGATTGAACGGCACCATCTCGGCGGCATAGGCGGGCGGCACGCGCACCGCTTCCTTGGACGCCAGGATGTAGAACTGGTCGGGGTCGAGCACCAGCGATCCGCGCCGCCAGATCGGCTCCCAATAGTCCAGCACGTCGAGCCCGGCCTTGCGGTCGACGTCGACGAGGCCCGCATGGCGCTTGGCGCGGAAGCCGACAGGGCCATCCGACTCGATTCCTGCGAGATCGACAGACAGGGCAAGGCCATTGTCGATGTTGACCTCGCCATCGGAAATCAGACCTTCGGTGGCGTGGAGGTCGCGGATCAGCTGGTCCGAGGCCAGCGAGGCGCCGGCGCGAAACCGGATCTGCGACAGGCGCGAACCGGTGCGCGCCAGGATCGAAAACGTGCGCGGGCTGATCTCCGCATAGAGCGGACCCTCATAGCCATCCGGCACCGTGTCGAATTCCTGGGCATAATCAGTGATGACCCGGGTGAAGATGTCGAGCCGGCCGGTGGAGCTCTTGGGATTGGCGGCGGCCGCCACGCCGGGCGGCAGCTTCAGGCTCTCCTGTAGCGGCACGATATAGACGCAGCCGGTTTCGAGCACCGCACCGCTGGTGAGCGGCACGCGGTGAAGCTCCAGCTCCTTCAGCCGTTCGGCGACCGTAAAGCGCTTGCCGGGCAGGAACGACGCGCGGACCCGGTAGGCGACCTCGCCGAGACGGAGGTCGAGACTGGCCGGCTGAATCTGGTCTGCGGCAGGTGGATGGGCAAGCCGGATCTGGCCGCCATCGCAATAGGCCGAGATGGCGCTCGCCGGAAGGATGCCTTGCACTGCGTTATCCATGTCTTCGCTTTTCATGGGTCCACATGGCGGATTTGGGGGGTGTTAGGCAAGAGGCTTTCGGCTAGACTGCCGGCCATGTACGAACGTGTCACCCACGGCATCAAGATCATCGTCCGCCCCAAATATCTCGACGGCCAATCCAAGCCGGAGGAGGGGCATTTCGTCTGGGCCTACACCATCACCATCGAGAACCATGGTGGCGAGACGGTGACGTTGCGCACGCGGCACTGGAAGATCACCGACGCCACCGGCCACGTGCAGGAGGTGCGCGGCGCCGGCGTGGTGGGCGAGCAGCCCAGCCTCAAGCCCGGCGACACTTACACCTACACCTCGGGGTGTCCGCTCAAGACCAGTTCCGGCTTCATGGTCGGCGCCTACCAGATGCAACTGGCCGACGGCAGGTTCTTCAACGTGGAGATACCGGCGTTTTCACTCGACAGTCCCCACGACAAGCACGCGATCAATTGACAGCATGACCGGCAAGACCTTCACCACCGAGGAGATGCTGGCGCGTCTCATCGGCTTCGACACCACCAGCCGCGATGGCAACATTCCCCTGATCGAATTCGTCGAGGACTATCTCAACGGCTGGGGCGTGCCGCATTTCCGCGTCGACTACGAGGCGGGCAAGAAGACCAACCTGTTCGCCACCATTGGACCTGACATCGCAGGCGGCATCGTGCTCTCTGGCCACACCGATGTGGTGCCGGTGGATGGCCAACCGTGGACGAGCAACCCGTTTGAACTGACAGCGCGCGACAATCGTCTCTTCGGCCGGGGCACCTGTGACATGAAGGGCTTCATCGCCATCTGCCTCGCCATGGTGCCGCAATTCGTCAATGCGGGGCTCAAGACTCCAATCCATCTGGCGCTGTCCTGCGACGAGGAGGTGGGCTGCAAGGGGGTGCGCCCGCTGGTGGCCCACATGCGTGATCACCTGCCGAAGCCGCGCGCCGTCATTGTCGGCGAGCCGACTTTGATGAAGGTGGTGAATGCCCACAAGAGCGCCGTCACCTTTTCGACCGAAGTCAACGGCCTCGAGGCCCATTCAAGCCTCATCGACCAGGGTGTCAACGCCATCATGGTGGCGGGCGAACTGCTCGCGGAACTGAACCGCATCCGCGCCGATCTGATTGCCGAGGGCGATCCCACGCACCGTTTCAATCCGCCCTATTCGACGTTGCATGTGGGCGTCATCGCTGGCGGCACGGCCAAGAACATCATTCCCCGCAACTGCAATTTCCAGTGGGAAACCCGGCTGCTGCCGACCGCCGACCCCGACGCCGTGCCGCGCCGCTTCGAGGCGTTTTCGAAGACACTTGAGCCGGAGATGAAGCGGATCTCCGCCGAAACCGGGATCGCCACGGACCGCGCCAATCATGTGCCCGGCCTGGCACCCGAACAGGAATCCCCAGCCGAGCATCTGGCGCTGCACCTCGCCAACGCCAACAGCACCCATGCCGTGAGTTATTGTACTGAAGCGGGCTTGTTTCAGCAGATCGGCATCCCGGCGGTGGTCTGCGGTCCGGGCTCCATCGAGCAGGCCCACAAACCGGACGAATTCATCGACGTCTCCGAACTCAGGAAGTGCGAAACCTTCATGACGAGGCTGGTCTCGCGATTGGTGTGAATAACGTCAGCGGCGCCCGGCGCCCGTCACCTTCGTCATCTCTTCCTGCCCATGCAGCGCGAGCACCCGGCCGGCAAGATAGAGCGAACCGCAAATCAGGATGCGCGGCGGCGGCATGACGAGAGAGGCCTGCCGGAGCGCTGCCTCAAGGTCGGGCGCGGTTTCCGCCGCAAGGCCGTGGGCGCGCGCGGCCGACGCCAGTTGATCGGCCTTCACCGCATTTTCCTCGTCTGGAATGGTCAGCGCGATCACGCGGCTCGCAACCCCTTCGAAACAACTGATGAACTGACCAACGTCCTTGGTGTTGAGCATGCCCCAGATAAGGACAAGAGGGCGCGAATGCCGCTCGTTGAGGTCGGACATGGCCTGCGCCAGCACGCGCGCGGCAGACGGGTTGTGGCCACCATCAAGCCAGAGTTCGGACTCCGGCGGGATGAGGTTCGACAGGGCGCCGGTCCCCAAACGTTGCATGCGCGCGGGCCAGGCCGCGGTTTTCAGTCCCTCGGCGATGTGAGAATCGGCGATGCGGGAATCGTTCAGCACACGGATTGCAGCGATGGCGTTGCCGGCATTGTCGAGCTGGTGCCGGCCGCGAAGCTGCGGCAACGGCAGATCGAGAAGGCCGTGCTCGTCCTGGAAGACAAGACGGCCGTGCTGCTCGTAAGCCTGCCAGTCCTGGTTGGCGATGAAGAGCGGCGCGCGCACGCGCGTCCCCACTCGCTCGATCTCGGCGCGGGCCTCGTCCGGCTGGGCACCGATCACGGCGGGAACACTCCGCTTGAGGATCCCCGCCTTTTCATGGGCGATGAGGGAGAGTGTATCGCCCAGATATTGCTGATGATCGTAGTCGATGGTGGTGATGACCGACACCGCCGGGCTGTCGACGACATTGGTTGCGTCGAGCCGGCCGCCAAGCCCCACTTCGAGGAGCAGATAGTCGGCGGGCGTGCGGCTGAAGGCGAGGAAGGCCGCGGCCGTCGTGATCTCGAAGAAGGTGATGGGCTCGCCGCCGTTTGCCGCTTCGCACTCTTCCAGCAGCGCCGTGAGATCCGCTTCGGGGATCAGTTCGCCCGCAATGCGGATACGCTCATGGAATTTCACCAGATGCGGTGAGGTGTAGGCGTGCACCTTGAGGCCCGCGGCCTCCATGATGTGGCGAAGGTAGGAAACGGTGGAGCCCTTGCCATTGGTGCCCGCCACGTGGATGACGGGCGGCAGCTGACGCTCCGGGTTGCCGAGGCGCGCAAGGATGCGCTCCATGCGGTCGAGGCTGAGGTCGATGATCTTGGGATGCAGCGAGAGCAGCCGCGTCAGGATGGCGTCGCTGAGGGCCAATTGTGTTACTCGGCGTCGGCCGGCACCAGCGCGGTGGACGGCACCTCGCGCGATGGCGCCTTCATCAGCATGCGTATGATACGGCTCAGTGTGTCGCGCATCTGGTGACGGTGCACCACCATGTCGACCATGCCGTGGTCTTGCAGATACTCGGCGCGCTGGAAACCCTCCGGCAGCTTTTCGCGGATGGTCTGCTCGATCACACGCTGGCCGGCGAATCCGATGAGTGCGGCCGGCTCTGAAATCTGGATGTCGCCGAGCATGGCATAAGACGCAGTGACGCCGCCCGTCGTCGGGTGGGTCAGCACCACGATGTAGGGAAGCT
>CAZECZ010000122.1:0-13291 GCA_964510815.1 uncultured Aestuariivirga sp.
AGGAACAGCGTCATGGTATCGGCGGTGACCGCGAGAAAGTTGCTGACCGAGAAGAACGTGTTGTCATAAAGACCGACGCAGAGCACCAGCACCACCAGCACGATGACGGGCAGCCAGGTTTGCAGCAGGTTGCGTTGCTCCGATGTCATGTCACACCATGTTCTCGACCAGGTCGACCTGGCTCGGCTTGCTGCCGGGTGGTGCGTCGAAGCGCGCCGTGATCTCGCCATCACGCATGACGAGGATGCGGCTTGACAGACCGATCACCTCTTCCAGCGTATCGCCAAGCAGGATCACGGCCAAGCCTTCCGCCGTCATGTCGCGGATCAGTTCGTAGACGTCCTCCTTAGCGCCGACATCGATGCCGCGCGTGGGGTGATCAAGGATCAGCACCTTGACGCCGGCGATGCGCCACTTGGCCAGCACCACCTTCTGCTGGTTGCCGCCGGAGAGGCTTGCCACCATCGTAGACGTCGACGGCGTCTTGATCTTGAGGCGGTCGATCCAGGATTTGGCTGCCGCTTTTTCTTCTGCGAAGCGGATCACACCTGAGGACACGAATTTCGGCAGTGCCGCAAGCGTCATGTTCTCGGCGACGCTGAACGGTGTCACCAGGCCTTCGACCTTGCGTTCGGCAGGGACAAGACCGATGCCGCTGGCGGTGGCATCATGGGCGGCATTGAGGCTGACCGCCGCGCCATTGACCTCGATCCGGCCGGACGTGGGCTTGCTGTGGCCTGCAAGGCAGCGCGCCAGGTCCTCGCGGCCGGAACCGATGACGCCGGCAATGCCCATCACCTCGCCTTCATGCAGCTCGAAGCTGATGCCGGAAAACGCGTCGCCTTGCGCGAGAGCGTCGCATTTCAGCACCACCTTCGGCGACGGTTCGGTCTGGCGCGCCTCGCGGTAATATTCGTGATGAAGCTGGCGGCCCACCATGTGCTGGTGCAATTCCTTGACGGTTGCATCCCTGGCCGCCACTTCCTTCACGATCTTGCCGTCGCGCATGACGTAGACGCGGCCGGAAATCTCCAACACCTCTTCCAGGCGGTGGGAGATGAAAGCGATGGAGGCGCGCTCCCTCAGGTCGCGGATAATGGCGAACAGGAGGTCGATTTCCTTCTGCTCGAGAACCGACGTCGGCTCGTCCAAGAGAATTGTGATATGGCCCTTGATGCGGGTGTCGAGGGAAAGCGCCTTGGCGATTTCCACCATCTGGCGGTTGGCGAAGGAGAGTTCGGCGCAGCGCGTCGCCGGATCGATGTCGAGGTGCACCTTGGCCAGTTCCTTCGCCGCCGCGGCGTTCATGCGGCGTTTGGAGATCAGTCCGAAGCGGATGAACTCTGTTTCCCGGCCAAGGAAGATGTTCTCCGCCACGGTCAGCGTCGGCAGCACCGACTGTTCCTGGAACACCATGGCGATGCCGGAGTCGAAGGCCTGACGGGGCGAGGTAATGGTGATGGGCTGGCCGTCGACGAAGATGCCGCCCTCATCCGGACGATAGATGCCGTTCAACACCTTGAGAAGGGTCGACTTGCCAGCACCGTTCTCTCCAATTAGCCCCACCACCTCGCCCTTGTTGATGGCGAAGCTCACGTCGTCCAGCGCCTTGACGCCGGGAAAGCTCTTGGACACGCCGCGGATTTCGAGGACCGGAGCCGTCATTTGACCACGTCCAGCCGCGAGCGGTCGAGGGCCAGCGCCACGGCGGCAATGATGAGCAGGCCCTGCACGCCCTTCTGCATATAGGGTTCGATTCCCATCAGCACCATGCCGTTATTGAGGACGACGACGATGAAGACGCCGACGACGGTGTTCAACACCGAGCCCACGCCGCCGGACAACGCCGTTCCGCCGACGACGACGGCGGTGATGGCGGTGAAGAGCTTGTCCTGGGCAATCAGCGCGTGGCCACGGCCGATCTGGGCAGCTGACATGGCACCGGCCAAGCCATAGAACAGTCCGGCAATCCCGAAGATCAGGATGCGGGTACGCTCGACCGGGATACCGGCATTGCGGGCTGTGGCTTCGTCGGTGCCGATCGCGTAGAGCCAGCGGCCGATCCGGGTGCGCTCCTGGATCACCCAGGCGGCGAGCACCGCCGCGGCAGCGATCCACACAGCGGCGGGAACGCCCAAGGGGCGGCCCAGCGAGAGCGAATAGCGAAACGTGTTATCCGAGATCCGCACCATGACGCCGCCGAGGATCGCGGTCGCGATGCCGATGCCTGCGAAGCCAATGCCGAGCGTCGTCATGAACGACGGGATCTTGAGCGACACGTGAATGGCGCCGCTGACGAGGCCAAGCGCACCGCCGATCAGAATTGCGACGGGCACCGACAACAGGCCGATGGCGACACCGGTGAAATCATTGGCAACCAGCATGCTGGCGGCCACGGCGCAGAGCGCCAGCGTTCCCTCGACCGACAGGTCGATGGACCCCATCAGGATGATGAAGGTGGCGCCCATGCTGATCACAAGCGGAATCGCGGCCACGTTCAGGAGGCCGATGAAATTGAACCGGCTGAAGAAATTCGGACTGACGGTGCCGATGACAATGCACAGGCCGACAAGCACGGCAACCGGCGCCCAACGGCGCCAGTGGGCCGAAATCAGTCCCTTTGCGGTGGCAACTGTCGTCACGCGTCCATTCTCCGGTGGCCATCCCGTGGGATGAAAATGGCCGGGTGCGGGGCACCCGGCCAGCGGTCACATCAGGGAGGATTATCCGCGGTACTGGATCTGGCCGGTGGCCTTGCCCCAGAGATCGTTGAAGTCGACCTTCGGCGGGTTGCTCTTGTAGTCGGCAACCGTGTCCTTGGTGACGATGATGCCCGTGCCATAGAACTCGCGATGCTCGTGCGGCTCCTTGGTGATGTCGATCTTGCCGGTGACATGGGCGTAGGGGATGGCGAGGCCCATGCCGCCAGTCCACAGCGGATCCCAGGCGACGGTGCCGGCGAATTCACCGGCTTCGATGGCCGCCACGGCCGCGTCGATGCCGTCGATGCCGACCACCGGCACCTGACCAGCGAGGCCGTTCTGGCGCAGCGCTTCCAGAGCGCCCATGCCCATGCCGTCGTTGGCGGCGAACACGCCCTTGATCTGGTCGCCGAAGCGGGTGAGCCAGGCCTGGGTGATGTCGAATGCCTTCTGCTCGTTCCAGTCAGCGGGCTGGAAGTCGAGCAGCGTCACCTTGCCATTGGTCTTGGCGATGGCGTTGTCGAGACCAAGCTTGCGCTCGATGGCCGGCACGTTGGAGAGAATGCCGCCCAGCGCCACGATGCCGCCCTCGCCGCCGAAGGCCTTGAACAGCTCGTTGGCGATGGCTTCGGCCGTCGGCACGCCGTCGAAGGACATGTGGGCGATGTAGTTCGGGTCGTGGTCCCACGGATGAAGGTCATCCGGCTTGTTCCACTGGGTCACGACGAAGCCGCCGGCCTTCTGCACTTCCTCGACGATCACGCGGGCGTCCGGCGAGTCGTTGGGGTCGACGTTGAGAATGAGCTTGCCGCCGGTGCGCTGCAACAGGGCACGGATGTCGGCGATGCCCTTTTCCGAGTTGCCTTCAGTCACCAGCACTTCATAGGTGGCACCGATCGACTTGGCGAAATCCTCGCCGCCCTTGGCGAAGGTGGCGTGATAGGGATTGGCGACCGAGCGTAGGGAATTGGCGAGTGTCCAGGTCGTTTCCTGGGCAATTGCCGGCATCGGGAACGAGCCCACCGCCGAGGCGGCCGCGACACCTGCAGCACCTTTCAGCACCGTGCGGCGGCTGATGTTCTTCTTCGGTTCGAAAGCCATGTCTTCCTCCCATGAATTTTGGCCTTTACTGCACTAACTAGTTACTGCATTCTAGGGACAAGTCAAGCCCCCTCGCAAGGTCGGGGCAACGGAGGGATAAATCGCCAATGGCTGCCGGTTCAGCGATCGCGGCGCGCAACAGGAAGACAGCAGCGGATGCGCGTCCGAAAGACCGCCGGCAGGCCATGCCTCGCGACGCCGAGCAGACGCGGAAGCGCATCCTCGATGCCGCGACGGCGGAATTTGCCAGGAAAGGGCTGGGTGGCGCGCGAGTCGACGAGATCGCGCACCGGTCGAAATCCAACAAGCGCATGATCTACCACTATTTCGGCAGCAAGGAGCGGCTGTTCCAGGCGGTGCTCGAAGAAGCCTATGCCGGAATCCGCTCGGCTGAACAGAAGCTGCATCTCGACGAGATGGAACCCGTCGAGGCGATCTCGACCCTCGTCCGTTTCACCTGGAACTACTATTTGCAGCATCCCGAATTCCTGACACTGGTCAACAGCGAGAATCTGCATCGCGCCAAGCATCTCAAGACCTCGGAAGTCATCCACAAGGTGAGCGGCCAATACGTTCAGATGGTCAAGGCGATCCTCAATAGGGGTGCAGCGTCAGGCGTTTTTCGCGGCGGCATAGATCCCGTTCAACTGAACATCACGATCGCTGCGATCGGCTATTACTACCTTACCAACCGCTTCACCGGCACCATCATCTACGAGCGTGATTTCATGGCGCCCGAGGCGCTCGACCAGCGCCTGCAATTCAATCTCGACACCATTCTCCGCCTGGTAAAGAAGGCCCCATGACACAATTTGCTTCCACTCTGCCGATGCCGTCGCTGGCGCTCGATATCTACGAACAAATCCGCGAGACGGCGCGGCGCTTTGCAGAAGACAAAGTGCGGCCGCGCGCTGCGGCCCTCGACGAGACGGAGGCCTTTCCGGCCGACATCTATGAGGAGATGGCGGGGCTCGGCCTGTTCGGGATCACGGTGCCGGACACCATGGGCGGTGCGGGGCTTGACGCGCTCTCCTACGCGCTGGTCATGGAAGAGCTATCGCGTGGCTATGCCTCCGTAGCGGATCAATGCGGGCTCGTCGAGCTGATCGGCACGCTGCTCTCGGTCCATGGCACGGAAGCCCAGCGTGAAACGTGGCTCGGCGATGTCTTGGCGGCGAAAAAGCGCGTGGCCTATTGCATCACCGAGGCCGAGGCCGGAACCGATGTTTCCGGCATCAAGACCAAAGCCGAACGCGACGGCGACGGCTGGACATTGTCAGGCTCCAAGATCTGGATCCATAATGCGCCAGTGGCCGACGCCGGCTTCGTGCTGGCCCGTACCGATCCGCAAGCCGGGCACCGCGGCATGTCGATCTTCATCGTCGACCTTCATGCGAAAGGTGTTTCGCGCGGGAAGAAAGAGCACAAGATGGGCCAGCGCGCCAGCCAGGTCGGCGCGCTGCATTTCGACCGTGTGGCGCTGGGGTCCGACGCGCTGCTCGGCCCCATGAACCGCGGCTTCCACATCATGATGAGCGTGCTCGACAAGGGCCGCATCGGCATTGGCGCATTGGCGGTGGGGATCGCGCAAGCCGGCCTCGACGCGGCGGTCGATTATGCCAAGACCCGCAAGCAGTTCGGCAAGGCGATCGCCGAAAACCAGGGCCTGCAATGGCTGATGGCGGACATGAAGAAGGACATCACGGCAGCCCGCGCCCTTGTCCATCGTGCCGCCATGACGATGGACGCGGGTCTTCCCGCCACCATGGATTGCTCCATCGCCAAGTGTTTCGCCGGCGATTGTGCTGTCCTGCACACCGCCAATGCGGTGCAGATCTTCGGCGGGTCAGGCTATATCCGCGGCTTCGAGGTTGAGCGCCTTTACCGCGACGCCAAAATCACGCAAATCTACGAAGGCACGAACCAGATCCAGCGGACCATCATCGCCCGCGAATTGCTGAAGGACTGAATGACACAAGCTGCATTCGACGCCACTGTCGGCCAAACGGTATCCTGCACGAAGACCGTGGGGGAAAGCGACGTCTATCTGTTTGCCGGGATCACTGGCGATCTGAGCGATAACCATGTCAACGAAGACGCCATGGCGAAAACGCCCTATGGCCACCGCATTGCTCATGGTGCGCTGCTGGTGGGATACATGTCGCGGGCTTCGACCGTGATCCAGGACAAGTGCCCGGACCTCATGGCCACCCACTTCCCCGTGTCGCTGGGCTATGACCGGGTGCGCTTCATCAAGGCGGTTCTGATCGGCGACACGATCACCGCCGCCTACACGATCACCGGGACAGAACCGGCGAAATCGCGCACGACGGCTGATGTTCAGGTTACAAATCAGCGCGGTGAGATTTGCGCGGTGGCGACCCATATCATGCAATGGATCGCCCGCGGCTGATTTCCAATACGGCCTTTACGTCAGTATCGGGATTCTTAAATTTCCGTCACGATTTGATCAAAGTCAGGGATTTATCAGCCGGGCGCGGCAATGTTGTCCATATACGACAGCTGAATCGGCGCTATGTAGGGCCCAGGCAGGAGGACAGATGGATTACGAAGCATTTTTCCAGGGCGAACTGAACAACCTGCGCGAAGAAGGCCGCTATCGCATCTTTGCCGATCTCGAACGGAAGGCCGGACAATTCCCGCGCGCCAATCACCATGGCAGCAGCGGTGAGCACGAAATCACCGTGTGGTGTTCAAACGACTATCTGGGCATGGGGCAGAACCCGAGAGTGCTCGCCGCCATGCATGAGGCGCTGGACAAGTGCGGCGCGGGTGCGGGCGGCACCCGCAACATCTCCGGCACCAACCACTATCACGTTGAATTGGAACGTGAACTGGCGGACCTCCATGGCAAGGAAGCCGCCCTGCTCTTCACCTCCGGCTATGTATCGAACTGGGCCGCACTCAGCACGCTCGCATCCTGCATTCCAGGATGCATCGTGTTCTCGGATGCCGGAAACCACGCCTCGATGATCGAGGGTATCCGCCATTCCAAGGCCGAACGCCACGTCTTCAAACACAATGATCTGGCCGATCTGGAAGCCAAGCTGAAGGCGGCCGATCCGGACCGGCCGAAGCTGATTGCCTTCGAATCGGTCTATTCGATGGATGGCGACATTGGCCCCATCAAGGAGATCTGCGATCTCGCCGACAAATATGGCGCCATGACCTATCTCGACGAAGTTCACGCCGTGGGCATGTATGGTCCGCGCGGCGGCGGTATCGCCGAGCGCGAAGGATTGATGGACCGTCTGACGGTGATCGAAGGCACGCTGGGCAAGGCCTATGGCGTGGTCGGCGGTTACATCACCGGCAGCGCCGCCCTGATCGACTTCGTGAGGAGCTTTGCTTCAGGCTTCATCTTCACCACCGCCTTGCCGCCCGCCGTGGCGGCCGGCGCCGCTGCCTCCATCCGCCATCTCAAGATCAGCGAGATGGAACGGCTGCGCCAACGCGACCGGGTCGCAAAGCTCCGCAAGCGGCTTGATGCCATTGGCATTCCCTACACGAAGAATGAGAGCCACATCGTGCCAGTGATGGTCGGCGATGCCAAGAAGTGCAAGTGGATCAGCGATATCCTGATGGAGCGCTATGGCATCTATATCCAGCCCATCAACTATCCAACGGTGCCGCGCGGCACCGAGCGGCTGCGCATCACGCCGACCCCGCTGCACACGGACGCCGATATCGACAAGCTGGTTTCGGCCCTCTCGGACCTGTGGTCGCAGTGTGCGTTGAGCCGGGCCGTCGCGTAGAACACTGATCGGCGCGGTTCAATTGACGCGGAATACTGCGTAGGCTGCTCTCAGTGGTGTCTCGCTTGAAGCGGCCTGGTTGGCAATCGATTGAAACACCGCCAGCGCTTCACCGGTGTCATGTGTAACGTTGACCTCGAGAGGGGTTGCCGTTGTGATGGCAAGAATCAGCTGACTCCGCGAACGGCCCTCAGCCAGAATGCGGATCTGTTCGATGAAGAAGAAATTCTTGCCGTCGGCCAGACGCTGGAATTTGTCGGAAATATCGCGAACGGCGCCATCGTCGTCCACCAGCAATAGCTTCACCGCACGACCAATCTCTCCGTCGAGATGACCGGCGAGGAAATCGCCATCTTGAATGCTGTCCCGATCCAAGACCACCCGAAATGACGGCTCGGTTTCGCCGATAATGGTGCGGATGAAATCCACCGCCGGGCATTGGGCGTCCATCACCGGCTTCATGGCCAATTCCGGTTCCACCCCCACTGACTGGCGGAAAGCCGCGGAAAACTCCTCCAGTGCGCCACTCTGTCCGCCGAGACCATCAACTTGCGGATGAGCGGCGTCCAGCGCCCTGGGCGTGGCGAAGATGCAGTCCTTGTTCCTGTAGGTTCTGAGGAACCCTCTGATCCTGTCAGCCTGACTGAGGGTCGGCGTTGCGGGTGTGGCAAGTGTGGCCAGTTTCGTCGCACCGTTTGCGGGCGCGTCAGGCTCCATTGTAAGGCGCGTGCTGCCTTCGGGGGCCAGTGTGGCCGAGCCTCTTTCCGCCGCAACGGGGGAAGACGGCTGACGTCCGCCACCTTCGGCTTGAAGATTTGTAGTCGGGGCTGCCTCCACTCTTGCAGCGGTCGTGGCCCCCCCGGGGGTGTCGGCCTGCAGAGCCGTCGGGCTTGGACGAGCCGGTGCGAGCGCTTCCGCCCCCGTCCCGGCCGTCAATTCGGGTGCCGCTTGAATTGCAGAACCGGGTACAAGCACTTGGCCTGTGCTGGGGGGAATTGCATTCGCCGGACCTGTTGCAACGTCCAGCGCTGTTGCGTCCGACGAAGGTGACATTCCAGTTGCCCGGGACGGTGCGATCTGGACATTTCCGCCCTCCTCAGCGACGTCCGGCATCGCGGGAGCAGCCGGTTGCAATTTCGCGGAATGGCCCTGCGGCGCCACTTCCGGCTTTTGTTCGGGCGCGAGATTGGTGCCTGATTCCGAAGCCGGGTCGATTGAAACCGAGGGCTCTGCCCGGGCCTGTTCAATCGCTGCAGCAGATGGAAGGTTCTGCATCTCCGTTTGCGGCGGGCTTGTCTCGGCCGGCGCGGTGCGCAGCATTCGCGGAGCCGATGGTTCTTGTGGCGTTGCTTGTGCAGTATCCCGCGAAAGAGACACATCAGGCGCAGATGGTGGAGCGGCGGTTGCAGTGTCGTCCAGTGCCTCGATGGCGGAACTCTGTGCGGCTGCTGCGGCTGCTGCGGTCTGATCTGCCGGGAGGATGTCCGGGCGCTGCGCCGACAAATCAGGTTCGCTTGCGAGGTCCGCCCCGAGCGATAACTGAGTTGACGGCATCGCCGCTTCGATCTTGCTGGATGGCGTTCCGGCCTCAATCGTGCGGTCAGCGGTAACGGGCGACGCCGTGACGGTCAGTGTCTGAAGGGTCTCATCACCCAACACAATTTCGGCTCGATCTTGTTCTTGCTTTGGCTCGAACTTGATGTGGCCGGCTCCCGCCATGATGCCGGCATGCGCAGCAGCGGATATGGCCGCCGACACCACCCACAAGATGAATTCATGGCGCATCGGCAGAGCCACGCACGGTGACAAGCGTCAGGTTCCGGAACCCGGCCTGCCGGAATTTCTGCAGGTGATCGACGAGCTTGGTCGCAGGGAGCCGGCGGTCTGCAATGATCTGGAACGGCAGGACCTGCCGGCCGATGCTGTCCTCCTTGAACCACTCTGCCGCAATGTCGGCCACGCTGCTGGGAGCACCACGAAAACTGAGCTTCCCATCTGCATCGATATAGGCTGCCTCGGCCACCGTTCCGCCGGGTGACCGTTCAGAGGTTTCGGGCAGAGTGATCGTCGCGTCCTGCAGGTTGGAAATGGTGCCGGTGATGACGAAGAACAGCAGAAGCAGAAATACGATGTTGATCAGCTGGAGTTGCCAATCGACGTGGTGCCGCTGCGGTGGCTGTCCGATCTTCATCAGCCTACCTATTGCACGACCGACAAGGCGCGAAGGCGGCTGGTCCTCGCCATATCGAGAACGCTGACGAGGTCCTGAACGTCTGCGTCCTTGTGGACCCGGACGATAGCGCTGTCCAACCCGCGGGCTTCGAAAGCGTCGAGCGCTTGGGCCAGGTTATCGATCGTTACGCCCTGTCCATTGACCCTGATGTCCGGTCCATGAAACACGTCGACGATGATGCCGGGAATTGATTTCGCCTGTGAGGAGGAGGTCGTGGACCCCGGCGTCGTTGCCGCTTGTCCCAGACTGAAGATGCCGAATTTGGCAAAGGTCGAAGACAACATGAAGAACATGAGCAGAAGGAAGACGACATCGACCAACGGGGTCAGTGGGATTGGTCTTGTAACCCGCTTCGGTCCCTCAATGCGCACGTCCGCCTCGGGCGGCAGGAAATGCTGTCACTTCTTCGAAGTGACGCGCCTGCTCGTCAGTAATCCGGTGGGCAATGAAGCCCGTCAGAGTGGTTTCCATCGTTGAACGCTCTGTCTCGATTCTCGCATCGAACCAAGTCGATATCGTAGAGAAAACAATGGCAACCGTAAGGCCCAGGGCCGTGGTGAGAAGCGCGGTCCAGATGCCCCCGGCAAGGGTTGCCGGATTGACCACCGCACCGGATTGCTGGAGGTCGGCGAAGGCCTGGATCATGCCGATCACCGTTCCGAGCAAGCCGAGCAGAGGGGCAATTTGTCCAATCAGTTCGATCAGCCGCAAATACTTGCGAAGTGTCCGCAGTTCTTCGGAGGCGACACGGCTGATGTCCTCTTTGACCTCTTCGATATGGGCTCCACCATGGGTCAGCCCCCGCATGGCATGGGCGAGCACGCGGGACAAGGGCGCAGGATGCCTGACGACAAGGCCGTAGGCCGTTTCGTGCTGGCCATCAAGCCAGAGCTGGGCGGCGTTACGGGCGGTCTTGTGATGTCCCACACGCAACAGCATGAATTGCATAATCTTGTATACAGTGACAGCAAGCGCGATGACTGAAAGCGCAATGATCACCAGCCCGACAGGACCGCCACGCTCGATGATCAAGGATATGTCAAATGTCATGACCTCTCACGTCTTCCGCCGGTCATCGGGCATGGGCCTAGTCGGCATCGTCGTTGAACGGAATGGGACGCGTACTCGACATGCGCAGACCATCCGCGCAATCTTTCAGACGATCGGCACCATCGTCCCCCGTACAAGACGTGAACCCGTTTGACACGAGCCTGCCAATCTGGTCGCAGGGCGGTGGCAGGGAAAATTTCAGGATCTTCCGCTTGCCCGCCTGGATGGCCGGCAGGCTCAGCGCATAGGATCCCTTGAACTGGCGGGCCGGGTCCAGAATATAGACCTCAAATTGGGCCTGGGCGATATCGAATCCCAGCCGGTTCTGGGCGTCGAACACGACTTTGCATTGCCCACCCTCCGTATCGCTTCCGATCAAATCGAGGTTGAAGATGGTCTGCTGTGCATTGACCTGTCCGGCCGCCGCCGCAATTCCGACTGCTGACAGGGCCGCCATCGCCATACGCCTCATTGTCATTCTCCTTGCTACGCCGGACCGTTCGCAACCAGTCCAGCCGCAACCATATGATAGCATTGCCGCTTTGCCAACACGGGAAGCGTCGTATGCTTATTCATTGGGCACTCAACTGCCGGGGCGATCGGGTGGGTCTGTCTCGCTGTAGAGCGCACCGAATTCGAATGGCCCAGACAGAGAGCCCTGTGCCGCGGGCAGCTGCCGGCCATTGGTTTCGGCACGTACGCTGCGACCAACCTTGGTGAGTAGTGTCTCAATATGCATCGGTTCTGCCCCGAGTGAAGCAAGCAGAGCTCGTGCATAGGGACTGTGGGTTCCCTTGCCATCCCACGTAGGACGTCCGAATTCCGTTGCATACGAAATCAAAACGCCTGGGGGTATTGCGGGCGAACCAACAGACTTCTCCCCGGCCGCCGCGCGCCCTGGGAGAGGGCTGTCACGGCAGGCATCGAAAAAGACAACCAAGCTTCGCCCTCCGCCCGGCCGTGTGCGGTTCACCATGGCTTCGAGCCCCATCACCTCAAATATCGCGGTCTGACGGTCATTGAGAGCGGCATCGACCGGAACCAGATAGTCGGCGCCATCGAGCGAAAATCCGTGACCCGCGTAGTAGATAAGTACATCCGCGGCATCCACTTGCTTGATCCTTGAGCGGAAGCCGTTCACGAGCTGACGCATTTCGCCGAGCGAAAGATTATACCCATCGTGAACTTCGATCCCCATCTTGCGAAAGCGGGCAGCAATATCGCGGGCGTCGCGCGCGGCATGAATCAAATCTGAGGCATTTGCATAGCCGGAGTTGCCGATAACCAGTGCCAACCGATTGCCGGCACAAGCAGGCCCGGCGGAAAAGCATACCGCCACCAACAAGGCTACGACCCACCTCGTCACACGCGAGCACACTTTCGACCTTGGCAAGTCGTTCACTCCCGAAATTCGACACAAATTTCCAAGCCGCGGGATCACAACATCTTCCAACTTCCTCTGTAAACAACCTGCCGCCTCGAGGCAATCCCGCCGTCTGGAGGTCTGGTGAGACTGTCGAATGGGCGGCACTAACCTTGTGTACCCTCCAGACGAACAGGCTGTCTGGTGACACAGATCCTGTTATGCTAGGCGAAATCTGGAGATTCAATGGCGCGGCCAGTGAGATACATCTGGAAGGAGTTCCGCAAGGCACGGCTACAAATGGCCGCGGCGTTCCTCGTTGCTGGCACCAATCTGGCACAGGCCAGTGATTTCCCGTTGACTGTCGATGGCATAGTGGACTTCTTTTCAAGACAGGAAGCCACGCGTGGCATCTGCATCGGCAGCGAGGTCGAGTGTGGTCCATCGGACGGCAAGCCGATGAACCTCAACTTGGTGATCGGGTTTGAAAAGGACTCGGCCATCCTCACCGATCAGTCGAAATCGCAACTCAACATTCTGGCGGCGGCGTTGAAGACGCCAAGCCTTTCGGTGGCGAGTTTTGCCATCGAGGGGCACGCAGATGCTTCCGGTAGCTCTGTTCACAATCAGGACCTGTCGGCGCGGCGGGCACAATCCGTGATGGATTATCTCGAAACTCAAGGTGTGGACGCCGAACAACTCCGGGCCAAGGGTTTCGGTGAATCTGCTCCCGTGACCGCTGACCCCTACGACCCCACGAACCGTCGCGTCGAGATACGGCTGGTTCTCGAGTAGTGCATGAACCCCTGCGCGGCTGGCACTACCAAGCCGGGCGCCCTTCTGTATGCTGTCGTGAAATACCCAGAGGAACAGATATGCCTGCTGCCCCCGACTCGAACCCCCGCATGCCCTATCAGTTGCCGTTCCCCAAGGACGCGCTGGCCGAGATCGTGGTGCCGGACGCCGTGCCGCAAGATGAGCGGCTGTGGGTGCCCCAGGCCGAGAACGTATGGTTCCGCCCGCTCTGCCTCAACCGCTCGCAGGGCTACTGGATGAACCTGCTGAA
>CAZECZ010000123.1:0-13265 GCA_964510815.1 uncultured Aestuariivirga sp.
GCGAAGGCGGGTGTCCTGGGTCTCGCCAAGGCCATGGCCCGCGAATTCGGTCCGGCCGGCATCCGCGTCAATTGCGTGACCCCGGGCCTCATCAAGACCGACATCACCGGCGACAAGCTGACGCCTGAGATGACGGCCGACATCATCAAGGGCATCCCGCTTGGCCGCCTCGGGGAGGCCACGGATGTCGCCAACATCTATCTGTTCCTGGCGTCGGACCTGTCGGCCTACGTCACCGGTGCCGTCATCGACGTCAATGGCGGCATGCTCATTCACTAGACGAGCCGCCAAACTGCACAATCTGCAGATCAATGGGAGGAAGACATGATCAACAGACGTGAATTGATGGGAGCCGCATCGCTGCTTGCGATGTCGCCGGCCATAGCCCTGGCGCAAAGCAAGAACGCGGCGGAGATCGCCGTGGAGGCCGCCAAGAAATACGCCGGCACCGAAATCAGCATCGTGTGGGAAGCCGGTCTACAGTCTCTGGACCCGCTGAACTATTCCGGCCCCAAGTGGGAACAGCTGACCGGCATGAAGGTGAAGGTGGTCGAAGTCCCGACCGACCAGATGTTCACCAAGATCGTGCAGGACTACCGCTCGGGCGCCAGCGCCTATGATGCGCTGAACGTCATTCCCTCGTGGATGCCGGACCTCGTCCGCATCGGCGCCCTCGAACCGCTCGACAGCTTCGTCGACCAGTTCAGCTATCGCGACGAATTGCAGGACATAGCGCCCGCCTATCGCGACAACCAGATGAAGGTGGGCGACGCCATCTACGGCTTCCCGGACGATGGCGACGTGATGCTGCTCTACTATCGCAAGGACATCTTCGAAGATCCGAAGATGATGGAGGACTTCAAGGCCAAGCACGGTTATGACCTGGCCCCGCCGAAGGACTGGACGCAGTTCGCAGACATCGGCCAGTTCATCACCGACAAGATGGCGCCCAAGACCTATGGCGCCGGCATGTTCCGCTCCGCACCCTATCCGCACTACATGTTCCAGGAACGCTTCCGCATGGAAGGCGGCAAGTTCTTCGACGCCGGCACCATGAAGGCGACGGTGAACTCGGAGGCCGGTCTCAAGGTGTTCAACGGCTGGCTGGCCGAAAACAAGTTCATGCCGCCGGGCGTGGAGCAGTGGAACTTCGTCGACAATCTCGCGCACTTCCTGCAGGGCGAGACCGCGATGACCATTTCCTGGCCGCCCTATGGCCGCTGGGCTGCGGGCTATGGCTCCAACGAAGCAGCACTGTCGTGGGTGCCGAAGACCCAGATCGCCGGCAAGGTCGGCTACTCGCTCAACCCGCTGGGGCGCGACGAACTGGGCGTCGGCTTTGCGCTGTCGGTGTCCTCGACCTCGAAGAACAAGGAGGCGGCCTACCTGTTCATCCAGTGGCTGAACAGCAAGCAGATCAGCCTCGAACGCGTGCAACTGCCCTATACACTGCGCGATCCCTTCCGCACCTCGCATTACGAGAGCGCCGAATATCGTGCATTGTGGCCAGATGCCGGCGCCTATCTCGACACGGTGAAGCTCGCCGGCGAGACGGGGCTCCTCGACCTGTCGCTGCTACAGCAGGACAAATACGATGAGGCAATGACGAGGGCGATCAGCAGCCTGTTCGCCGGCGAGGATCCGCAAGGCGTTCTCGACGACATGGCCGCGCAATTCGATGCCATCACCGAGAAGGTGGGCGTCGACAAGCAGAAGGAAACCTATGCCGCCTGGGCGGCAAAGCCCGGCGCCTATCCGTAATCTCCTCCGGAGTCTCCCTGGGGGGAGGGCCACTTGTCCATCGGCTCTCCCCCATCTTTCTTGCAAGTGCCGGTGAACTGACATGACGGACAAGCGTTCCAATCTCAGCCTGGCGCAACGGGCCTATCACATACGCCGGCACGCGCTGCGCATGGCCGAGGTGCAGGGGCAGGGCTACATCGCCCAGGCGCTGGGCATAGCTGACGTGCTGGCGGTCTCTTATTTCGATGCGCTGAACTATCGCTCCGGCGATCCCGAGTGGGAGGGTCGCGACCGCTTCCTCCTCTCCATCGGCCATTATGCCATCGCACTCTATGCCGCGTTGATCGAGGCGGGCATCCTTCCCGAAGACGAGATCGAAACCTATGGCTCGGACGACAGCCGGATGCCCATGTCTGGCATGGCGGCCTACACGCCGGGCATGGAAATCACCGGCGGCTCGCTGGGGCAGGGGTTGTCGGTCGCCGTCGGCATGTGCCTCGGCCTCAAGCGCAAGCAGTCTTCGAGCTTCGTCTACAATCTCCTCTCGGACGGCGAGCTCGATGAGGGCTCGACCTGGGAAGCCGCGATGTCGGCGGCCAGCTTCAAGCTCGACAATCTCATCGCCATCGTCGACGTCAACAACATGCAGGCCGACGGGCCCTCGAAGCAGATGTTGAATTTCGAGCCGTTGACGGCGAAGTTCGAGGCCTTCGGCTGGTTCACCCAGCGCGTGGACGGAAATGACATCGACGCCGTGGTGGCGGCCTTCCGTGCCGCGCGGAGCCACGATGGGCCGCAGCCCCGCATGGTCATCTGCGATACGAAGATGGGCAAGGGCGTCGATTTCTTCGAGGCCCGCGAGCGCAATCATTTCCTGCGCGTCGAACCTGAGGAATGGAGCCGGGCGCTGGATGTCCTCGATGCGGGGAGGCCCGCATGACGCGCGACAAATATGCCAGGCCGAAGATCGTGAGCGGCGGCGAACGGTTGAAGACCTCCGCCATGATCGCCTCCATCGCCGGCGACGGCCAGCCCACGAAGATGGCTCCCTTTGGCCATGCGCTGGTGGAACTGGCGAAGACCCGGCCCGAGATCGTGGGGATGTCGGCGGACCTCTCGAAATACACCGATCTTCACATCTTCGCCCAGGCCTATCCCGGCCGCTTCTACCAGATGGGCATGGCCGAGCAGCTGCTGATGGGCGCGGCGGCGGGCATGGCGCGCGAGGGCTTCCTGCCCTTCGTCACCACCTATGCCGTCTTTGCCTCACGCCGCGCTTATGACTTCATCTGCATGGCGATCGCCGAAGAAAATCTCAACGTGAAGATCGCCTGCGCGCTGCCGGGCCTGACGACGGGCTATGGCCCGAGCCACCAGGCGACCGAAGATCTGGCGATCTTCCGCGGGCTTCCCAACATGACGATCATCGACCCTTGCGACGCCCTCGATATCGAGCAGGCGGTGCCGGCGATTGCCGATCACCAGGGGCCGGTCTACATGCGGCTGCTGCGCGGCAAGGTGCCTCTGGTGCTCGACAGGTATGACTACCGGTTTGAAATCGGCAAGGCGAAGCGGTTGGTTGGCGGCACGGACGTCTTGTTCATTTCGAGCGGCCTCATGACCATGCGCACGCTCGAAGCCATGGACAAGCTGAAGGCGGACAAGGTCTCGGCAGCGGTGCTGCATGTGCCGACGATCAAGCCACTCGACACGGAGACCATCCTCGCCGAAGCCGCGAGGCCCGGCCGGCTGATCGTCGTGGCGGAGAACCATACGGTGGTGGGAGGCCTCGGCGAGGCGGTGGGCGCTCTTCTCATGCGCCATGGTGTCTCGGCGCGCTTCCGCCAGATCGGGTTGCCCGACCGGTTCCTCGATGCCGGCGCGCTGCCAACGCTGCACGACCGCTACGGGATTTCGACGGAAGCGGTTGTCAAAGCGGTCAAATCGTGGCTCTAGAGACATCCGGAACAATGCCAGTTCGAGGGAGGACACCATGACCGCAGGACTGTTCAGTACGGAACCGGCAGCACCCGAAGGCCCGATCTCATTGGCCGACGGCTCCATGTACGTCACCGAAATGACCAACGGCACGGCCTGCGTGACGCGGCTCGATCCCAATGGACGCAAGAGCGTGGTGCGCAAGACCGGCGGCCGCCCCAACGGTCTCGCCGTCGACGGTGACGGCAACATCTGGATCGCCGAGGCGCTGCTGCGCAAGCTCATCTGCATCGACCCGCAAGGCAACGAGATCAGCCAGCTCGATGGCGACGACGAGAACGGCTTGTTCCTGTTTCCCAACGATCTCGCCTTTGGCCCGGACGGCCATCTCTACATGACGGATTCCGGCCTGCCCATGGTCGAGTTCCTCAGCGGACAGAATTTCGTCGAGAACTTCATGGACCTGAACTGGGATGGCCGCGTCTACGAAATCGATCCGAAGGCCAACAAGGTCATCCGGGTCATCGACCGCGGCATCCGCTTCACCAATGGCATCGCCTTCGATGCCAATGATGTGCTCTATGCCAATGCCTCCTTCACCGGAGACGTTTACTCCTATGACGTCTTTGGCAGCGTGGTGCCAAAGCGCCAGATGTTCGGCAACGTGCTGCAGCCCGACGACCAGGAGGGCTTCAAGGGGCCGGACGGCATGAAGTTCGGCATGGACGGCAGGCTCTATTGCACGGTCTACGGCCAGCAGAACGTCACGGTGCTCAACACGGACGGCAGCGTGGCCGAACGCTTGATGCTGGACGGGCCTTGCCCGACCAACCTGTGCTTCTCGCTCGATGGCAAGAGCATCTTGGTGACGGAAGTGTCCAAGGGCCAGGTGGAGAAGCTGCCAGCCCCCTGCGCCGGCCTGCCGCTGCACTATCCGCCGATCAGGTAACCGGTCCCAGCACCGGGCTGATGGCGGATGAGCGACCGCGAGCGAAGGCGCAGTCACATGACTGTCATATGGCTGAAAGACATAGGCGGCCGCCGCCCGGCAGCCGCCAGACTCGCAGGACCTTGGTCTCGTCCGCCGGCTCGTCTGCGGTGGTCGTGATCAATTTCCTGGAGACACACATGAAACCCTGGCACAAGTCTTTCATCCTCGCCTCGACGGCCCTCATGGCGCTTGGCACCGCGGCGGTGGCCGAACCTGTCTCGCGCGAGGCGGCCCTGGCACAGACCTCGGTCTACCGCGTCGGATATCCGGTCGAAGTGTCGATCGAAGCCGGCAAGGGCCTCGGCACCGAAGCCTTCGCGGCCAATACCGTCGCTACCAAGCACTACGCGCTCGGCCGCCTGTCCTATGAACTCGCTTACGTCATGCCGGACAAGCGCACCGTCTACATCGGCAATGATGAAACCAATGGCGGCATGTTGCGCTTCGTCGCCGACAAGGAAGGTGATCTCTCGGCAGGTGAACTGTTCGCCGCCAAGCTCAAGCAGAATGGCGACAAGGGTGCTGCCGGCGCATCCTTCGCGGTCGAGTGGATGCCGCTCGGCCACGCCACCGATGCCGAGATCGACGCCATCATCTCCAAAGGCGTCAAGTTCTCCGATCTCTTCGACGCCGCTGACGTCGCCGACGACGCCTGCCCGGCGGGCTTCACACCCATCGACACCACCTACAAGGCGGAATGCCTGACGCTGAAGACCGAGAATAGCCTCGGCATGTCGGCCGACGGGATCGCCAAGGCCGCGTCGCGCCTTGAGACATCGCGCTATGCCGCGATCAAGGGCGCCACCTCGGAGTTCCGCAAGATGGAAGGCATCACCTTCGACGCCAAGCGCTCGAAGCTCTACGTCGCCATTTCCGATCTTGAAAAGGGCATGTCCAGCGCGTCGAAGCTGAAGGGCGTGGCCGACGACATCAACATGAAGGCCAACAAGTGTGGCGCGGTGATGGAGCTTTCGATGGGCGCCGACATGGTGGCCACCGGGATGAAGATCCTGATCGCCGGCGGCCCGTTCAATGGCAGCGCCGTCGTCAACCAGTGCGACATCAACAATATCTCCTGGCCCGACAACGTGACCATGGGACCCAACGACGATACGCTGCTGATTGCCGAGGATACCGACTATCATCAGAACGATGCACTGTGGGCCTATGACCTGAACAGCGGCAGCCTGACCCGCTTGATGACCACGCCCTACGGCGCCGAAGTCACCTCGCCGATGTACTACAAGAACGTCGACGACAAATTCGACTATCTCGTCACCGTCGTTCAGCATCCCTATGGCGAAAGCGATGAAGACAAGGCGGCCTCTCCTGACGATACCCGCGTCTACATCGGCTATGTCGCCGTTCCGGCCAAGGTTCAGGGCGGCGACAAGGTCAGCTTCAAGGCGCTGCCCTTCG
This sequence comes from uncultured Aestuariivirga sp., assembly GCA_964510815.1. Lineage (GTDB taxonomy): Bacteria > Pseudomonadota > Alphaproteobacteria > Rhizobiales > Aestuariivirgaceae > Aestuariivirga. Next base: position 6,092 of record CAZECZ010000123.1, read on the forward strand.
CCTCCACCGATGCCGAGAAGCGCGAAGCCAAGTTCACCACCTCGATGACGGTGAATGACAAGGACCTGGCGCTCAATGGCTATCAGACCCTGCTGCGCTCCGGCGACAAGATTGGTGACGCGGTCTTCGGACAGGCTGTCGCCAAGGATGGCAGCAAGCTCGAGAACTATGTCGACAGCGACCTGCCGGGCGGTATCTCCACCTCGGCGGACCACACGACCCTGCACCGCCTCGACTCGGGTGAGCTCTATGCGATCACCCAGTTCGAGGAGGAGGTGGGCACCATGTACATCAGCAGCCTCGACCGCGACGCCGTGTCCGGCACGCTCACCGTCACCGGCATGAAGCCCGTGGATCTGTCGGCCGCCTATGGCGGCTTCGACTTCTGCGCAGGCATGCCGACGCCCTGGGGCTCGCACCTCGGTGGCGAGGAGTGGGACTTTGACGCCCGTGCCTTCGAGGCCGCCAAGTCGGCCGACAAGGACTTCGACAAGTATCTTGCCTATTTCGGCATGACCGCCAGCGCCCAGTAAGCGCCAAACGTTGAACGAGCGATGGGCCGTCCTGCCATGTGGCAGGGCGGCGTCTTTTTATGCGGGTTGGCTGGCCGTGTCTGTCTCGCTCTCGATCTCGGGCAGCGCGCCGCCGTGCAGCGTCGCTTCGAAGGCGCGCAAGCGCTTGTAGATCGACAACAGGTCAACGATAGTTGTCCACGACTTCACCAGATACTGGAACGAGTCCCGCACCTGGCCGAAGGCATTGAGGATCTGGTTCATTGCGCCCAGCGTGATTTTGCCAGCGACGATGGTGGGGGCAAGAATGATGTATGGGAATATATTGTCGGTCTGGAGATAGAAGATGCGGCCGATGTTGAAGTACATATAGTTGAAGTAGAGCCGGAAGTAGTTGGTCCGGACGGCCGCGAAGAGTTCCTTCAGTGTCGGCGGATGGGCACGGTTGGCGTCGTCTTCGCCATAGACCAGTTCCTTGCGGTAAGCCGCTTCGACGCGCTGGTTGCGGAATTCGAGGCCGGGCAGCCGGATGCCAATCAGCGCCAGGAAGGCGGTGCCGAAGACCGACCACAGGATTCCCACGACGACGAGAGGGTAGGGGATCGCACCGAAGATCGGGATTTCGGTGATGTTGGCTGACAGCCGCAACAGCACGGGCAGGAAGGCGATGAGCGTCATCACCGCATCGATGAGGCTGACGCCCAAACCTTCGACGGTGGAGGCAAAGCGCATCGTGTCTTCCTGCACACGCTGGGATGCGCCTTCGATGTGGCGCAGCCTGTCCCAGTTTGCTGTGTAGTAGTCGTTCATCGCTGTCCGCCAGCGGAAAATGTAATGGCTCACAAAAAAGCGCGTGAGCACGCCGACCATCACGGCGACAAAGGCGATGCCGGCAAAGTTGACGAGTTCGCCGTAAAATTCGGCAAGCGTGACCGGTCGCGACTTTGCCAGAGCCGCCTGGATCAGGTCATAGAACGGCCCGTACCAGTCATTGATAGCAACGCTCACCTGCACCTGAAAGTAGGTGACGAAGACGATGAGCGCTGAGCCCAGTACCGACCATGTGAACCACGGGTGTGGCGAGAACACCCGCCAGAACGCCGCGAACAGCGCCACCATCACCGCATAGTAGATGTAGAACCAGATGAATGGTTCGGTGATGAACACCGACACCCCGATCACCGGCGGCGCATCGGCCGGCGGGTTTTCAAGCCCGATCAGCGGGCCCGCATCCCTGGCGACGAAGAACCAGAACAGCACGGCAACGACGGTCCACGCGGCGGCAGACCAGAAGAACGTGCGCGGCGATGGGAAGAATGACACAAACATCAGGCAAGGCTCACTGTTTTCGAGTTGAGCCTGCCTAGCACGGGCCTTCGTGGCCCGTCACCTAACGTTTGCGTATTATTCCGCGGCCTTGAGCTGGCGAATCTTGGCCGAGGCGGGTCTCTCGATCAGGTCGAGTTCGCCCTTCATCCGCGCAATGTTGTCTTCGTTGCGCTGGCTGTCCGCTTCGGTTTCCGCGATCAGCGCCGTGAAGATTTCTTTCACCAGGGTCTTCTGCTGGCTGGCCCACTGGTCGATGCGGCGCAGTTCGTCATCACGCTTCTCGGCGAGTTCCTTCGCGCGCGCTTCGAGCACGTCACGGGTCATCAACCGGTCGGACATGAGGAGGTCTGTTTCGTGCTGCAACTTGGTGCGCAGCTCTTCGCTGAGCTTTACGATATCGAGCATGTGTTATGCCTTTCCAAATGGTTTCCGGACTGTTCCGGATTTTGGCCTCACCTGCCGCATTTGCACAGTATACGGAACATTGCGATATATCCAGCACTTTGTAGTAAATGATTAGGGTTATTGAGTGAATTGGGATCGGTCATGTCGCCTGAGTTGCGGGCAGCGGTGGATTTGGAGCTTTCCGCGGGCGCTGGTGGAAGCCGCAAGGCCGGCGCGCGGTCGCTCTCGGACACCTATAGGGCAGGAGGCCATTCGGCTGGAATTGATCTTGCCGCTTACGTTACTGTGAGGTTACCGGCCACCTATGCTGCGGTGGATCGGGTGTTGACGGAGATGGTGGCGCTGCGTCCCGATCTGGCGCCGGTGAGCCTTGTGGATGCAGGCTCCGGCCCCGGCACGGCGGCCTGGGCCGCAGTGAACCACTGGCCCGGCCTGTCCCGAGTCACCTTCGTCGACAACGACCGGACCTTCCTCGATCTGGCGCTCCGCCTTGCCGGGAATGGTAATCAGGCCCTTGCCCGCGCCGAGGGCAGGGTGGCGAGTCTGGAGCGCCTGCCGGAGGGGCTTGCCGGCGATCTGGTGATTTCAGCCTATGCACTGGCGGAACTGCCGGAAGCCCGCGCGGCTGCCGCGGCGCGCCATTTGTGGAGCAGGGCTGATGCCGTATTGGTCCTGGTTGAGCCGGGAACGCCGGCCGGCTTTGCCCGTATCCGCGCGGCCCGCCATGCCCTTTTGGCCGAGGGCGCGGTGCCCGTCGGCCCTTGCCCCCATACCGGGGCCTGCCCCATGACGGGCGGCGACTGGTGCCATTTCTCGGTCCGTCTGGCCCGCAGCCGCGAGCACATGCACGCCAAGGCGGCTGCGGTGCCCTTCGAGGACGAGAAGTTCTGCTGGATCGCCCTGGCGCGCAGCGGTGCGCCCTCCGGCGGTGCCCGCGTGCTCGCACCCGTGCGGCAGCGCAAGGCGGGCATCGACATGAAGCTGTGTACGACGGACGGGATGGCCCTCCGTCACGTTGCGCGGCGCGATGCGGCAGCCTACAGGGCAGTGCGCAAGAGCGACTGGGGCGATCTTATTTGATGACAGGGCAGCGGCGAACGGGGTCAGGGTGGTGAAGCTGCTGCTGCATATCGGGCTGCACCGGGCGGCCTCGACCGCGATACAAGCCTGGCTCATCGACAATGCCAGCCAGCTTGCCGGGCAGGGCTGTTTCATGGCCGCAGGACAGCAGACCGGCCTCGAAGGCAACGTCCTCAACATCCTGACCGGGCAGACCTTTGCCACGATCCCAGAGGCGGATGTGGCCAGCATCATTGCCGAGGACCTTGACGGCCGGCAGCAGCGGTTCAGGGCCGGCATCCTCAGCGACGAGAACATCTCCGGCATGATGCCCAATGCCACGCGCCCACCCTTTCTCATGGCCGAGCGCCTGGCAAGGGTGCTGGCCCTTATGGCGCGGCGCCACGAGATCGTTCCGATGGTGGTGTTGCGCGAACATGTGACGTGGATGATCTCGCTCTACCGCGTCGCGCAGTTGCGCGGCGAAACGGCCGGCTTCGAGGCTTTCAGCCGGACCATCGCTGCCCGGCCGGATCTCTATTCCCACATGTTGCAGCCCATCGCCGCGGCGGCGGGCCCGGGTCCGGCCATCGTCACCAGCCAGGCCGCCATTGCCGCAGACCGGGGGCAGACCCTGCTGGCAGACATCGCCGCTGCCCTCGGGCTCAACATCCCGCCGGGTGCCAGCCTGACGCGCAAGAATGCGTCGCGCAATCCGCTGGTGTGTACTCTGATGCAGGATGCGGCCCGGAAAGGCGTGCAGATCGATCTCCGCGCCCTGCCGCGCCTGCCACGCTTGCTGGATGACCTCTGGCGTGAACGCGCCGGTCCCAGTGCGGAGGACCGCGCCATAGCCGCCCGCCTGCTGCGCCGCGCTGCGACTCCAGAGGCAGGAGGTCCACCGCTGCGGCTGGTTCACGCCGAAGCCCTGCTGGAGGGTGCTCTCAGCCGCTGCGAAGAGCCGGTGGCCTCCCACGCCCTCATGGCAGAGCTCCGCGCCTTCTTCGCGGTGGACCGGGACTGGATTCGCGCGCATCATCCCGCCGCCATTTTCGAGGAGTGAACAAGACCCATGTCCCGCAGACAGATTTCGTCCGGCTCGAAGTTCGAGTCCCTGATCGGTTATTCCCGCGCCATCGTCGACGGCGACTGGATCTGGGTATCCGGCACCACCGGTTTCAACTACGAGTCCATGACCATCTCGGACGACGTGGCCGAACAATGCGACCAGACGCTCAAGAACATCAAGGCCGCCATGGAAAAGGCCGGCTTCGGGCTCGACGACGTGGTGCGCTCGACGCTTTACTATGTGGACGGCGCCGATTTCGAGCCGTGCTGGCCCGTGCTGCAGAAGTATTTCGGTGAGATCCGCCCGGCCTCTACCATGCTGGTGGTGGCAGGCCTCGCCGACGCCCGCATGAAGATCGAGATCGAGGTGACGGGAAAAAGGCGGCAGTAACCCTAATCCGGCTAGCGCCACATCGCAGTCATTATGCCTTTGCGCCGGGTTGTTAATCGCGGCAGGTAGCGATCCGTCGATGACTGAACCTGGGCGTCCATCATCGGAAAGAGACCGGAGCGGTGCCTCGAAAGAGGGCCTGGTGTCGTTTTGTTCAATACGGATGCGGACGCCAAGCCGGACTTGCAGTTTCTGCTGGCCGGCGTGACGAATGTGACCCCGGAAGACCTGATCCTCTGACGGCTGACGTGGCGCTTGACAGGGACTGGGGCCTCATCTATCACGCGCGGCACTGAATTGCGGGTGTAGCTCAGTTGGTTAGAGTGTCGGCCTGTCACGCCGAAGGTCGCGGGTTCGAGCCCCGTCACTCGCGCCATTCAGTTTTGTGAAAAGGGTCGCCCCAGAGGCGGCCTTTTTGCATTTTTGACACGTCTGCTCTTTGTCCTCACAAAAGGTGCCCGAAAGGCTTGCGGACCATGTTGCGGTGCGCTACCAACGCGGCGGATTCTGGTCCGCCATATGGCGGACGTGGGGTACGAATGAACATGCCAGAGCTCTTGAGAGACTACCTGCCAATCGTCATTTTCATGGCGGTGGCCATCGGAATCGCCCTGGCCCTGATGATTGCACCCATCATCATCGCCGTGCGCAATCCCGATCCCGAGAAATTGTCGGCCTACGAATGCGGCTTCGACGCCTTCGATGATGCCCGCATGAAATTCGACGTGCGATTCTATCTCGTGTCGATTCTCTTCATCATCTTCGACCTTGAAGTGGCCTTCCTCTTTCCCTGGGCGGTATCGCTCAAGGAAGTCGGCGTCTATGGATTCTGGTCGATGATGATCTTCCTCGGCGTTCTGACCATCGGCTTCATCTATGAATGGCGGAAAGGGGCCCTCGAATGGGATTGATCGAACAGGCTTCCCCTGAGCAGCGCCAGTATTTCACCGAAATCAACGCGGAACTGGCCGACAAGGGCTTTCTCGTCACCGCTTCGGACGACCTGATCAACTGGGCCCGCACCGGCTCGCTGATGTGGATGACCTTCGGGCTCGCCTGCTGCGCGGTGGAAATGATGCAGGCGTCCATGCCGCGCTATGACGTCGAGCGCTTCGGTTTCGCCCCGCGCGCCTCGCCGCGGCAGTCCGACGTGATGATCGTCGCCGGTACGCTGACCAACAAGATGGCCCCGGCGCTGCGCAAGGTCTACGACCAGATGCCGGAGCCGCGCTACGTGATCTCGATGGGAAGCTGCGCCAATGGCGGCGGCTACTACCATTATTCTTATAGTGTCGTGCGCGGCTGCGACCGCATAGTGCCCGTCGACATCTATGTGCCGGGCTGCCCGCCGACGGCGGAGGCCCTGGTTTATGGCATTCTGCAATTGCAGAAGAAGATTCGCCGCACCGGAACGATTGAGCGTTGAGCATGGCTGATACACTCGAACAGCTGGGCGAATTGATCGCCGCGAAACTGGGAAGCGCCATCACCGGCACCAAGGTGGCCTATGGCGAGCTGACCGTCGAGGCGGAAGCAGCCGAGATCGTCAATGTCCTGACTTTCCTGCGTGACGATGAAGACTGCGGTTTCGTGTGCTTCACCGATATCTGCGGGGCCGATTATCCCGAGCGCGAGCGGCGCTTCGACGTGGTGTATCACCTGCTGGCGCCCTACAAGAACCGGCGCATCCGCGTGAAGGTCGCCACCGACGAAGATACGCCGGTGCCGACCGTGATCCCGGTGTTCCCGTCAGCCAACTGGTTCGAGCGCGAGACCTATGATCTCTATGGCGTTCTCTTCGCCGGCCACCCGGATCTTCGCCGCATCCTCACCGACTACGGCTTTGCCGGTCACCCGCTGCGCAAGGACTTCCCGCTCACCGGCATGGTCGAGGTGCGCTACGACGACGAGGCCAAGCGCGTGGTCTACGAGCCGGTGAAGCTCGTACAGGAATTCCGCAGCTTTGATTACCTGAGCCCGTGGGAAGGCACCGACTATGTGCTCCCCGGCGATGAAAAGGCGAAGTCATGACCGAGACCGCCGAACGCAATTTTTCCATCAACTTCGGGCCGCAACATCCGGCCGCCCACGGCGTGCTGCGCCTCGTGCTGGAGCTTGACGGTGAGGTCTGCACCCGCGTCGATCCGCATATCGGGCTGCTGCATCGCGGCACCGAGAAGCTGATCGAATACAAGACCTATCTGCAGGCCGTTCCCTATTTCGACCGCCTCGACTACGTGGCGCCGATGAATCAGGAGCATGCCTTCGCGCTCGCCACCGAGCGGTTGCTCGGCATCACCGTGCCGAAGCGCGGGCAGTTGATCCGCGTGCTCTATTCCGAGATCGGGCGCCTCCTGTCGCATCTCCTCAACGTTACGACGCAGGCGATGGACGTGGGCGCGCTGACCCA
>CAZECZ010000124.1:0-12928 GCA_964510815.1 uncultured Aestuariivirga sp.
CGACCTTCTGCAGCGCATCGCCGAACGCGGCATCACCAAGATCATCATCGAGCACGACATGCACGTGGTGTTCTCGCTGGCCAAGAAGATCTCGGTCATGGCGCAGGGAACGGTGATCGCCGAAGGACCGCCGGCGGTGATCAAGGGCGATCCACGCGTGCAGGAAGCCTATCTTGGAGGTGCGCATCTATGAGCCCCAGCAGACTGTTCAGCTCCGATATCTTCAAGAAGACCCATGCGCCGGGGGTGGCGCCCGCCCGTAACCGCGGCGGCCAGCCGGCCTTCTTCTCCGCCTGGGATCTTCACGCCTATTACGGCGAGAGCTACATCGTCCAGGGCGTGTCATTTGACATCCGCGAGGGTGAGATCGTGGCGCTGCTGGGCCGCAACGGCGCAGGCAAGACCTCGACGCTGCGCAGCATCGCGCGCGCCGGAAGCCCCGACCTCCGCCATGGCGAGATTTGGCTGGACCACAAGCCGCTGCACCTCATGAAGTCGCATGATGCCGCCCGCCTTGGCGTGGCGCTGGTGCCGGAAGACCGCCGCATCATCGGTGGGCTGACGGTAGAGGAAAACCTGAAGCTCGCGCAAATCGTGCCGCCGGTTGGATGGAGCATCGATCGCATCTATGAAAGTTTTCCGCGGCTTGCCGAGCGCCGGAACCAGGAAGCCGTCACCATGTCCGGCGGCGAACAGCAGATGCTGGCGGTGGCGCGTGCACTGGCCCGCGACGTGAAGCTGCTGCTGCTGGACGAACCCTATGAAGGCCTGGCGCCGGTGATCGTGCACGAGATCGAGCGCATTTTGGAAGGCATCAAGGAACTGGGTATTACCTCGATCCTCGTCGAACAGAATGCCATCGCGGCCTTGCATCTGGCAGACCGCGCCATCATCCTCGACATGGGGCAGGTGGTCTTCGACGGCACCGCGCAGGATGTGCTCGACAACGAGGAGTTGCGCCTGCAATATCTCGCGATCTGACCCTCAAGAGCGCTCCCGGGGCAACCAACCGTTAACCTTAATAGGTGATGATCTCGCCGATACGAGGTTTAACGATTGTTGGGGAGAGACCCATGAAAAAGAGTTTCCGGCTGATCGCGACGATGGCAGCCACAATGATTCCCATGGGCTGTGCGCTGGCCGCTGATCTGGCGCCACCGCCGCCGCCGGATCTTCGCATGTCGACCTACGACTGGACCGGCGCCTACGTCGGCGTCAACGGTGGCTATGCCTTCGGCGGCGATGACCGGGTGGGACTCAATCCGACGTTTGGCAACATCGGCAAGCTCGAGAACTCCGGTTATTTCGGCGGCGGACAGGTTGGCTACAACATCCAGGGCCATGGCTTCGTGGTGGGTGCCGAGGCCGACATGCAGTGGTCGTGGATCTCCGACGACAACACGGTCGCGCCGTTCACCATGAGCAGCGACATCAACTACTTCGGAACGCTACGCAGCCGCGCCGGCATCGCGCTCGACAACGCGCTGTTCTATGTCACCGGTGGTATCGCCTATGCCGATATCGACTACAGCATCGTTGGCGCCGGCGGCAGCCTGAAGGCGAACTATGGCGACTGGGGCTATGCTGTCGGCGGCGGCGTCGAATACGCCTTTGGAGACAGTTGGTCGGCAAAGGCCGAATATCTCTACGTGGGGCTCGGCAACAAGTCACTGACCAGCGGGGGCGAAACCACCGTGGCCAGCCCCAGCGTGCATACGGCCCGCATCGGCGTGAACTACAGGTTCTGACCCCGTACCCTCAAACGATCAATGCACGCCTGCGCCATGACGCGCCGGCGTGCATTTCTGTTTTTGTCGTGCCTTGGGCTTGAGCTCAGGCTGGCTGGGCGACCTTCTTGCGGCGGCGGACACCAGCAAAGCCAAGTCCGGCCAGTGATGCGGCAAGCAGCGGCAAGGCGGCAGGCAGCGGAACGGTCGGCGTGTTGTAGCTGATCTCGGAGCTGTTGTAGAATGTATTCGTCGAACTGAAGATGAATATTTGGGCAAGCGCCGAGATCGTTGACGTGTTCGGGCCGCCGTGAAGTGGGTTGTTCGCTACGAAATCCCACACGAGGGTGACCGTATCGAATTCGAGCCCTGTCGCGAGCGTCCAAAACTGAGCGCCTGTATGGACTTCCGATTGGACAATGCCAGTATCCGTGATGGTGTTAACGGTAGATCCGTTCCGCGAGAAGTCCGTGGCAATGTTGGCCGTCCGGTCTGCCGATTCCTGCATCGCGAAAGTAAGCGGTGCGAACTTATTGATGTAGGCACTATCGACCCGCCAGAAGGCATTGCCGGCCGTCTGAAGCGTGATGATAAACTGGTCACCGACATTCAGGACCGTTCCACCCGCAATGTCAGAGCCAGTGTCATACGACACGTTCGACCCGTCATAGGTGAGGTTGAAATTATACGTCGCCGCCTGAGCGCCTGTCGCGAGCATGGCGGTAAAGGCGAGGCTGAATACAGCCCCTCTCATCCCAATCATGGTGATAATCCCGTTCCCAGTTGTTTTCAGTGCCGCAATCTAGACGGGATTTTAAGGATTACAGGTTGCAAGTCAAGCATGCAGGAAGGGAATGACAGCAACCTTAGGCATTTCAACCTGTTATGCCGTCACATTTCCTGATGGCAGGCGCCGTTGCGAGATCCCGGCGCATTACAGGGAGACGGATTGAAGCCGTCTCCCTGCCGGGGAGATGAAAGTCGAGACGCCGTCAGAGGATGAGGAAGTCGTCCGCAGTGATGGCGGGCATGCCTGTGATCTTGGCAATGACGATGGCATCGAGCCCACCCGTTCCATCTGCGTCATAGGACAGTATTCCGTTTGACGCGTCGTAGAGAATGGTAGCCACATTCGTCGCCGGTGCCTGCCCAACGACAAGTTCAAACGCGGCGGGCGATTGTTGCGGCAGCGCGCCGTAGGACCCGTCGACGATGGAGAACAGCGATGCGCCGGATGTATCCAGGGCAATCATGTCCACGCCAGAGGTGAAGTCGACGATCTTGCTGATGCTGCCGTCGGCCTGAAGCGAACTGAAGACAAAGGTGTCTGCACCGTCGCCACCGACGAGGATGTCAACACCGCCGCCACCCGCGATGATATTGTCGGCGGCATTGCCCCTGATGCGGTTATCGAGGTCGTTTCCGACTGCGCCGATATTGGCGTTGCCCTTGAGGCTGATCGTTTCGACATTGGCGGGCAGAGCAATCGTCGCGGTCGAGACCACGGTGTCCTTGCCGCCACCGGCGAGTTCGATGACCTGATCATTGACGTTGTCGACGATGTAACGGTCATTTCCTGCGCCGCCGCTCATGGCGTCGGCACCGGTACCGCCATCGAGACGGTCGCCCCCGTCTCCGCCACTGAGGATGTCGTTGCCGCCCATGCCATAAAGCTTGTCGGAATTGTTCAATCCGTAGAGTTCATCGTCCTCGGCCGTGCCGGTGAGAGTATCCCGGCCATTCGTTCCGGTGAGAACGACACCCGGCTGGTCGATCACGCTGATGACGATGTCGCGGGTCGTGGTGTTACCGGCGGAATCCATAGCCTGGACCGTGATGGTGTGCGACGTCCACCTTTCATAATCGATGCGGGGGCCATCATTGACCAGGATGTCCTGGCCCGACAGGCTGAATCGCGCCAGGGCATTGTCGAGAAGCGTATAGGTCAGCGTATCCCCAGTGTCCGGATCTGTGGCGCTCAGCGTACCGACAAGCGAATTGTGCGCGGCGTTCTCGACGACCGTGGCATTGGAAATGGTGATGTTGCTGGGCGCCTCGTTGACGTCCGTGACGCTGATCGTGAAGTTCCGGTCGATCTGGTTGCCGCCTGAATCGGTGACCCGAACGCTGATCTGGTGCGAGGTCTGATCTTCAAAGTTCAGGAGCGTTCCGTTTGCGACCGTGATCTTGTTGCCCTGAATGGCGAACCTGCCGCCGGCATTGTTGAGCAGCATGTAGCTGAAGGTGTCGTTCGCATCGGGATCTGCCGTCGACAGCGTACCGATGATCGAGCCATTGGTGGAATTCTCGGCGATCGCCGCGGCCGACAGGCTGATGTTGGTCGGTGCCGAGTTTGAGGTCGGTCCGCCGGAGTCCTGAACGGTCGTTTCCGACAGGAGATTGCCGTTGGTGTCATAGGTCCGGGTGCGTTCCGACCAGGACTGCGTGTTGTCGACATCGTAATCGGTGACCGAACTGGTGCCATTGTCGAAGCTGATGTCGTGACGGAACAACTCGCCAGCCGTGTTGTAGTAGTCGGTGGTCTGGGACCAGTTCGCGCTCCCGGTGTCGTTGATGACGACACGCAGTTCTTCCAGATTGTGCGCACTGAGATCGAACGGCACATAGGCGCCGGTCTCGATCACGACGTCATAGCCAGTGCCGCCGTCCAGCGAGGCCATCACATCGTTCGCGTCGATATAGATGATGTCGTCGCCCGCACCGCCGGTCAGGACGTCAGCACCCGCTCCGCCGTCGAGAATGTCGTTGCCGTCGCCGCCATCGAGGGTGTCGTTGTCATTGCCGCCATAGATGATGTCATTGCCCTGGCCGCCCGCAAGGATGTCGGCGCCGTTGTCGCCGTAGATGGTGTCGTCGTCGAGGCCGCCGTTGATGTTGTCGATGCCGTCGCCGCCGTGAATGATGTCGATGCCGCGGTTGCCGTTGAGGATGTCATTACCGAGGCCGCCGTCGATCAGGTCGTTACCGTAGGCGCCGTTGATGGTGTCGGCGCCGCCGTTGCCGATGAGGATGTTGGCGAGGTCGTTGCCGGTAATGTTGTCGTTGCCGGCACCGCAGGTGACATTCTCGATGTCGCAATCATAGGCAATGGCAAGGTTGTATTTCATGCCGTTGACGCTGGAATAAGATCCAGCGGCCAGGAAGATCGTGGACGACGTCGACCAGCCGGAGACATCGATGGTGTCGTTTCCGCCGCCATCCCAGATCGTCAGGATCGGCGAGGTGTTCAGGGTGAAATTGTAGACGTCCCGGCCGGCCGTCGAGTTGAACCCGTAGACCGTGTCGCCGGCACGGGTCGTGTAATCCGCCCCGTAGATCTGCTGGATCGCCATGATGTCATAGACCATTGGCGTCTGGGCATATTTGCCGCCCCATGCCGCGCCCGTATTGGAGGCGGTGAAATAGGACATGATGGTGTTCATGTGGCTGTCTTCGGCAAACAGCCATCCCGTCGACGTATCGCCGTATTTGGGGGTGCCACCATTATAGTTGCCGGCGTGGTTGAGACCGAGCGTATGGCCGATTTCATGCAGGATCGCCTGGTAGCCGTAAATGCCCTTGGTCGGCGTGACCAGGCTATTCGTGCCCGTATTATAGTTTGGATTGAGCCAGACCGATCCCTGCAGCTTGGCGTAGGAAAAGGACTCATTGTTGGTCTGGCCCGGATAATAGGCGTGGGCGTAGCCGTTGTTGGACGTCGTGTTCGAGAACTTGATGTCCGCCGTGTTTCCGGCTGACCCCGTCGCCTCGACAAAACTCGGCGCAATCAGATCATCCCAGGTCTGCATCATCTCGCGGATGGCAACCTGCTGGGCTGTGGTCGTAGCAGACCAGCCGGTTGCCTCGCCATAGCCGGTGGCAAATGAATTGTTGGTCGTGAACCCGAACGAGATGGTCGACGCTACGGCATTGGTGCTGTCAGTCCATTTGGACCCGCTGACGAGTTGGTCGATGAGGGCGCTGTTGAAGCTCACTGATTCGCCGCTCGACGTGGCGCCGTCCACTGTCCCCGCATCCAGCGGCTGGTCGGTATTATGCCAGTCAAGCGTCGGGAATTGCAGGCAGAGTTCACACATTTTACGCTAGTTCCCCTAGTGATGACTGCGCTGTCAGACCGTCCGACGCTGATGCACAGACCCAATTTTCTTTGACGGCATCAATAACAAGTAAACCTTACAGGGACCTGATAATCGGCCCGCAAATACACGTAAAAACGTAGTCAAGTCATCAACTTGCGGTTAAGCAGGCGGGCTGCGGTTAAGTTGAAATTACCCTAGGGAATGTCGAATTCCCTTTTGAAACTGGGCTTTGAGCGCTTGCAATTTAGCGATGTAATTAACCTTACGATAACCAAAATGACTTGACAGGCTAGGGCTATTCATAGTCTATTAATCAATTGCAAGAGGGGCCAGAACGGAACAGGGTTTATCAGGAGTCAGGGACATGCGTTTAAAAACCTTCATACGCGGAGCGCTCGTGGGGGCCCTTGGCCTTTGCGCGACCGCGGGCGTTGCCAGTGCGGCAACGTTTGCCGACACGTATATCGGCGGCGACCCGACCGGAAGTGGCTTCATCGGCGCGGATGTGATCGGCGACAGCAATTTCCAGATCCACAGCATGGATGTGCAACGGATCAACAACACGCTGCGGGTCGTGATCAATACGAACTATAGTGACAAGCCCGCTTCGACCGTCCTTGGCTATCTCGGCACCAACATCGGGTCGCTCTTCATCGGTGATACGGCAAAGCTCGACATCACCGACCAGAACACTGACGACTATGTGTCGGACAAGGACCGGTTTAGCTGGGTGTTCGATTTCGACACCAATCCGGTGGCCGGTGTGCAAGGTCAGGGTGGCAGCGGTTCGCTCTACGCGATCGACGACTCGAAGGTCGTCCTGTCTCACGCGAGCGGCATTTTCCGCGCCAATCAGGCTGTGGGCTACAATCAGGGTGCGCAGGCCTCTCTGGCCAGTGGCCGGTGGCAGGTTGGTGTCGGAACGGTGACGTTCACCATCCAGGACTTCTTCACCTCCGTAGCTGTGCCAAGTTCACTGACTTTGGCTTGGGCAATGTCCTGCGCCAACGACGTCATTCTGGCTCAGGTTCCTCTCTCCAGCATTCCGAATGTGCCGCTGCCGGCAGGTGGATTGCTGCTGCTGACGGGTCTTCTCGGTGTGGGATTCCTTGGACGCCTGAAGACGAAGAAGGCCGCTGCCTGACGTCCCAATACGCGTGAATCAAGAAAAGAGCGGCGCATGGCGCCGCTCTTTTGCTTTTGTGCCTGTGCTTTTGCTGGATCTTCGAATGCAAGAGCAAATTTGCCTAACATCTGTCACAGACATCAACCATTTATATTAACGACAACCACGATTAGCCCCGGCCACAACCGCGATCTCATGGAAAACCGGTTGCCGCTTCGTTACAATATCAATCAAATTCGACCAATCTCGAGTGAGCAGTTGATCAGGATGAGTAAGCAATCGGTACTTACTGGACATGGTGTGTTGAGCCTGCTGGCCGTCGTTCTGATTGGCCTGCTGACGGCATGTTCGTCACCCGAGCAGCGGGCCCAGGCCCACTACGAGAGCGGGCAAACCTATCTCCAGAACAACGAGTATGTGAAGGCCGGCCTCGAATTCCGCAACGCGGTCAAATACAATGACAAGCTGGTCCCGGCGTGGCAGGGGCTGGCCAAGGTCGAGGAGCATGCAAAGAACTGGCAGGGCGTCGCTACCGCGCTGAAGCGGGTGGCCGAACTTGATGCCAAGGATGTCGACGCGCGAATCAAGCTGGCAAAGCTGCAGTTTGCGGCAATTGACCTTCAGGCCGCTCTGAAGACTGCGAATGAAGCCTATGATCTGCGGGCGGAAGACACCGACATCCTGGCCCTCCGCGGCGCCATTCTGCTGCGTCTCGGAGACCGCGAGGCGGCCCGCAGGGATGCCGAAGCGGCCTTGGCGATCAATCCGGATAACGCCGATGCACTTGGCGTTCTGGCTGCCGACCAGATGGTGGACAACAAGAACACGGCCGCCCTGCAATTCATCGAGCGCGGCCTCAAGACGGCGCCCGAGAATCTCGGCCTCCTGCTGTTCAAGATCAAGATTCTGGACGAGCAGAAGAACCTGCCGGAACTGGAAACGGTGCTGCGCCAGGTCATTGCCGCCAATCCGGAAGCCAAGCAGTTCCGGCAGGCGCTGGTGGCACTCCTGTCCAGCCAGAGCCGGTTCAAGGAAGTCGAAGCCGAAATGCGGGAAATGGTGAAAGCCGACCCGAAGGACACCACCCAGGCGCTTGATCTGGTGCGCTTCGTGAACGCCCAGCGTGGTGCGGACGAGGCCCGCGCGGAACTTCAGGGCTTGATCCATGACCGGCCGGCGGTCATCGATTTCAAATTGGCCCTGGCCGAATTGGACTACGGCAATGGCAAGAAGGATGAGGCTGCCGCGCAACTGAATGCGCTCGCCAGCGATGACATGGAAATGGCGGACGCCAACCGCCTCAAGCTTCTGCTTGCCAGCTTCAGCCTCAGGGATGGAAATCGAGACAAGGCCCTCGAATTGGCCAACGAGGTGCTGGCGAAGGACCAGCGGAACGCCGACGCGCTTGGCTTCCGGGCGAGCCTGAAGCTGAAAACCAACGACATTGACGGAGCTGTTGCGGACCTGCGTGAAGCGCTGGCTCAAACACCCAAGTCGGTTCAGCTTCTGGCGCTCATCGGACAGGCCTTCGAGCGTCAGGGCTCGATCCAGTTGGCGGCCGAACGCTATCTCGAGGCCGTCAAGATCTCCGGCCACGCCCCGGACCGGGTGGTCCAATACGTGGAGTTCCTCAAGCGCCGGGACCGCGCCGACCAGGTGATGGGCGTGCTGGAAGACGCCATTGCGCTTCATCCCAATGATGGCCGCCTGCTGGCCATGTTGAGCCGTGAAAAGCTCGCCCGCCAGGACTGGGTTGGCGCACAGAAGATTGCTGAAGCGCTCAAGGACTCCAAGAAGGCCTCCGACGTCGGCGAGCAGCTTCTCGGCGCAGCGCTGCTGGGACAATCGAAGTATGACGAAGGTATTGCGCTGCTGAAGGGGGCCTATGAAGATGCGCCCACCGATGCATTGCCGTTGCAGAACCTGGTCTACGCCTATTTTCGCGCCAACCGGCTCTCCGATGCGGAAAACTTCCTGACATCGGTGCTGTCAGCCAATCCCAGGAATGCCGACGCACTGGTGATGATGGGTGCGCTGCGGATCATCCAGAAAAGGCCGCAGGACGCCGAAGACTCCTTCAAGCAGGCCATGACCCAGCGCCCTGACTCGGCCGTGGGCTATTACGCGCTGGCCCAGTTCTACAGGGGCCAGAACCGCCTCAAGGAATCGGAAGATGCGTTCCGGCAGGGCGTCGAACATGCGCCGGGAAATCTGGGCCTCAGTCTTGGCCTCGGCCAGATCCTGGAGGCCAATGGCGACATCGAAGGCGCAATTGCTGTCTACGAAAAGCAGCTGAAGACGACGCCCGACGCCATGATCGTCATCAACAATCTCGCCAGCCTTCTGGTCGACTATCGCAGCGATGACGCAAGCCTGGAGCAGGCGGCGCAGCTTGCCCGCAGCCTCGAAAGCGTTGATGTGCCGCATTTCCACGACACGCTTGGCTGGGTTGCCTATCGCCGCGGCGACTATCAGACGGCCCTGACCAATCTCGAGGAAGCGGCCGCCAAGTTGCCGGATATGGCCCTGGTCAAGTATCATCTGGCGATGACCTATGCGGCACTGGATCGCAAGGCGGATGCCAAGAAGCAACTCGAGGACTTGCTGGCCACCATGAAAGATGGTGACCCGATCAAGCCGCGCGTCAATGATGCCTATTCCAAGCTGGCAATGTCGGATTGATGGCATTCCGCTTGCAGACTGAGGTCCAGGTGCATGTCATGATTGAAAGCAGGATCGCAAATTTGACAAGCGGGTTCGGGCGCCGCGGTTCTCCGGCCGCAAACCGGCGAAGGGGTGGCACATGACGGTATCCAGCCAGTCGTTCAAGCCACTGGAAGGCGCGATCCGTGAAGGCGGCGGCCGGACTGGGTTCATGTTGCTTCTGTTCGCGATTCTCGGGGTCGTGGCCTTTTTCTGGGACGGTGGTGCGGCGCTGATCGAAGGCTGGTCCCGCCCCGAATACAGCTACGGCCCATTGGTGCCCTTCGTCTCGGCCTTCATGCTGCTGCGCGAGATCCGTGACCGCCCGCCTCTGCTGGAGGGAGGAAGCCGTGTACCCGGCCTTTTCGTCATCGGCTTCGGCCTTCTGATTGGCTTTGTCGGGAACGTATCGCAAATCCCGGATCTCATCATTTACGGGATGATCATCGTGGCGGGCGGCCTTATGCTCGTGATTGTGGGCATCCGCCAGGCCGGGCACTACTGGACGGGTTGGCTGCACCTCTTCTTCATGGTGCCATTGCCCAACATGATCTACTGGCAAGTCTCTGCCAAGTTGCAGCTCATTTCGTCCGCGCTCGGCGCCGGCGTGATTAACTCGCTGGGCATACCCGTCTATCTGGAAGGCAACGTCATCGACCTGGGGCAATATCAGCTGCAGGTGGCCGAGGCCTGCAATGGCTTGAGATACCTGTTTCCCCTGATGAGCTTCGGCTATCTGTTCGGCGTTCTGTATCGCGGCCCCGTCTGGCAGAAAGTACTCCTATTTTCGCTGACGATCCCGATTACCGTGCTGATGAACAGCTTCCGCATCGGTGCGATCGGCGTGCTAGTGAACTACTTCGGGATTTCGCAGGCAGAGGGCTTCCTCCACTGGTTCGAGGGATGGATCATCTTCATCTCCTGCGTCGTGATCCTCTACCTGACCGGCTTCATCCTTCAACGGCTGACCCGCCGGCCCGACGCGGCCCTCGGCGTCCTCGATCTGGATACATCGGGACTGCTCAAAGGCGTTCCCTGGAAAGCGGGTATCCGCGCGACGCCAGCCTTGATGGTGGCGGCAATCATGCTGATCGCCAGCGGCGCAGCCTGGCAGCTGATTCCCCCGCGTGCGGCTGCCGCGGTCGACAGGGCATCGCTGACCACATTTCCAATGGCACTTGAGGGCATGCGCGGGACTCAGATGACACTCGATCCGGTGATCGAGAAGGTGCTGGCCGCGGATGATTATCTCGTTGTCAGCTACGCGGGTGCGGGAAAGAAGGCGCCCATCGATCTGTTCGTGTCCTATTACAATTCGACCACAGGACAATCCGGCATTCATTCGCCCGAGGTGTGTATTCCGGGCCATGGTTGGGAGGTTTCGCGGTGGAGTTCCATCGGTGTGACGCCGGACAATGGTATCCCAGCGTTCCGCCTCAATCGGGCGATCATTCAAAAGGATGCGCAGAGGCAACTCGTCTACTACTGGTTCGAAGGTGCCGGCGACCGATCTGCCAATGAGTACGTGGCGAAGTTCCGGACGATCTGGAACGCCATGTCCAGGGGGCGCACGGATGGAGCCCTCGTCCGCCTGACAACGCCCGTGCAACCCGGTGAAACCGAGGCCGCCGCTGACAGGAGACTCCAGTCGTTCATGTCCAGCGTCTTGAAGGAGCTGCCTCGCTATGTTCCGAAGTGATGCCGGATCTTGGTGGCCAATCCTTGCAATGACCGCTCCACCAAGGAAATGTTGTTCAACATGCTGAAGATGCCAGAAAAATCTGCTTCAGCGCGGTCGAGATCGCGCCTTCCGACCTTGTCGGCGACGACGGCGGCATCATTGCTGGTGTTTGCGGACAGTCTCGCGATCCTGATCTCGGGCTATCTGACCTACGACTCGATCGTCGTCTATTCGCCAGCGCAGGATCTTTACATCGCTGCCGTGCTCTTCGTGTGGCTGGTGACGCTGACCGTGATGAACTACGCTTCGCTCTATCGCTTCGAGGTTGCTGTCAACCCGTTGCGGAACCTGCATGGCATTCTGGTTGCTGTAGCCACAGCCTACCTGTTTCTTCTTGCCGCTGCTTACTCGATCAAGGTATCGGCCACTTTCTCGCGTATCTGGTTCGTGGCCTTCGCCGCATCCTGCGTCACAAGCATCGCCTTGATCAGGTGCGGCATCGGCATGGCCTTCGTGCAGTTGCTCGGATACGACGACGCCTGCCGCTCGGTGGCGATCATTGGGGAAGGAAGCCAGAGTCAAAGGCTGCGCGCACTCCTCTCGGAACGCGCCGGCCGGCCAGTTCGCCTGGTCGGCGTCTATACCGATATTCCGCTCGCGATGACGGGAAGCGAACTTGCCGAGGGTGACGTTCTCTCCGATCTCGCAGGTGATCTCGGTCAGTTGACGGTCGATGCGAGGCAGGGCCTCATCGACGACATCGTCATCGCCTTGCCGTGGTCGGAGGACGACCGCATCATGAACATCGTCGCGCGATTGCGCGAGCTTCCGCTTAATGTCTTTCTCGCCAGCGACCTGATCGGCCTGAGGACGGAATTCCGCTCGCCGCCCAGCCATTTCGCGTCATTGCCTGTCGTGCAAGTCGTCGGCAAGCCGATGTCGGGATGGGATTCGGTCATCAAGACCATCGAAGACTACGTGCTTGGCGTCATCATTCTGCTGCTGATCAGCCCGGTACTGGCCATCGTGGCGCTTGCAGTGAAGCTCGACAGTGCGGGTCCCGTGCTGTTCCGCCAGAAGCGCGTCGGCTTCAACAACGAGGTCTTCGACGTCTACAAGTTCCGGAGCATGTACCACAAGGATGTACCGGCCAGCCGCACCGTGCAGGCGACGCGCGATGACCCGCGGATAACGCGGGTCGGCCGCTTTATCAGGCGCTGGAGCCTGGATGAGCTTCCACAGATATTCAACGTCTTCAACGGGACCATGTCCATCGTCGGTCCGCGGCCCCATGCGCTCGACCACAACGAGGAATTTGCCCAGCGGATGGAAGGCTACTTCGCGCGGCACCGGGTCAAGCCCGGCATCACCGGTCTGGCGCAGGTGCGCGGCTTCCGCGGCCCGACGGACACGGAAGAAAAGCTTGAGGGCAGGGTGAGGAACGACATCTTCTACGCGGAGAACTGGTCGCTGTCGCTCGACCTGCAGATCCTCGTTCGCACCCTCGTCGTCGTGCTGTTCGGCCGCAACGCCTATTAGAGCCTCGGGCGGTCATTTGGAATCGAAAGTGATTCACAAATCAGTCTGAAGG
>CAZECZ010000125.1:0-12734 GCA_964510815.1 uncultured Aestuariivirga sp.
CCGATGAGCGCAAGAAGACCATCGACTTCTCGGACATGTACTACAACACGCCGACCATGCTCATCGGCACCAAGGACGGAGACATGGACATCACTCCGGGCCATTTGAAGGGCAAGCTGCTCGGTGTGCAGGTTTCGACCACCCATGAGCGTTATGCCCAGAAGTTCTTCGGTGCAGCCGGCGCTGAAATCAAGACTTATGCCACGCAGGATGAGGCCAACAATGACCTTGCTGCCGGCCGCCTCGACTACGTGCAGGCCGATGCTTCGGCCCTCGACGCCTTCCTGCAGACGGAGCAGGGCGCGGCATGCTGCGAATCCAAGGGTATGGTTCCACATGACTCAGAGACCCTCGGTGAAGGTGTGGGCGCTGGCATCCTAAAGGACAACACCGCGCTGAAGGATAAGATCAACATGGCGATTGCCGAACTCGCCAAGGCCGGGAAGTTCGAGGAGATCACCGCGAAGTATCCCGAACTCGTCGGCAAGATGATCACGCCCGGCGGCGGCAAGTAACACAACTGGGTCCGCGTCTCCTGACGCGGACCCAATCGTTTTGGCGGCGAGATGGCAACGAAACCCGGCCTTCCCGAGATCCTGAGCTTCGGCGACACGGGCTATGGCGATGAGCTGCTGTCTGGCTTGGCGCTGACTCTCTTCATCGCCGTCATGGCCTACGCGCTCGGTCTGCTCATTGGCATGATTGGTGCCATGGGCAAGATCCACGGCAGTCCGCTGACGCAACGGATCCTGCTGGGCTACACGACACTCGTGCGAGCCGTGCCAGAATTGGTGCTGATTCTGATCCTCTATTTTGCCGGCAGCACGGCACTATCGGCCTTGTTTGAGGCGTTGGGGTTTGGCGCAGTAGCGATCAATGGTATTGCCGCATCGATCGTCGTCCTCGGCTTCGTGCAAGGTGCCTATCACACGGAAGTGCTGCGCGGCGCCATTCAGGCCATTCCGATCGGACAACTGGAGGCTGCCCGTGCCTACGGCATGTCGCCCATTCTGGAATTTCGGCGCGTGACACTCCCGGCGATGTTGCCTTTGGCCATTCCAGGCCTCTCCAATCTCTGGCTCATCGTCACCAAGGACACGGCACTTATCGCCGTCGTCGGCGGCGGTGTTGAGCTAGCCAAGACGGCCCAGCAGGCTGCGGGCAACACCAAGATGTATATGACGTTCTTTCTGACCGCGGGCGCCATCTATCTTACGATCACTCTGCTTTCGCAGCAGGTCTTGAGCCGCTTCGAGCGGCACCTGCGCCGCGGCCAACGCCTGCAGACGTGAGGGGCTCCCCATGACCCTTCATGTCATCAAGCTCGTCATCAAGACCATCATTCTGGCGGTGCTGGCCGCCATGGCGCTCGGCATTCTCTACTGGTTGGTGTTCGCCTCAGATTGGTCGTGGCTGCCGAAGAATCTTCCACTGCTTGCAAAGGGCCTGTGGCTAACGATCTTACTGCTGGTCCTGTCAGTCATTATCGGTTTCTTGCTTGCTGTCCCCATCGGGCTCGTGCAGGTTACAGGGCCTTGGTGGCTGGCAGCGTCGGCACGCTGGTTCTGCACAGTCATCCGCGGCACGCCGTTGCTGGTTCAGATCTGGCTCATCTATTATGGGGTCGGATCGCTGTTTCCACAGATCGGCCTGGTCTATCCGGGCTTCAAAGAAAACTTCATTTGGCTGATCCGGCTCGATGCCTTCTGGTACGCGCTCCTGGCCTTCTCTCTGAGCTTCGCCGGTTATGAGGGTGAAATCATGCGTGGCGCCTTCCTCGGTGTTCCACGCGGAGAACTGGAAGCGGCCCGTGCCTTCGGCATGTCTCCGTGGAAAGTCCTGAGCCGCGTTTGGCTTCCGCGGGCGGTCCGCCTCGTGCTGCCCACACTGGCAGGCGAGGTTGTGCTCCAGCTCAAGTCAACGCCACTGGCTTTTGCTGTGACAGTGATGGATCTGATGGGCGTGACCTACAAGATTCGCCAGGACACGTTCCGCACCTTCGAACCCTTGATGCTGCTGGCCGTGATCTACATGTGCCTGACTTTCTTGATCGTGTGGGGCTTCAGCTTCGTCGAAAAGATGGTGCCGCAGAAGCGATGATCGAAGATGTCCTGACCCGTCACCGGGAAGAACTCACCGCCATCCGCCACGACTTGCACCAGCATCCCGAAATGCTGTTCGAGGAGGTCCGCACCGCCGGCATTGTGGCGCGGGAATTGTCCCGGTTGGGCTTTGACGTTGAGACCGGCATTGCGAAGACAGGTGTGGTCGGTACGCTGCGCAATGGCACGTCGCGGCGGACCATCGGTATCCGCGCCGACATGGATGCCCTCCCGATCCACGAGACGACCAATCTTCCCTATGCGTCGAAGATCCCCGGCAAGATGCACGCCTGTGGTCACGATGGCCACACGACCATGCTCCTGGGTCTTGCCCGTTATCTCTCGGAAATCCGGAACTTCGACGGCACCGTGCACCTGATCTTCCAGCCGTCGGAAGAGGACGAGGGCGGGGCGCTGCGCATGATCGAGGATGGATTGTTCAAACGCTTTCCCTGCGATGCCGTTTTCGCACTTCACAACATTCCGGGCCTCGATGCGGGGCAGGTCGTGGTCAAGCCGGGTCCGATCACCGCTGCCGTCGACATTGCCGGTATCGTCGTGCGGGGTGTAGGCGGCCATGGCGCCGTGCCGCAGAAGGCCGTCGACCCGATCGTCTGCGCCTCGTCGCTGGTCATGGCGCTGCAATCCATCGTCTCCCGCAATGTCGATCCTCATGATCCGGCCGTGATCACCGTCGGGGCGTTCAACGCAGGTTCCCTTGCGACGGTCATTCCCGAGGAGGCAAAGCTGCTCGTCGGCGTGCGCACGGTAACGAAGCCGGTGCGCGACTTGGTCATCAAGCGCATTTCCGATCTGGCAAAGTCCCATGCCGCGTCTTTCGGATGTGAGGCGGAGGTGCGTCTGGGCGACGACAGCTGGAGCTATCCGGCGGGCGACAACTCCGCATCAGAGGCGGAACTCGTCCGGACGGTCGCGCTGGAGATGGGGCAGGACCCGGCAAAGGTCGACATGCGCGGACCTTTCATGTTCTCGGAGGATTTCGCCTATATGCAGGAGGTCGTTCCATCCTGTTACTTTGGGCTCGGCGCCGGCCCCGGCCCGATGCTGCATGATCCAGGTTATGATTTCAACGACGAGCTTCTGGTCAAGGGCCCGGCCTTCTGGGCGCGGCTGGTCGAAAGGGCGCTTCCAGCGGCGTGACAGGCTCAACGCACTGCCATTGGCTTACGCAATGTTACTGAAGCTGAACGAGGTCACCAAAACCTTCGCCACCCGGGAGGGGCCGCTCGAGGTTTTGCGGGGTGTCAGCCTGTCGCTCAATGCCGGCGAGACCATGGCGCTCACAGGCGAGTCGGGCAGCGGCAAGAGCACGCTTCTGCATCTCGTGGCGGGGCTCGACAAACCCGACAACGGTTCCATCGAAATCGATGGCCAGGACATCACCAGGCTGGGTGATGGCGAACTCGCGGTCCTGCGGCGTGAAACCGTTGGACTGGTGTTTCAGCAGTTCAATCTGATCCCATCGCTCGATGCCGAGAGCAATCTGGCCTTTCAGGCCCGCCTCGCCGGGCGCCATGATCCCCAGTGGACTGCCCGGCTGGCGGAACTCCTCGGGCTGAAAGCCTATCTGAAGCACTATCCGGAGCAGCTCTCGGGCGGCCAGCAGCAGCGCGTCGCCATCGGGCGCACGCTGGCGGCAAGGCCGCGGCTGGTTCTGGCCGACGAGCCCACCGGGAATCTTGATGAAGCCGCCGGTGACGCCGCACTTGATCTCATGCTCGCGCTGGCCAGCGAAGCAGGATCGGCGCTTCTGATGGTCACCCATTCCAGCCGTCTCGCGGCACGGCTTCAGTGCCATGTGCATCTGCATGCCGGCCGGGTGGCGCCGTGCTAGCCGTCTCGCTGCCGGCCATCCTGTCCCATTGGCGCCGCCACCCCATCCAGCTGGCCATGCTGTTGCTGGGACTTTGCCTCGCGACCGCCCTGTGGTCCGCCGTGCAGGCCATCAACGGAGAAGCCCGCGCCAGCTATGCGCGAGCCGCTGCCGTCCTCGCCCAGGACAGTCTCACCCAGATCATCCATGCGGATGGCGACCTCATCGACCAGACCGTGTACGCCCGTCTCAGGACATCCGGATGGCTGGTGACACCCGTGGTGAATGGCGAATTGCGATTGGGCGGCACGCGCTATCGTCTTATCGGCGTCGATCCCGTGTCGCTGCCGCCCGAGGCGCGGATGATCGGCCTGCCGGAACCGGGGAACGGATTTACCGCGTTCATCTCGCCACCTTGGCAGTTCCTTGCACACCCGGAGACAGCCACACGCGTGACCGGCCTCACCGGCTCGCCCATAGTCGCAAGCTCGTCCCTCATGCCGGGCACGCTGGTGACCGACATCGGCCATGCGCAGAAGTTGCTGGGGCTTGAGGGCTCCATCTCACGCCTGATCGAGTGGAAGGAACAGCCAGCCGGCCGCAAACCGCTTGCACAGGTTGCCCCCGGCCTCGTGGAGCGGGCGCCGGGCACCAGCAGCGACATCAGCCGCCTGACCGACAGTTTCCATCTCAATCTCACGGCCTTCGGATTCCTGTCCTTCGCAGTGGGTCTGTTCATCGTGCATGCGGCCGTGGGCCTTGCCTTCGAGCAGCGCCGGATCACATTTCGCACCATGCGGGCGCTCGGCTTGCCGGCCATTCACCTCATCGGTGCCCTGATGATCGAGGCGCTTCTCTTGTCGGTCGTCGCGGGCTTGGCCGGTGTTGCGCTGGGCTATGGCGTGGCTGCCGTCCTGTTGCCAGACGTCGCGGCCACATTGAAGGGACTCTATGGCGCCGAGGTGCCCGGAGGACTGACCGTCCGTCCGGCCGTGTGGGCTGCAGGATTGGCCATTGCCGCCGGCGGAACGCTGTTCTCCACCTCCGGATATTTGGTCCGAACCTGGCAGCAACCCCTGATGAACGCGGCCCGCCCCTTGGCCTGGATCGAGGCACATGTGCGAAGCATCCGCTATCAGGCGGTTGCAGGCATCTCGATGCTAGTGGTTGCCGCCGCCATGGCGTGGTTGGCGACAGGGTTGGCGGCCGGATTCATCATGATCGGTTTGCTTTTTCTTGGCGCTGCATTCGCGCTGCCGCTCGCGCTGTCATCGGCCTTGAAGTTGGGAACGCGGCTAGCCCGCGCGCCGCTCACACAATGGTTCTGGGCCGACGCCCGCCAACAGCTGCCCGGATTGTCGCTGGCGCTCATGGCGCTGTTACTGGCGCTTGCGACCAACATCGGCGTCGGCACCATGGTCTCCAGTTTCCGCCAGACATTCGTGGGCTGGCTTGACCAGCGGCTTGCCTCGGAACTCTATGTGACCGCACGGACGGAAGCGGAAGCCCAGCGCATCGCGGCGTTTCTGAAAGACAGGGCCGATGCCGTCCTCCCCATCTGGCATGTGGAAGGCACGGCGGCAGGCCAGCCAGTGGAAATCTACGGCGTCGCCGATCAGAGGACTTACAGAGACAACTGGCCGATCATCGAGGCGGTGCCCGGTGTCTGGGACGAGGTGGCGGCGGGCAGGGGGCTCCTCGTCAATGAGCAATTGTGGCGCCGCAGACGGCTGGCATTGGGACAATCCCTGTTGCTGCCCCGCGGCCTGTCGCTCCCGGTCGCCGGAGTCTATTCCGACTACGGAAACCCGATTGGCCAGGTCATCATTTCAAATGATCAGCTCACAGAGCAGTTTCCCGAAGTACAGCGGCTCCGCTACGGCGTCCGCATTGCTCCTGCCTTGGCGGATGGGCTGGCCGATGCGCTTCGTGACCGCTTCGGTCTGCCGCGCGAAAACGTGGTTTCGCAAGCCAGCATCAAGGCTTTTTCACTCGGTGTCTTCGACCGGACATTCACGGTGACGGCAGCGCTCAACATCCTGACGCTCGGCGTCGCCACCATTGCGATGTTCGCCAATCTCCTGACCCTAGCGAACATGCGGCTTCCCAGCGTTGCCCCTGTGTGGGCCATGGGCGTGAGGTTGAAAACCCTTGCATGGCTGGACCTGACCCGTGGCCTCATGCTGGCGGTGTTGACCATGGTTGCTGCCATTCCTCTCGGGATCGCCCTGTCGTGGGCACTGCTGGCCATCGTCAATGTCGAGGCATTCGGCTGGCGTTTGCCTCTCCATCTCTTTCCGTGGGACTGGTTGCGTCTTGCCATTATGGCGGTGACCGCGGCCCTGGCTGCCGCAGCTTTGCCCTCATGGTCGCTCGCGCACACGCCGCCGGCGCGGCTCACCAAGGTCTTCGCCCATGAGCGTTAGGGTTTTGGTCTTCTATGTCCTCATGGTGCTGCCGGCCATCGCACAGGGCTTTGCCGGGCTCGGTGGGCCGGCGGAAGGCTTCGCCAAGCCATCGCGGGCCACGGTCCTGCAATTTCCACAAGACCACGGCGTGCATCGGCCGTTCCGCGTGGAGTGGTGGTACCTGACAGCCAATCTCCAGGGCGATGACGGCGAGGACTATGGGGTGCAATGGACCTTGTTCCGCGTCGCACTGTCGCCAGACCAGGCACCGGGCTGGGAAGATCCACAAGTCTGGATGGGCCATGCCGCCGTCACGTCCAAGTCCCGCCATCTCGCCGCTGAACGCTTTGCCCGCAGTGCTGTCGGTCAGGCCGGCGTGGAATTGGCACCCTTTCGGGCGTGGATCGACAATTGGCACATGACCGGTGAGAAGAACCCCTCGGCCGACCAGCTTTCAAGGTTGGCGATTGGCGCCAGCGGAGAAGGATTTTCCTACGATCTCACGGCAACGGCACACGGTCCGATCGTTCTGCAGGGCGATGCGGGCTATTCGGTCAAGTCACTGGACGGTCACGCCAGCCATTATTATTCGCAACCGTTCTATGCAGTCGCGGGAGCGATCGTGCTGGAGGGCCGGCGGATTGCCGTGACAGGGCAGGCCTGGCTCGACCGGGAATGGTCATCGCAGCCACTGACCGAGGATCAGGCGGGATGGGACTGGTTCTCGCTTCACTTCGATGACGGCGAAAAGCTGATGGTCTACAGGTTCCGCGACCATGCTGGCGATTACCTGTCCGGAACCTGGATCAGCGCCAACGGCAAGCCGCAGCCGCTCGCTCCCGACGAGCTTGCGCTCACCCCGCTTGAAACGGCTGATGTCGCCGGCCGCAGGATTCCTGTGCGATGGCGCCTCCAGCTTCCGGCCCGCAGACTCGACATTGAGACACGGCCGCTCAATCCCCAGGCCTGGATGGACCTCAGCGTGCCCTACTGGGAGGGCCCGATCCGCTTTGAAGGCACGAAAGGCGGCGTGGGCTATCTCGAGATGACGGGATACAAGTGAGGCCTCACAACTGGGACTCGATGGGAAGGAGCCTTATGAGCCACGCGAGGATGGCACGGGATCTCGATGCCAGTGGCTCGCTATGGAATCGCACGTCGGCGTCTTGCTCGACCGTGCTCCACACCAGTTGGTTCTTCTCCATCAACAGGTCATAGCTGCAAGGCGGTGATATGAAGCGCTGAAACACCTCTGCGAGCTGCGAGGCCAGCCCAGCATCGGTGAAGACAATTCCCATCTCGGTATTGATGGAGGCCGAACGGGGATCGAGATTGAAGGACCCCACAAAGCCCGTGTTACCGTCGATGACCATGGACTTGGTGTGGAGGCTGGCAGTCCGGGATCCGAAGACCGATGCCCGCGATTGCGATGGATTAGGCTTCAGCTCGTGTATGCTGACCCCGGACGCGACCAGCACCTTCCGATAACGCGAGTATGCTCCATGTACGGCGATGACATCCGTGGCCGCGAGTGAGTTGGTGAGGATTTCGACGCTGACGCCATTCACCCGCATCTGTTCGAACAGCTCCGTGCCAGTGGAGCCGGGAATGAAATAGGGCGAGGTGATCTGGATGCTTGACCGTGCACCGCGCAATAGGGCTTCGATGCGATGCACCAGCCATTGATCGAGATGCAGTCCCTTGGCCTTTTCAGGCGGGTCGGCCGCAACGGTTGCATCCGCCACCCAGTTCGTGTTCCGCAACCATGTCTCAAGGTTCTCGTCTTCGGCCAGGGCCGCACTGGTGTCGAGGTAAGTGCGGGCCTGCTCAGATCTTGCGGCATCGTCGAGTCTGCCGATGAGGCGAGCCAACTGTGGCTTCCGGATTCTGTGCAGCGACCTGATTGGCAGTGCCGCATCGCTATTCCAGTAACGGTCGAAGATCGCTTCGGCATCGGCAACGGCCGCTCCGGTCGCCAGCAGGTCAATATCCTGGAAATTGGCGGCGTTTGAAGCGTTGAAATAGGGATCGCCGATATTGCGGCCGCCGATGATCGCAATGCGGTTGTCGGCAATCCAGCACTTGTTGTGCATGCGGCGGGTGCTCGTGAGGTATTTCAGTGCCAGTTCGAGGCCGCGGCGGATGGGACTGGTGCGGCTTCGGCTCGGGTTGAACAGGCGCACTTCGATGAGCGGGTGGCTATCGAGCGCAAGATAGCTCGAGTCGAAGCCCATTGTATTGATGTCGTCGAGCAGCAGTCTCACCCGAACGCCACGGTCCGCCGCGGCGATGAGGGCGCGGCACAGGATCTGCCCGGTGATGTCGGCTTTCCAGTAATAGTATTGAAGATCGAGGCTTCGACCGGCCTTTTCGATGGTCTCGAGCCGCGCGTTGAATGCGGCAAGGTTGTCGGCCAGAAGGCACAGCCCGGTCTGTCCCGGCCGTTCGGCAACCATTGGGCCAATCATCTGATCAATGATTGTCTCGCCGGATGCGGGTGGCAGCGCCCGGCCTTTGTCTCCGCGCTCCCGGTGCTCTGAAAATGTCCCCAGACCGACGACGTACAGATAGCCCGCCGCGGCGACTGCAACAATTATGAGCACGATGATGGTCATGAGAAACCGGAATCTGACCCAATTTGCCCGGCATTGGCAAGCGGGCTGGATATTTCATGGTTTTCTGGTGTAGGATTCAAGTTGCAAGGTTCACTTGTGATCGCTCGTTTCTCAGCCGCAGGGTAATGCCGAAGAACGCCTTATGGTTTCAGAGTTTACTCGATTGAGCGCTGAGGAGCGCCCGGTTTCGGATGTCGAAGGCGAGCGTCAGGTCCAGCCAGCTGCCCAACTCACCGTCGCGTCCTACAACATTCACAAATGTGTCGGCACGGATGGCAAGTTTGAACCACTGCGGATCAAGCGCGTCTTGCTGGAACTTGATGCGGACATCATCGCTCTGCAAGAGGCCGATGCGCGATTTGGCGACCGGCAGGGGCTGCTCGATCTTGAACTGCTCCAGCATCTCGGCGGATACCAGGCCGTCGCGGATGTCGGGTCTAGGACGCGAAGCCATGGCTGGCATGGCAATGTGATCCTCTATCGCAACGGCCGGGTTCGCCAGGTCCAACGCCTGGATCTGCCTGGTCTCGAACCGCGCGGAGCGCTGGTGGCCGATATCGACTTGGCCGATATCCAGATCCGCATCATCGCGGCCCATCTGGGGCTTCTCAGGCGTTCCCGCTCGCTTCAGGTCACGAAACTGCTGGCGGCCGCCCAGCCGGATGATGGCCGTCCGGTGGTCGTGATGGGCGACATGAACGAGTGGCGCATGGCCGGACGGTCCGCACTCAGGATGTTTGATCCGCACCTGTCGAACCACCATGGCGCAGTGCCCAGTTTCCCGTCGCGCATGCCGCTCTGGCCATTGGACCGAATCCTCGTGACGCGGGATGTCGACGTGGTCGATTTCATGGCGCTGGACACACCTCTGGCAAGGGTCGCGTCCGATCACTTGCCGGTTCGTGCCCAGTTGTCGATCCTTGCGGGTGCAGGCATTCGTGCGGCGATGGGGACCTGATCCGGCAGCCGTGCTGTCCGGGCGTCCAGAACGCTTTCATTCTGTTAATGTTTCCGTTCGGCGGCGTGCCTTGACCCCGCGGGGCGGGCATGTGTACTCTCTCTATGCAGCATACGCCGCAGCGGGAGTCGTTTCTCATGTCGCGTTTCACCGATATCCAACATGAAACGGCAGGGATGCCGGCCCCGGCATTGTTGCGCTACCTCATCAAGGAACGCTTCCCCGGCAAGACCCTCGTCACCGCCTCACTTCGCGCGAAGGGGATCGTTGTGTTGAGCATGGTCGCCGAGATCGATCCGGCGACGCCGGTTGTGTTCTGCAGGCCTGGCCATCTGTTTGACGAAAGCCTCAAGTACCGCCACCTCATTGTCGAACGCCTTGGCCTTACGAATGTTTCGGAATCGACCGGCCGCGAAGCGCAGATCAAGGAGTGCGACAAGGACCATTGCGAGCACATGTGGTCGGAAAACGAGACCATGCCCGGGCGAACCTTCATGGTCGTGCACCTCAATGATACGCTGGCGCCCTATGAATGCTGGATCAGCGCGGTCTATCACATGGCCAGGGGCGAGGATGTAAAGGAAAAGGTAGACGTTGATGGCCGCCTGGTCCGCGTCGATCCCCTGATCGGCTGGACCGAGAAGGACGTCCACGACTACATGGTCGAACACGGTCTTCCCTTCCACAAGAGGGCGTATCGGAACAGGCCGTACAAGTTCCCCAATGAAGGTGTCGAGGACGTGCAGACGGCACACTACTGAGCGGTGTCCCGGCATTGGGTTTGCGGTGATTGCCGGCATTGCGGCGCGATGACGCGATCACCGCTCAAATCATGCATCAGAGTCACAACCTACTGAAAAGACGAGCATAAAACGCAATAGATAGGTTTATTGCTATATATTTCATTCTAATATAGTCTGCACACATCAATGGGAGCCTGAGTGTAACCGGTCAGCGAGAATCGGTCGCTCAAGAGAGGGGACTTGATGTTCACGAGCAATCCATTTGCCGAACTGTCAGCGTTTGTGCCACCCGGTATGATGCAACTGTTTGTCGTCGTCATGGCGCTCCTCGTCGTGGGGGGCACGCTGTTCGACGTCATCCACAAGCAGAGCGCCAAATATTTCTTCGAGAACATGCGCGCCGCGCAGAGGCGGGCGAAGAAGGAAGTCGGCGGCGGCGAGAAACTCGGCATCGCGGTGCAAACAGCCGTGGTCGATGTGGCCATGTCGGGTGAGTTCTGCAACCAGCGCCGCCGGGTCGCCCATCTCCTGGGCATGTATGGCTTCATCATCTACATCATCACCACCGTCATCATGGTGTTCGGTTATCCGACTCCCATCTTCCCCACACCTGTCGTCGTGACGGCGCTGTGGTACATCGGCGCGCTGATGATCTGCGTCGGCGGATACTGGTTCTGGTTCTTCATCCGCGTCGATGTCGCGGCCGAAGGGTCCTCGCCGCTCCGTCTCATGCGCGCCGATCTGTTCATCATTTCGCTGGTTCTCAGTGCCACCTTCGGCCTCTTGTGGGCCTGGCTGCAGGCGGCGGGGTCAACAGGCTGGGCGATGCTGTTTCTGTTTTTCTATCTCATCGCAACGATCGTCCTGTTCGCCGGCATCCCGTGGTCCAAATTCTCCCACATGTTCTTCAAGCCGGCTGCGGCATTCGGCAAGCGTGTAAACCTGGCCAATGGCACCGCCGATAACCTGCCGACACTGACCCGTGACGATCCCGAACAACAGAAGAGACACTCCATGGAACTGCTGCAAGGTGCCCCGATGAGCATGGGGCTTGGCATCAAGCGCGAAGCGCCCCGCCACTATTGAGCCTCGCCTGCAAGTTCATTTGGATGAGATAAGGAGCCAACCCATGCCTACCTTCGTCTACATGACAAGGTGCGACGGATGCGGACACTGCGTCGACATCTGTCCCTCGGACATCATGCACATCGATAAGACCTATCGGCGGGCCTACAACATCGAGCCCAACATGTGCTGGGAGTGCTATTCCTGCGTCAAGGCCTGCCCGCAGCATGCCATCGATGTGCGCGGCTACGCCGACTTCGCGCCGCTCGGCCACAGCGTCCGGGTCCATCGCGACGAAGAGAAGGGCACGATTGCCTGGAAGATCAAGTTCCGCAACGGCGAGGAAAAGAACTTCCTGTCGCCCATCACCACCAAGCCGTGGGGAACCGCCATCCCCAAGCTTGCCGAAGTTGCGGCGCCGAGCCAGGAACAGCGCGACAGCCAGTTGCTCTACAACGAACCCAAATACATACGCCTGGATGAAGGCGGCTTGCATACTCTTGAGTCCAATGGCCTCAAGATGAAGAAAGGCGTGTACTACTGATGGCTTACGAAACGATCGTCGAAGACGGTATCGATATTCTGGTCGTCGGTGCGGGCCTTGGGGGCAGCGGCGCTGCCTGGGAGGCCAGGTTCTGGGGCCAAAACAAAAAGATTGTGATCGCGGAGAAGGCCAATATCGACAGGTCTGGTGCGGTTGCCCAGGGCCTTTACGCCATCAACTGCTACATGGGCACCCGCTGGGGTGAGAACAATCCGGAAGACCATGTGCGCTACGCCCGCATCGATCTCATGGGACTGGTGCGCGAAGACCTGCTGTTCGACATGGCCCGCCACGTCGACTCGACGGTGCACCAATTCGAGGAATGGGGCCTGCCGATCATGAAGAACCCGAAGACGGGCCGCTATCTTCGTGAAGGGCGCTGGCAGATCATGATCCACGGCGAGTCCTATAAGCCCATCGTGGCCGAGGCCGCCAAGAAGTCCGCGGACAAGGTCTTCAACCGTA
>CAZECZ010000126.1:0-7943 GCA_964510815.1 uncultured Aestuariivirga sp.
CTACGATTTTATGAGTCTGCAGCCTAGTGCGTAATGCGCCAACCTATTGAAAGGTCACATCTAGCGCTGGGGATGAACCGCCTTCAGGGGCCGATCGTCATCCTCGCGCACCTGATCCCATAGTGAAGCTGCGGCAAAGCGCGGCTCATTGGCCGGCGGCAGTGCAACAGGCCGATGGCCGTTGGTCTGCAGGCCATCCCGATGCCACACCGCGCCGCTGAGCTTGGCGCCGTTGTCCACGGCGATGGTATCGCTGGTGATGTCACCCTCGACACGTGCACCTTCCTGCAAGTGGACGTGCCGCGCACTCACCGGCCCGATGACCTGCCCGGCGACGATGACTTCCTCGGCGTCGATTTCACCTTCCACCAGTCCGCTCGGCGTGACCACGCAGAGATCAGCCCTCACCCAGCCGCGCAGCCGTCCGTCGACATGAACCTCTCCGTCCGTCTGGAGACTGCCTTCGAAGACTGCGCCGGTACCGATGATGGTGGGTTGCGCTGGCGCCTGCACATTGTCGTTGCCAGCAGGCTTCTTCTTCCGAAACAACATTCCGCGACCTCACCCCACCTGCGACTCAGTCAAAAGATACCTGTTCAATAGGGCAATGTCATGGTCAAAACCCCGTGCTGGACACTTGCGTGGGCGCAACCGCAGTCTAGCATGGGTCAAGGGTAATGGGGCTTGTCCAGCAATGGCACACCGATGGGAGGCCGGCACTGTCTCGGCCACGGTTTGGCCTATCTTTGGTGTCCATAAGCAGAATTGGTCACGTGTCCGCTGCTGCCAGTCCTCTGCCGGAAGCGGCAGGGGATGCTTTGCAATGGGACGATAGGCAAAGGATGGAACAGAAGAGCAGTGCGTCGGCGTCTGGTTAAAGTCACGGCTCTGAGCCTGATGTCGGTGCTGGCTGTGCTGCTGATTGCCGGTGCTGCGGTCTATGTCAGGTTGGCCCAGGGGCCAGTGTCGCTCAATTTCATGACCGACACCATCCAGAGCCAGATCAACCACAATCTTACGGGCATGTCGGTCAGCATTGGCGGAGCGGTCATCGAGCGGGTGGGTGGAAAGAAGGTCCCCCGGTTCCGGCTCCGCAATCTCGAACTGCGTGATGAAACCGGGAATGTCATTGCCCGTGCGCCCCGCGCTGCCGTTTCCATCGATGAGAACGCGCTGCTCACGGCCTCAATCGTACCGACGTCGCTGGAGCTGATCGGGCCGCGTATCCGCATCACCCGCAACCTCGAAGGCGGCATTGAATTGGGGTTCAGCGAGGCGGCACCGGCCGACGAGGTGGTAGTCGTCGACGCCGGCGCCGATGATCCGTCCGCCCACAAGTCCGATCAGGAACCGGTGGGCGCAGCGGTGGAAACGCGCGACAATACGGTCTCTCTCCTGCGCATTCTCAGCGGCAAGCCAGGTCATGACGGCAGCACCCTGGGGTCCATCGAAACCATTCGCGTTGCCGATGCGTCGATCAAGATCTACGACGAGGCCAATGACTCCATCTGGGATGTGCCGAAGGCCGACCTGGCCTTCCGCCGCATGCCATACGGCTTTGCTGTCGTGGCCAATGCCGAGGTGTCCAATGGGCCCAGCGAAGGGACCTGGCATGCAGACCTGACGGCCAGCTATCGCCGCGAGAGCCGGTCCTTCGCCGTCTCCATGCGCGTCGCCGACCTCGTGCCCGCCAACATTTCCGAAGAGATCTATGCGCTCTCCCAACTGGCGCGCGTCAAGGTGCCGTTGGCCGGCCAGATCGAGGCCGACATCACGGAGGACGGCCTCGTGACCCGCGCTTCGGCAGAGTTCAACGCCGCCGCCGGCGAAGTCGGGCTGCCCGACTACCTCGCCGATCCCATCATCATCGATGAGGGGTCTCTGAGGGCCGACTACGACCCCGTCACCGGCGCTGTGATCATCACCGATTCCACGGTCCTGGTTGGCAGTTCGCGGGCCCAGATCACCGGCAATGTGGTTCCGGTCCGCGACGGCGACGGCCGCTTGTCAGCCGTCAAGATCTCGATGCAGGCCCGCAATGTCGCCATCGATGCACAAGGCTCCATCAAGTCGCCCGTGTCCGTCGATCGTATCGATTTCATCGGCCGCGCCGCCATCGATGAAGCCCGTCTCGATATAGCCGATCTGATTGTCATGTCGGGAGATACCGGCGTCAGGCTGCGCGGCACCATCACCGGCGGCGGCGAGTCGCCCGGCATTCTGATGTCGGGGCGCATCCGCGGCTTGTCCTACGGCCTCATGCGGCAACTCTGGCCCCCCATCATGGCGCCGAAAACCCGCGACTGGATCAACGAGCACATCCAGGCTGGCCGCATCGAGGACGGCGAGTTCCAGGTCAACCTTCCCGTTGACGCGCTTGCCCGGGCCCAGCGCGACAAGCGCCTGCCGGATGGTTCCGTGAGCCTTGGCTTCCGCATCACCGGCGTCACGACGACCTATGTGACCGGCCTGCCGCCACTCACCGATGCCACGGCCGCAGGCACCCTCAAGGACAATGATTTCCGGCTTGAGGTCGAATCGGCCGACGTGCAGATGCCCTCGGGTCTGACCGGCAAGTTGAAGAAGAGTGCCATGCTGGCAAGGGACATCCTCGCCCCCGAAACCATTGGCAACTTTGATCTCGATGTCGAAGCCTCCACCAGCGCCATCCTGGAATATCTGTCGAGCCCGGTCCTGAACGTGATACGCCACTCAGGCTTCGATACCTCGAAGCTCTCCGGCGACGCGCGGGCCAAGGTCGATCTCACTTTGCCCCTCATCAAGGATGTTCCGGAAGACCGTGTGGTGGTGAAGGCATCGGCCCAGATCACCAACACAACCTTGAAGGATGCACTGCCGGGCATGGACATCACCGGTGGCAACATTGCCCTGACGGTTGCCGATGGCGCCATCGAGGCCAAGGGGCCGGTGAAGTTCGACGGTGTCCCGGCAGTTCTCGCATGGAAGCGGGCCACCGGCGCCGGCGCCAAGCAATCCGCGATCCTGGAGGCCAATCTGGACGGCGAGCAGCGGCTCAAGCTCGGCATCGACCTTGGTGAATATGTGCGCGGTCCCGTGGACCTCAAGGCGGTGGTCGACGATCTTGCTGATCCCGATGGCAAGGTGTCGGTCGAGGCCGACTTGTCGGAAGCCGATTTCTTCATCAGCGCCATCGACTTCATGCGGCCCGCCGCACCCAAGACCCGCGCCACGCTCACATTCTACAGCAAGGGTGAGAAGGGGCGCCGCATCGAAGACCTGATCGTGAAGGGCAGCAATATTCTGATCAAAGGCAATATCGCCATCGCGCCAAAGGGCGGCATCCGGGAGGCGACCTTTTCCGATGTCCGGCTCACGGACGAAAACATCTTCTCCGTATCGGTGAAGAACGGCGATGGTGGCCTGTCCCTCTCCCTGCGTGGCGACAGCTTCGACGCCCGCCCGCTCATCAAGCAGATGTTCAGTACACGGAGGAGGGGCGGCGACCCGCCGGCCGGGCAATCCGCGGCGCCGGTGTCCGTGTCCCTCAACGTCGACCGCGTCTATGCCTACCGCGGTGAGGTCCTGTCCGGTGTCAGCGGCACCCTGCAAACCAGCGGCGGACATGTTCAATCGGCCGAAATCAGCGGGACGTTTCTCAGCGGACAGCCGATGGTGTTCCGCGTCACCCCGGTGAAGAACGGCCGCGAGATGCGCATCAACGGCCGCGATGGCGGTGCGGCCATCCGCGCGGCCAACCTCTATTCGAAGGTCGCAGGTGGCCGGATCGAGCTCTATGCTCTGCTTGATGACTCTGGATCTTCGGTCCGCGATGGCCGGCTGATCCTGCGCAACTTCCAGATCCGCAACGAGGCCACACTGGCTCAACTCGACACCCGCGGCCGGCCGAAGAAATCCGGACCGCGCAGTGATGCGCTGACATTCAACAAGATGACCATGCCGTTCACCACCGACGCCAAGTTCATCCGGATCGGCGAGAGCCTGGTGCAGGGCAATGAACTGGGGGCCACGGCCCAGGGCGTCATTCGCAAGACCGATGGCGCCTTCGACATCAAGGGCACCATCATCCCCGCCTATGCGGCCAACGCGGCGATCGGCGGCATTCCCATCGTCGGCGACATTCTGACGGGCGGCGGTGGCGAGGGCATCTTCGGCGTCACCTATGCGCTGGGCGGCAGCATGGACAAGCCGATCTTTCAGGTGAACCCGGTCTCCGCCATTGCGCCGGGTATCTTTCGCAAGCTGTTCGAATACCATGACGGTTCACCCAACCAGCAGACCCGCACCAGGGGGAATAGCCTGAGGTAGGAAAGTGGATCGGGCGCAGTTGCCCCCGATCCGTCACCTGTCTGAAGGCCTATCGGTTCAACCCTGGATAAGGCCTTCTTCCTTCATTGCCGCCTGTACGGCGGGACGCGCGGCCACACGGTCAAGGTAGGCCGTGATATGGGCATATTTGGAAAGATCGACCTTCAGCAATTTGCTCCATCCCAGCACCACGAAGGCATAGGCGTCGGCCACGGAATAGTCTTTGCCGAGGAGATAGGGCTTGCTGGCGAGTTGGCCGTCAAGCCACGCCAGCCTCTTTTCCACCCGCGCGATGATCGCCTTTTTGCCGTCCTCGGGCATAGCCTGGTTGAACAGGCTGCCGAAACCCTTGTGCAGCTCAGAAGCCACGAAATTCAGCGCTTCCATGGCATGATACCGGTCCATGGTGCCGAACTTCGGCAGCAGGTTGGAGGCTTCGGCCTTGTCGGCGAGATACTGCAGGATGACCTGCACTTCGGTTAGAATCTGGCCCTTGGCCAGTTCCAGGGTCGGCACATAGCCTTTGGCGTTGACTGCTGTGAAGTCGCCGCCGCTCTCGGTCTTCTTTGCACCGAGGTCGACCTTCTCCAATTCATACTTTTCGCCCAATTCATTGAGCACGATGTGGGGCGCCAGCGAACAGGCGCCGGGGGAGTAATACAGTTTCATGGGGTCCTCTCAAATGAAGGACCTAAACCTAACATTGTTCTGTAACAATACAAGTCACAATTTATTGAGGGGCCGGAAACCGCGCTTTGAACGTGAAGGCGTGAACTGAGGGTCCATGCCGCGACAAATGGTCCAGCCGCGCCTTGCCGTCTTCCGCTGAGGGAATTGCGCCGGCATCGATCCACCACAGCGCCATGTGCGGCGCCCCGAAGTCCACGAACCACTCGGCGCGGCGGCGGAAGAACATCACGTGTTCGCTGCGATACGCATAGGCCTGCAGTTGCTCCAGCGACTCCCACACCGACATGTTGAGCGCGATCCTCGGATCGTCGTAGACCCGGATCGCCGTGGCGTTGCCGCTGTCGTCTTTCAAACGCCACACGAAGCCCGGCGAGGCCTCGGCCAGCGCGTTGATGCGGTCGAGGTTGGTCATGAAAACGGCAAGCCGCGGATCGTC
The DNA here is from genome assembly GCA_964510815.1 of uncultured Aestuariivirga sp. Lineage (GTDB taxonomy): Bacteria > Pseudomonadota > Alphaproteobacteria > Rhizobiales > Aestuariivirgaceae > Aestuariivirga. Next base: position 5,435 of record CAZECZ010000126.1, read on the forward strand.
CGTTTCGTAGCGCAGCCGGCCCACATTGATCTGCGCGACATGCCGCGTCACGTGGTGTCCCCGAATATGCCGCGGAAACTCTTCTTCAGCGCCACGTCGAGATCCGCCATCGTCACCGGCAGGCCGAGGTCAACCAGGCTGGTGACCCCATGTTCGCGGATGCCGCACGGCACGATGCCGTCGAAATGGGTGAGATCAGGCTCCACATTGATGCTGATACCGTGGAAGGTCACCCAGTGGCGCACGCGAATGCCGATGGCGGCGATCTTGTCTTCGCGGCCGGCACCCCGCTGCACCCACACGCCGACGCGGTCTTCCCGCCGCTCGCCCTTCACGTTGAACTGGTCCAGCGTGTCGATCACCCATTGTTCGAGCCCGGTCACGAAGGCGCGGAGATCGGCGCCGCGCTGTTTGAGATCCAGCATGACATAGGCCACGCGCTGGCCGGGCCCGTGATAGGTGTATTGCCCGCCGCGCCCGGCCTTGAACACCGGGAAACGGTCGGGCGACACAAGGTCCTGTGGCTTGGCCGAGGTGCCGGCCGTGTAGAGGGGAGGGTGTTCCAGAAGCCAGATGCGCTCCGGCTCTTCCCCGTGCGCGATGGCGTCCACCTCGCGGTCCATCTGCGCCAGCGCCTCGGGGTAGGGCACCAGCCCATCGGAAACCTCCCAGGCCACCGGCCCGCGGGCCTTCAGCACCGGCTGGATATCGTCGCGCAACGTCATGGCTGGTCTTTTCCCAGCTTCGACTCTTTTCTGCAAGCCGTGTAGAACGGCGTGAGCGTGGAGGAGTCTCATGGACGGGGTAGGCCTGCTGGTCGCAGTCGTTGGCTTTGTGTTGGCCCTCATTGCCCTCAACAAGATTTCCGCCCTTCAGACCCGGATCCACCGGTTGACCGGCGAATTGGATGAGGCGAAGGAAATGCTCGGCCGACTGGTGCGGGACCTGGCGCAGTCCCCGCACGCCGGAGCCCCAGACACGGTTGTCCGGCAGATGGAAGAAACGCCGCCGCCGGAACCCGCCGAGCCCGCAGTCCCGGCACACGAAGCCGTCATCCCGGAGCCCGAAGCGGAGCGCGAGGCGATCGAGCGCCAGATCTCCGAGCAGGTCTCCACCTGGGCGTCGGCGGCCAGTGCGGAGCGCGAGGTCTCGAAACCGGAGGAGCAGCGGGAGCCCGCACCAGCGGCAGAGCGGTTCGAGACAGCACCCGCAGCCGGGCCGCCGGAGTTCTCACCGCCGCCCGCCCCACCACCCGCGCCGGCCCGCAAGGGTGACATGGAACAGGCACTGGCCTCGCGCTGGTTCGTCTGGATCGGCGGCATCGCCATTGCCATCGGCGGTCTCCTGTTCGTCAAATATGCCTACGACAACAATCTCATCCCACCCTCCGTGCAGATCATCCTCGGCCTCATCGCGGCAGCAGCACTCGTGGGGACGGGCGCGCTTGTCCGGCGGAAGTCGGCGAACGTCGCCGGTCCCAACTACGTCCCAGCCGCATTGTCGGCGGCTGGCGTCGTCACCGCCTTCGGCAGCATCTATGCGGCCTATGCACTCTATGAACTGATTGCGCCCACACCTGCTTTTGTTGGTCTTGCCGCCGTGGCATTGGGCGCGCTGGCCCTGTCGCGCCTGCAGGGACCGCTGATCGCCGCCCTCGGCCTTCTCGGCTCCTATGCCACACCCACCCTCATCCCGTCCGAACATCCCTCGGCCTGGAATTTCTTCCCCTATCTGCTGGTGATCCACGCCGCGAGCTTCATGGTGCTGCGCGGCCGCATCTGGTGGTGGCTGGGCTATGCCGCCATTGCCGGTTCCACCGCCTGGGCACTCCTGTGGCTGGTCGGAAAGCCCTTCGAGCCGCAGGATGTCTGGCCCATCGGCCTGTTCGCCCACGCGATAGGACTGATCTCGTTCTTCGCCATCTCAGGCGTCGCCAGTCTCAGGAACGATGACCGCAACCTCACCGCACCGCCGCTGTTGATTGGACTCGTGGGCCTCGCAGCCGAGACGCTGATCCTCGGCACGCTCGTCTGGCAGGCGGACCATGCGCCGCTGGCCTTGGCCTTGTTCATGCTGGCCATGGTGGAAGGGCTGTTGATCGGCTGGAAACGTGTGTCACTCGCATTTCTGGCGCCCGCCGCCGCGATGGTCACGCTGCTCGTGCTCGTCACGTGGAGCGAGGTCGCCTTCCACGGCCTTGCCATGGATGAGAACGGCCTGTGGTCCACGGTCCCCGGTCCCGCCGCAGCGCAATACCTGCGCTGGATGCTGGGGGCCGCCGTGCTGTTCACACTGGTGGGCTGCCTGGGTACCTGGTTGAAGCCAAAGCCCTTGCTGTGGGGTGGCCTTGGCGGCGCCTCCGCCTTCCTTTTCGTCTTCGCTGCCTGGTCGCGGGCCGACAGTTTGCTGTCCGCGACCTCGTGGGTCGTTATCGCAGCCGCGTTCGCCGCCGGCTTGCTGGCGGCCGCGACGGCCGGCAAGGCACGGCACGAACAACATCCGGAGGCCG
>CAZECZ010000126.1:8043-12438 GCA_964510815.1 uncultured Aestuariivirga sp.
CCGCGCTGCGATGAGCCTCGAGGGCCTGAGCCTCGGCCTTGTCATCTCGCTGGTGTCGCTGGAAATCCGTGTGCTGATCGCTGGTGGCGTGACGGCTGCCGAGCCCGGTCTGCTGGAAATGTCGGCGCACATCCTCACCTGGCTGGGTGCGGCCTATGGATTGCTCTATCGCCAAAGGATCTATTCGTCGCTGATCGCCGCGTGGGGCGCGCGTCTCCTGTCGGGTATATCGATCATCGCCATTGTGGCCTTGTCACTGCTCAAGATGAATCCGGTTTTCGATAATTCCCTGTTGCAGGGCGGCATCTTCTTCAACGCATTGCTGTTGGCCTACCTGGCGCCCGCCGTGTTGCTGTGGCTGATCGCCAGGCGGCTCGGCGCCATCGGCCTCGACCGCTTCCGCCCCGCCGTCGAAACGCTGGCCGTAGCATTGGTGGCGGTCTACCTGAGCATGGAACTGAAACGCCTCTATGCCGGGCCATGGCTCACCGTCGAGCCCAAGGACGACATCGAGGCCGCCCTCCATGTGCTGATCTGGCTCGCGCTGGCGGCGGTCCTCGTCCACCGCGGCGGCTTCCTCGGTGCGCAATCCGTGCGCTGGGCGGGCCGGGGCCTCATTACGCTTGCTGTGCTGGCCATCGTCTTCGGCGGGCTGGGCCTCTACAATCCGGTGGTGAGCGGCGATCCGCTGAGCGGCAATATGTTCATCAATCCGCTGCTGCTGACGTTCCTGGCCCCCATCGGCCTGATTGCGTTCATCACCCGCCGCCTCGATCGCCTCGACTGGACGATCCTCAAACCGGCCGCGGGCGCGCTGTCGTTGGTTCTGGCCTTCGCCTATCTGACCCTTGAAACCAAGCGCGTGTTCCAGGGCCCGGTCATGGTGGTGGAGTCGCTGTCGATTGCCGAGTCCTATGCCTATTCGGCGGTGTGGCTCGTCTTCGCGCTGGCGCTGTTCGTGGCGGGCCTCAGGCTGGCGAAACAATATGTGCGCTATGGCGGTCTCGGCGTCATGGTGCTGGTGGTGCTCAAGGTCTTCCTCCTCGACATGTCGAACCTCGAAGGTCTCTACCGCATCGCCAGCTTCGTCGGGCTGGGCCTTTGTCTCGTTGGCATCGGATGGCTCTACCAGCGCTTCGTACAGCGTCCGCAACAGGATGCCGCATGAGGCTGTCGTCCGCCGTCTCCCACATCTCCAACCACTTCATCGAGCGCCGTTTCGTCATGGTGCTGCTGGCGCTCTACGCCGCCGTCTGCATCTGGTCGGCCTGGTCGCCGGTCTACCGCTTCGACTGGTTCCTGGAGAGCATGCTGCCGACGGTGCTGATGGCGGTGCTGATCATCAGCTTCCGCCGCATCCCGCTGTCCGACGTCTCCTACCTGCTGCTGTTCCTTTTCCTGACGCTGCACCAGATCGGCGCCCACTACACCTATTCCGAGGTGCCTGTGGGCTATTGGCTGAAGGACGCCTTCGGCCTCAGCCGCAACCACTTCGACCGCATCGTGCATTTCTCCTTCGGTTTCCTGCTGTTCTATCCCATGCGCGAGGCGATCATCCGCGCGGTGACGCCCAGCAGCTTCCATGCCGGGCTCTATGGCCTCTGCATCAACACCACGGGGTCTGCCATTTTTGAGATCATCGAGATGATCGTGGCCCTCATCGTCAACCCGGAAGCGGGTCTTGCCTATCTCGGCATGCAGGGCGACATCTGGGACGCCCAGAAGGACATGACGGTGGCCTTGATCGGGTCGATCCTCGCTTTCGGCCTCACCGAGCTTGCAGTGCGGACCCATGTGCTGGATGATTGGCTTCTCCCCGCCCGTTCACGCCATTACAGGGATCATCGCACATGACTGGCAAGACCATCGGCCTCAAGGGCCCGCTCTACGGCTATTATGCCGCCCACGCCTACCGTGAGCCGGCCATCCTGAAGGAGCTGCGCGAGGAGACGGCCAAGCTCGGCGGCGACTCGGCCATGCAGATCGGGCCGGAGCAGGGCGCCTTCATGGGCCTCATGGTGAAGCTCATGGGGGCGAAGCGGGTGATCGAGTTCGGTACCTTCACCGGCTATTCCTCGCTCGCCATGGCACTGGCGGGGGCAGAGCACATCACCTGCGCCGATGTTTCGAAGGAATGGACCGACATCGCCCGCAAGTACTGGCAGAAGGCCGGCGTGACCGGCCACTGCGACCTCCACCTCGACGGCGGCAATGCTGTCATCGACCGGCTGCTGAAGGCGGGCAAGCAGGGCACCTACGACCTCGCCTTCATCGATGCCGACAAGACCGGCTACGACGCCTATTACGAGGGCAGCCTCAAGCTGCTTCGCCAGGGCGGCCTCATCCTCGTCGACAACGTCCTCTGGGGCGGCGACGTCGCCGATCCCGCCAAGGCCGACGACGACACGAACGCCATCCGCGCCCTCAACGACAAGATCGCCGCCGACCCCCGCGTCGACATCTGCATGGTGCCCATCTGCGACGGGGTGACGATGGCAAGGAAGGCGTGACGGATCGCCCTTCACTCCTGACAGGCCCTGTCAGGCCACTCGCTAGATTCGCAGATATGCCCCCGAAGCCATGGAGCCGAAATGTATATTCTCAGTCACATCACACTTGGAACCAACGACAAGCAGCGAGCCGCCTTGTTTTACGATGCGGTCCTCGGCACGATTGGCTTCAACCGGCTTCCCAAGCCGCCTGAGAAGCCGCTGGCCTACGACAAGGGCGGAAGCATGCCCACCATCTACATCTACACGCCGGAGGATGGGCGCCCCGCCACTTGGGGGAATGGAACCCACATAGCATTTCTCGCGGAAACGAAGGCGCAGGTTCATGACTTTCACACTCGGGCTCTGGAGTTTGGAGGAATGAGCGAAGGTGATCCAGGCCCTCGCCCCCATTACGGTGCGAACTATTACGCCTGCTACGTGCGTGACCCGGATGGAAACAAGCTTCAGGCCGTATGCTACGGTGACATCTGACATAAGCTGCCAATCCCCTTGCCATTCCCTCCCATCCCCGCTATAGGCGCGCCCGTTACGTTAGCTCACACGCGGAGTCTGGCTCCGGTCCACGAGGGGAAACCCTCCACATAGGGCCTGATCCTTCCGGTGCCGGGAAACCGGTCACTTGCTCCGCGGCGGATCAACCGGAAAAGGACACGATACGCAATGGCATTGCCAGATTTCACCATGCGCCAGCTCTTAGAAGCGGGCGTTCACTTCGGCCACCAGACCCACCGCTGGAACCCGAAGATGAAGAACTTCATCTACGGCAGCCGCAACGGCATCCACATCATCGACCTGTCGCAGACCGTTCCGATGCTGCACCAGGCGCTCGTCTCCGTGGCCGAGACCGTGGCCAAGGGCGGCCGCGTCCTGTTCGTCGGCACCAAGCGCTCGGCCGCCGAGCAGATCGCCGACGCCGCCAAGCGTTCGGCCCAGTATTATGTGAACTCCCGCTGGCTGGGCGGCACGCTCACCAATTGGAAGACCATTTCCAACTCGATCAAGACGCTCCGCCACGTCGATGAGATGCTGGGCAAGGAGAACTCCGGCCTCACCAAGCGTGAACTGCTGGAAATGACCCGCGAGAAGGAAAAGCTCGACAAGTCACTGGGCGGCATCAAGGACATGGGCGGCGTGCCCGACCTGCTGTTCGTGATCGACACCAACAAGGAGCAGATCGCCATCAAGGAGGCCAACCGCCTCAACATTCCGGTGATCGCGGTGATCGACACCAACTCCGACCCCGCCGGCGTCACCTTCCCGATCCCCGGCAATGACGACGCGGGCCGCGCCGTCGCGCTCTACTGCGACCTCATCAGCCGCGCCTGCATTGAGGGCATTTCCATGGCCCAGGCAGGCTCCGGCGTCGATATCGGCGAGGCCGAGGAGCCGCTGCCGGAAGACGCCGTCGCCGAATAAGGGCACGGGCTCCGTTTACCCAATTGTCATGGGGCCCGCCGAAGAGGGTGGGCCCCGTTTATCCATTCGAAAGAGGTGAATTATGGCTGAGATCACAGCTGCCATGGTCAAGGACCTGCGCGAGAAGACCGGCGTGGGCATGATGGATTGCAAGGCGGCGCTGGCCGCCACCGGTGGCGACATGGAAGCCGCCATCGACTGGCTGCGCGCCAAGGGCCTGGCCAAGGCCGCCAAGAAGTCGACCCGCATCGCCGCAGAGGGCCTCGTGGCCGTCGCCGTCGATGGCACCACCGGCGCCGTCGTCGAGGTCAACTCCGAAACGGATTTCGTGGCCCGCAACGACAAGTTCCAGGCCATGGTGGGCGAGGTCTCGAAGCTGGCGCTGGCCGCCGGCGGCGACACCGAGAAGCTCAAGACCATGCACGTGCCGGGCACGTCGCACGCTGTCGCCGAATACGTGGCCGAA
>CAZECZ010000127.1:0-12373 GCA_964510815.1 uncultured Aestuariivirga sp.
GATGATGCCATTCGACGTGTCCTGATTGAAGTTTAGACCAGCGGTGCCAAACGCCAAGTCAAGATCGGTGATGACAGTGTCCGTACCCTGGTTGTTGGACATCAGCCAGGCGAAGTTGTGGGCGATCGTGCTCGAACCAACTCCACCTTTAGCACCAACGAACGCATAGACACGCCCAAGGGGCGTGGACTTCGGGTTCTGAAACAGGCCAGAGATCGTCTCGATGACTTGCAGTTGATGAAGCGGCGCCACAAGATATTCACTAACACCCTGCTTCATCAACTCCCGGTACAGCAAGACATCATTAAGATGCCCGATCACAACAACTTTCGTATCTGGCTGACACACTTCTGCCAGCGCAGCCAACTCCGATAGAATGGCATCACGCGAACCGTGCGATTCCACCAGTAGGACATTTGGTGTTGCCTGCGACTGATAGACCTCGACGGCCGCCATGATCCCGCCAAGCTGGATCGTCGTATGCGCACGGGCCATGCGCCTGTCGCCGGCGGCTGACTGCATCGTCTCGGCAGTCTGCTGGTTGTCGCAGAATGCATGGATGTTGATCCTTGGGATGCTTGCCACGAGTCCCTGGCTTACCCCATAGGTCTGTTCGTTGGCCGATGCGGTCTGGTTCATGATCGTTTATGTCCTGCCTACGTTATCTCTGCGGATTACTGCACGAAACCGGACGTCACCGAGATCATGGGGATGTTTCCGTCCCGATAGTTCGTTATGGCTTTGCTACGGTCCGCACCAGTCGGGTTCGTCGAAGCTTGAGGCTGCTCGATATCCTCGGGATTGGCAATCATTGCCGCCACATTGTTCTGCATGGCACATCCGAAGTTCTTGTAGTCAGTGTTCCGCATATCTGAGGCCAGATTCTCTGACCAGTCCCCACACTCATTCGTTACCGCTACTTTCTTTTTGAAGCTCAGCGTAACCAATCCAGAAGAACGCCCGGCCCCAGTTCGGATCATCGACTGCGGTATACCCTGTGCCATGAGCACTTCGATAACATCGCGACTCGTCGCATGTGCAGCACTGCCACCTGCAACTCTCACGGAAATCACTGACTTTGAGTGCATCCGCGCATCGTTCGCAAAGTTGATCACCTCGTTCATCTGCGACGGCCCAAGTCCGCCGGCACTGGCGCGAATGGCGATCGTGACTGGCTTCTCCACAACACGGATTGGGTGGCGTTCCTGATAAGATGCGGGGATATATGTGTCATCCAATATCGCATCATCCATTCCACACCCGGCGAGTGTACTGAGCGACATCATCACCAGCGCCGCAGGGAGAGCGTGCCCACGCATCATTCTCGAAATCTTGGTTCTCATTGAGCTCTCCACTCACTATTCGATGATATAGCCAACATTGCCGTGGTAAACGCCCTGCGGGTGCTTGCCAGGCGCACCGTAGACGCGGTTGAGGCGCCCAAACAGGATTGCTTGCCGGTCGGTGCCCGAATTCAGTCGATCGGCCGGAGTCTTGAGATCGGACAGACGGGCAGGATTGACGATGTAGGGCGTGACAATCACGACCAGCTCGCTTTCGTTCTTCTGATAGGCTCTACTGTTAAAGAGAGCGCCGAGTATTGGCACTTTCCGTAGTCCAGGTGTCCCGGCGAGATCCTGTGCCGTGACATCTTTGATCAATCCGGCCAGCATCATTGAACCACCACTGGGAAGTTCGACTGTTGTTTCTGCGTTGCGTGTATCGATGACTGGCTGGGAGCCATCGGTGATCTGTGCGATGTCGCTCACTTCCGTGCGGATCTTCAGACCAATGCGGCCCTCGTTCATGACCGTTGGCGTGAAGCTCAGCGAAACACCATAAGGCTTGAATTCGACATCACAGTACCTGACTCCATTGTCCGGCGTGCGGCAGACCGAGTAGGGATACTCACCTCCAGCATGGAAGGCCGCCGGGGATCCGGACACTGCTGTCAGGGTAGGTTCGGCCAGGGTTTTGGCAAGCCCCTCGCTTTCTAGGGCCCGCAACTCCATGTCGGCGCGGAAGTTGCTTGACACATAGCGACCAGCAACGTCGAGAATGCTGTCCTCGTTGATTGGCACGGGTGCCGAATTAAATCCGACCCCGAAGTTCCCCACACTGAATCGCGCATTAAGATTGACTCCCAACTGCTTCATAATGGTTCGCTTCAATTCCACCACACGAACCTTGAGCATCACTTGATCGCCTTCGGCAATCTGGAGCGTATTGACCACCTTGGCCGGATCGCCGACAAACTTGGCAGCGAGATCCTCAGCGAGCTTGGCTTCCTCTGCGTTTGCTGCAGTGCCTTTCAGAACGATGTTGCCGACCGTCGTGTCGACCTGTATCGAGTTGCCAGGAATGGTCCGGTCAATGAGCTTCTTTGCGCCCTTGCCATCAAGCGTCACCTCCAGGTCAAGATGGAGAATTTCTTGGCCGTTCGCATCGAAAAAGAAGACGTTGGTCTGTGCGGCGCTATTGCCGAAAAGATAGGCTGTGTTTTTGTTGCGGATCACGACATCCACAACGGCGGGATTACCGACGATGACATCAGCAGCGGCAGTCGGCAACTTGATGACGGCGCTCTTGAACAGGCCTATTCGCAAGAAGTTGGCGTCGTCTTGCGCGGTCGATCCCGTGCTGAAATCAAGATCGGTCGCCTTCGCCACGCTGGCGACACTGACGAGCGAAGCGGTAGCGAACAACGAACCAATTGCCAGTGCAGCGACAGAGCTACGTGCTGCACGCTTGGCCAAGATCGGTTGAGTGAGGAAGGAGAATAGCATGATCATAGGCCTCAGCGGCTGGTGATGACAGATTCGACGCCATAACGGACGAACACGCGATCGCCGCTGGTTGGCTTTTTCTTGTTGTTAAACTTGTCGGACAGCAGTGGACGGTCGTCCTGAAGTCCCTGGTCTCCGCCCTCGGCGATCGACCGCAACGAGAGCGACAACTCGCCTGCGGATTCCACCATCGTGATGACTTCGGACTGGATCGGATCGAGCTCGAGGACCGCAGTCTTTCCTTCAGTCACTGTGACCTTGTCAGAATTGGCTTCTTGACGGAACGTTTGATTGATGGCCAGGACTTTGACGTTAGTGAGCACAGTTTCGCTATGAACGACTTTGCCCTTGCCGTCTGGGTCGTCGACCTTTCGGGTCAATATGACGTCCACACGGTCATTCGGGAGAATGAAGCCGCTTACGGCCGAACGTTCAGAAATCGCGACCGATATCGCGCGCATACCCTTCGGGAGAATTGAGCTCATGAAACCATTTTGATTCGGCAGCACAAGTTTGCGTTCCACGAGAGGCTCGCCAAGGAATATTGGGAGTCGCGCACGGGCGGTCTTGAATTCTTCCAAAGCGTCTGGATGCGCCGCCTTCGTAATCATGGCTTCGCTGAGATTGGCCTTGGGCCAGTCCCGCCAATTGATCGTGCTTTCGACCAACCGCTCGCCCATCGCCAAATCCTTCGCTGCGACAAGCACTTGGACCATGGGCACCTTATTGACCTCGACCACTTCTTTGATGGTCTTCTTTCCACCCAGCATGCCCTTAGCCATGATGCCTGCAATTGCTGCGGAACCAATTGCCAGCCCGAGAATGAGAATACGCGTCTTGTTCATCGCTCAAATCCTTGTCCGGTGCGCAAGCACCATTCCGCCCAATTCACTTTCGGTTGGAATGGTCAAATTTGCGTTAACTCTGTTTGTCAATTCATGCTCCAATCGCCGACATCCACCAACTGTCTGGAAAGGCGAGAATTGCGCCAATCGCGAAAGCATACCCATACGGCACATTTGGCTTGATGGACCCGAACCGTCTGAAAAGAGAGCCGTCACGGATCTCGGAGTTCTGGCTCACCAATGCCCATACGCCGACACAAAGCGCCAGCAGACCTCCTGCGAACGCCGTCATGACGAGAAATGGCATGAGATCGGACCATCCGAGCCAGAGAGCGGCAGCTGCAAGCAGCTTGGCGTCGCCCCCTCCGAACAATCTCATTGCGAAGATGACAAAGCCCAGGACGAACATTGCGAACCCCGTAAGCAAGTGAGCGCCGATATCTGGCCACGACATTCCTGTCGCCATTGCCATGGGCAGGAACAAGGCCGCGATCAGCAATGTGAGCCAGTTTGGGATGCGCATGGACAAGGCATCACCAGCCCCCGCTACAATCATCAGGGCTGGAAAGATCGTCATCGAAAGGAATTCGACCATGGGAGATATTGGTTCTCGGTGAGGAGGTTCTGATGCACCGACTGTCCCACGTTGCCCTTTAAGGCAGAGTTAACCGTAGACGCGATTCTGGCATGAAAAAACCCACCGGCTTCTGCCGGTGGGTTTTGATCTTGCATCACTCCTGCTGTTGCAGGAGAACCATTACGTACCGGACGAGATGTGACCGGCGAGGCTCGAGAACTTGCTGGTGACGGCAGAGGCCAGGATCGGCATGGCAGTCACAAGGGCGAGGCCCATGGCAGCCGCGATGAGGCCATATTCAATAGCGGTCGCGCCTGACTCGTCCTTCACGAAACGAACGATGTTCTTCATTGTCTTGTCTTTCCCAAGTGTTAAACAGATTAGGCCAAAGCCGTCCAAAACGGCCTTGAATTACGTACCGGACGAGATGTGACCGGCGAGGCTCGAGAACTTGCTGGTGACGGCGGAAGCCAGGATCGGCATGGCGGTCACAAGGGCGAGGCCCATGGCAGCCGCGATGAGGCCATACTCGATAGCGGTTGCACCAGACTCATCTTTCACGAAACGCACGAACTTGTTCATTTTCTACTCCACTAGTTTACAGCACCAGGCTCATACTCAACGGAGCTCGTTGCGCCGTTTTCCGTGAACCGTAAGCCAAACCTAGGCGACAGCGTTTAATGGCAAGTAAATCTGATCGTTTACAAATGAATAAACTGTCTCTCTTCATAGCGTTGGTTTACAATCGATTATCTCAAAGCATAAAATTAAGTTCACCAAGAATAGACAAAGTATTGAGTGTTGAAATTCGAAAGCATCGACTTCTCTGAAGCCGAATGCAGAGGGCGAATGACACAGTCCTTCATCGGTTTGCCCAGTTCAAATCACGGGAATCTCGACAACCGCCGCATTGTCCCTGTCGAGCATCAACAAAAGTGCCGTCGGTGTCGAAACGTGGGCGTCTTTTAACTTCGGGCAACTGCCAAGACAGTCTTCGTCTATCGGACATGCAACAGCCAGAGACAAGTTTAATGGAAGATTCACCATTCCTGCGGCAAATTCCCTGAAACAGAAGTAAGTGGCGCCTGGCCGTCACTCGAAAATCCGGAGTCGACTCCCCATGACGATACGCTCTACGCTGGCTACCTCTTGCATCGTAGTTCTCGGGCTAGCCGCGGCCCCGCATAGCGCTTTTGCAGGAGAGCCGATCACGGTTTACACTGATCACTCTCGGGTTCTGTCGGTGAGCCGCCCGCCGGCAACCATCATTGTGGGCAATCCCAGCATCGCAGACGTGACGATACAGGGAAATCAAGTCCTGCTTCATGCTCGCTCGTTCGGCGAGACGAATATCATCGTGCTTGACGAGCAGGGTAGTCAGCTCGCTGATTATGAAGTCACCGTACAGCTGGGTGGTAAGAACAATGTCGCCGTATTCAAAGCCGGGTACCGCTACTCATACGTTTGCGCTCCTGATTGTGAGTCGACCCTCCATGTCGGCGATGACAAGGAATACTTCCTGAAATGGATTGTTCCTGAGCAGCAGGCCAAGATTAAGATCGCAATGGGCCAGAAGTCTGGTGAAAATGCATCGCAAGATGTGCAAGACACCTCTTCCCCACAACAATAGGCGGTCTTTTGCCACGTACTTGAAGCCCCGCTTGCCGGGGCTTTTTCTTTTGGCGTCCCGTTGAGCATATCCCCTGATTTTCGAATGAATTCTTTCACCAATCAGAAATGACATTTCTCTACGATTGGACTCGAATTGGGACCCGTGTCACTCCTCTGAAGGGTCAAAGTTGGAGATTTGCATGAGTTTTCTGAGCAAATTGAGCCTTCTCTCAAAATGGCGAGCATGGCGTCGCTCGCAATCCGGCGCAACCGCTGTCGAATTTGCCCTTGTTGCGGGGCCGTTCTTCTATGTGCTGGGCTGCATCTGCGAGACCGGACTCATGTTGTTTACCGAGTACGTCATCCAGAATTCAGTCCAGGAAGCCTCGCGCATGGTCCGGACCGGTCAAGTCACGGCTGGCGACGGAACTCTGCTCGTCTCCGCCGACGACTTCAAAGCAAAGATCTGCGAACAGGTGAACATCATTGTTGATTGTAACGCCCAAGTGAGCGTTTACGTCAACAGTGCCAACGACTTTAATGCGCTCTCCACTGCAATGTCGAATCCACTTGATGTTGGAAGCAAGCCGGATGGAACGCCATACACCGTGGTTTACACGCCAGGCGCGGCGCTCCAGGCAGCCACAGTGATTGCGACCTATGACTGGGACTTCGCCTTTCCATTCATGGACTTTCTGGGCAACATCGATGGTGGGCAGAAGCGTAGGCTTTACGGCTTGGCCATTTTCCGCAACGAACCCTTCGGGAGCTGAGGCCAATGTCCAAGTTCTTCGCTAGATTCCGTCGTGATTCCCGAGGCATTGCAGCAATCGAGGTGGCATTCATCATGCCATTTCTGCTGTTCCTCTACTTCGGCCTAGTGGATCTGACGGCGATGATTTCGCTCAATCGCAAGGTCACCTATGCCGCGAGTGTTGTTGCAGATTTGGTGACACAAAATGACTCGACCGTGAACAGCTCCGACATCGATGACTATTTCAATGCGGCGGAGCTGGTAATGAAACCAACACCAATCGACAATGTCAGAGTAGAAGTTTACCAGTACAGGTCAGTCAGCGGCACAATCACCAATCAATGGAGCCGCAAATCGCCGGACGGTGGTGACTGCGCCCCCCCCGATACGAGTGGCATGGCCAACCTCATGACGGACGGAAACGACCTAATCGTCGCCGTTGTGTGCACGACCTACTCTCCTTATATTGCGACGTTTCTTGGAGAGTCAGTTCTGGGCGCCACCACCTTCAATATGAACGAACAGATCGCTCTTCGCCCTCGCCAGTCTGAGACACTTTCTTGCACAGGTTGCAGTTGATCTGTCTTTCCTAGAATTCATTTTCAGAGCCGGCACAGTCAAGATTTTGCCGGCCCTTTCATTTCTCCCGGTGACTTTCTCTCCATTGCGCAGCTAAATTTCGCACCATAGAGAGAGCAATGGATACCACCGTTTTCCTGTCTGTCCTTGCGGCGGCCGTCATGCACGGCAGCTGGAATGTTCTGGTCAAACAGGATGTCGACAGATTTCTCCTGCTCGTCCAGATACAGACCGTCATGGGTGTGCTGGGCGTTGCTTTGATAGCAGCTTTCCCATGGCCCACAATGGCAAGCATACCATATGTCTTGGCATCTGCAGGCCTTCATCTCGGCTACAATATCTTCCTTCTTCGCAGCTATCGAACCGGCGACCTGAGCCAAGTTTATCCCATTGCGAGAGGAACGGCACCACTCCTGACACTCGTCGCGGCGTGGATCGTGACACACGAACGGCCTGCCTTCGGAGGCATCCTGGGAATCGGGATCCTCGTGAGTGGACTGTGGTTTATTGGCTTCTTCGGGAGGCGCCACTTGCGCCTGGATAGCGTAACGTTGTTGTTCGCTTTGGGAACCTCGGGATTCATAGCGGCCTATAGCATTGTAGATGGGATCGGCGGCCGGTTATCGGGATCACCCTCAGGTTATACGGGGCTGCTCTACCTGATCGACGCAATGATGTTGATGAGTGCTGCGCTCGTGTGGCGGGGTCGATCAATACTTGGTCAGATGCGAGCCACTTGGTCATCGGGCATCATGGGCGGCGCATTGTCTGCCGGTGCCTACTGGATTGTCATCTGGGCGATGTCGCAGGCTCCCATCGCGGCAGTTGCGGCGCTCCGCGAAACCAGCATTCTCTTTGTTGTTCTGATGTCCCGGCAAGTGCTGAAGGAACCCATTACCTTGCCACGCGTCATCGGCGCGATTCTCATTGCCTTGGGCGCCATCCTGATCCGGTTCTCGTAGTCCCTGGCAACGGCCGGCAGGGCACATCCATGGTGGTCATGCGCTGCCGATCAGGATGCCGGTGAGGAACACCAGAAAACCGCCGACGGCGATCTGGAATGCAGCCTTGAGGAATGGGGTGTCCATGTATTTGTAGCGAATCCAGGAGATGGCCCAGAGCTCAAAGAACACGACAACTACGGCGATCCACGTCGCGATCCAGAAATCGGGTATGAGATAGGGCAGCGCGTGGCCAAGTCCGCCCACTGCCGTCATGACGCCGGCCGCGACGCCGCGGATGAGTGGATGACCGCGGCCAGTGAGTTTGCCATCATCAGACAGACCTTCCGCGAGCCCCATGGAAATGCCCGCACCAACCGATGCCGCCAACCCGACCAGGAAGGTCTCCCACGTATCACCTGTTGCAAAGGCTGCTGCAAACAGCGGAGCCAGCGTCGAGACCGAACCATCCATGAGGCCGACCAAGCCCGGCTGCACCACCTGCAGCAGGAACAGGCGCCGTTTGGCTTCACTTTCTTCGAGTTTGGCGTCGGCCGTCACATGCTGCAAGCCAAGTTTCACCGCGATGGACTCGTGGCCCTTTTCGGCTTCGGCAAGGTCCAACAGCAGCTTCTTGACTTGCGGATCGTCGGTGCGCTCGGCCGATTGCTTGTAAAACCGGTAATTCTCGAGCTCGATGATCTCGGCTCGTTGGCGCATCTCCTCGATATTCATCTTGCCGATGGTCCAGGCCGGCTTGTGCCGCACGAAGCCTTGGATGTCGCTGCGCCGGATCAACGGGATGAAGTCGCCAAACTTTTTCTGATAGAGCTCCGTCAGCCAACGGCGGTGATCATGCTCCTCTTCCGCCATCTCGATGAAGACCTTGGCGGATGCGGGATATGTATCCATCAGCGCATGGGCAAAGCCCGCATAGGCGCGCGCATCGTCATCCTCGCTGGAAATCGCCAGCGCCAGGATCTCCTGTTCGGTCAAATCGGAAAAACTCTTCAACGCCTATCCCGTCTTTTTCACTCTGTCTTTACTGCCTGTTAACCCTAGAGTTATTCCGAACCGAGGTCCAGTTCGGCTTTCGAACCTCCCACAACTGCCTGTTAAGCCCCCAGCACCGAGAATTGCGCCCAAACGGGATGCGGTGACGATGAATACGACAACCTACGAAGAGCTGGCGAAGCACCAGGTCGACCCGGCGGCCTGGCTGCAGCGGACCTTTGCCGCGATTGCCCGGGGCTTCCGCAGGCACGCAGCCCTCTACCTGATTGCCTTCGGCACCTATGCGCTGGGCCTGCTGGAAAGCCTGTGGCTTGGCGTCCCACTGTCCTTTGGCCTCGTCTCGATCGTCAGCGGAACGACCTTCGTCTTCCTCTTCCTTGCCATCTTCCTCTGGCTTGCCGCCTATTTCATCAAATTGTGGCGGGCGGGATATGCCGGAAGTCCACTTGAAGCCCTGAAGGTCAAGCTGTTCGAAGACATCGTGGCACCCGGCCGGGTTTCCAATGCCCTCCATGCCTTCACTGCCAACGGCGTGTTCTTCGTCGGCTTCCTGACCATCAAGAAGAACATCCCCATCGCACTCCCCTTCGCTTGGGACCGGACCTTCATGGAGTGGGACAAGACGGTGCATTTCGGCGTATTGCCGCACGAGATTCTGGCGCCGTTGTTCCAGTACCCGCTGATCACCTTCCTGGTGAACGTGAACTACAATCTGTGGTTCGTCGTGATCTTGACGTTCTTCTTCGTACTGGGCTTCCGAAAGGAAGACTCGGCACTTCGCCAGCGCTATCTCATCAGCTATCTGCTGACCTGGCTGGTCGGCACCTGCATCCTCGGCACATTCCTGTCGTCGGCGGGACCCTGCTTCTTCGGCTTCGTCGACCAGGGCGCCAATCCATATGACGGGCTCATGTCCTATCTGAAGGCGGCCAACGAGATCTATCCGATCTGGGCGGTGCCGACGCAGGACACGCTGTGGGCCAGCCATCTGCAGGGGCATGGCGAGGTCGAGGGTGTCTCCGCCATGCCGTCGATGCATGTCGGCACCACCATCCTGTTCATCTGCTGCGCCTTCGCAGTCAAGAAGCGCTGGCTTATCCGCTTCACCATTCCCTTCACCGTCAGCATCCTTCTGGGCTCGGTGCTGCTGGGATGGCACTACGCAGTCGATGGCTACCTCGGTGCGCTTGTCGCGTATGTCTGCTGGGTGATCGGCGGATGGATCGTCAATCGCATGCCGGAGCTCAATTCTCATCCATCTTGAGGGCGGAGATGAAGGCCTCCTGCGGAATTTCGACCTTGCCGAACTGCCGCATCTTCTTCTTGCCTTCCTTCTGCTTGTCCAGAAGCTTGCGCTTGCGGCTGATGTCGCCGCCGTAGCACTTGGCGGTGACGTCCTTGCGGAGTGCCGACAGCGTTTCGCGCGCCACGATCTTGCCGCCGATGGCCGCCTGGATCGGGATCTGGAACATGTGCCGCGGGATCAGTTCCTTGAGCTTCTCGCACATCACACGGCCGCGCTGTTCTGCCCGGCCCCGGTGCACGATCATGGCGAGCGCATCGACGGGCTCGGCATTGACGAGGATCTGCAAGCGGACGAGATCGCCTTCCTCGTAGTCCAGCATCTTGTAGTCGAATGACGCATAGCCGCGCGACACCGACTTCAGCCGGTCGTAGAAATCGAACACCACCTCGTTGAGCGGCAGTTCGTAGACGACCATGGCGCGGCTGCCGGCATAGGTGAGCTGCTTCTGACGCCCGCGCCGGTCTTCGCAGAGCTTCAGGATGGCGCCGAGATAATCGTCCGGCACCAGAATGGTGGCTTCGATCCACGGCTCTTCGATTGAGAGGATCAGCGTCTGGTCAGGCAGATCGACGGGATTGTGCAACTCGATCTGCGCGCCGTCGCGCATGTTCACCTTGTAGATGACGCTCGGCGCCGTGGTGATGATGTCGAGATTGAACTCGCGCTCCAGACGCTCGCGGATGATTTCGAGGTGCAGAAGCCCGAGGAAGCCGCAGCGGAAGCCGAAGCCCAGCGCCGCCGACGTCTCCATCTCGAACGAGAAACTCGCGTCGTTGAGGCGAAGCTTGCCCATGGCATCGCGCAAGTCTTCGAACTTCGCCGCATCGACGGGGAAGAAGCCCGCGAACACCACCGACTGCGCCGGGCGGAAGCCGGACAACGGCGTCACGTTCATGTTCTTTTCATCGACGATGGTATCGCCGACGCGCGTATCCGCAACCTCCTTGATCGACGCCGTGAAGAAGCCGATCTCGCCGGGGCCGAGCTCGTTCACCATCACCTTCTTGGGCTGCGACACGCCGACACGGTCGAGCTGGTAGACGGCATTGGTGGAGACGAGGCGGACTCTCTGCCCCTTCTTCATCACCCCGTCGATGACACGGACGAGAACGACAACGCCGAGATAGGGATCGTACCAGCTGTCGACCAGCAGGGCCTTCAGTGGCGCATTGCGCTCGCCCACCGGCGGCGGCAGGCGATGGACGATGGCTTCCAGCACGTCCGGCACGCCGACACCGGTCTTGGCCGAAATCGGTATGGCATCCGAGGCGTCGATGCCGATCACGTCCTCGATCTGCTGGCGGATGCGGTCCGGCTCGGCTGCCGGAAGATCGACCTTGTTCAGCACCGGCACGATCTCGTGGTCGTTGTTGATGGCCTGATAGACGTTGGCCAGCGTCTGGGCCTCGACACCTTGCGAGGCGTCGACCACGAGGAGCGAGCCCTCGCAGGCCGCCAGCGAGCGCGAGACCTCGTAGGCGAAGTCGACGTGGCCGGGCGTATCGATGAGGTTCAGGACGTAGGTCTCGCCGTTCTTCGCCTTGTACTGGAGGCGCACGGTGTTGGCCTTGATGGTGATGCCGCGCTCGCGTTCGAGCTCCATCGAATCGAGGATCTGGCTCACCATCTCGCGGTCGGAGACGGCGCCGCACAGCTGGATCAGCCGGTCGGCCAGCGTCGACTTGCCGTGGTCGATGTGGGCGATGATGGAAAAATTGCGGATATGGGCGGTATCGGTCATGGTCGGCGCGGTGTTTGGCAGCAACGCCAGACAAGGTCAAGCGGGCGGAGAGTGCCCACCACCTGCGCCCTGCCCGCCTGATCGTCCGGTCCTCAGGGCGGGGCCCGCGAGCGGCAAAGCGGAGGGGAATGCCGGAGCCTCAGCTCACGCAATCCTGGGGGTAATGTTGGCGTGGAGGCTGAAGCTCCAAACGCGGCTCTTACGGTATCCGGTCCGCTC
>CAZECZ010000128.1:0-12243 GCA_964510815.1 uncultured Aestuariivirga sp.
GGGGGACCCCCAGATCCACAATCTGGTGCTCTAACCAACTGAGCTAAGGCGGCACACTCTTGGACGCATCTTGCGACGCCGCGTTCCTAGCCTCCCTCGGCGCGGATTTCAAGCCAACAAAAAGGCCCGCCAATATTGCGGGCCTTCAGTCATCATGGCTTCGGCCAGGGAAGCCAGCTGTCCTAGCGTCGACTGCCTATGATCAGGCGGCAACAGCCTTGGTCAAGTCGGTAAACGACTTCGACATGGTGTCCTGAACCGGCTTGATCGCCTCCTTGGCCAGGGCAACGGAAAGCTCGTTGAGCTCGCCCATCTGCTGTTGCATCACGTCGGCCTGCTCCTTGAAGAAAGCCTGCTGGAGCGTGAAGACTTCCGTCGGCTCCTTCGCCGCGAACAGCTTGCGGGCAAAGGCAAATCCGGCATTCACGTTCAGCTGCGCGAATTCCATGGTTTTGAGCTGGATGTCGGTGAAACGGTTCTTGTAGGCGTTCGCAGCAGCGTCAAACATCTGCACGTTGCTATGTGCCACTTCGCTGACTTTCTCGAACGCCGCCTGAGCCTGATCGACGGACTTCTGGGCCAGCTTGGCCATCTCTGCCGGAACCTCGGTGTTCATTTCTGCTTTCGCCTTCTTGGTGGACATCTCTACCTCCTGTGATCCGGATCGCGGGACCCGGCGATTGAGATCAAACATAATTCAGTCTTTTGTGCATTGCAACATAATTTTTGCAACGCACCAAAATCCTTGTTTCTTCAATGGTTAAGGAATGGTGGACGATTTCGATCAATTTCGTCTATTTTACCAACGCGCCAGCGTTTGGCGGACGGTGAGGGGTGTAGTCAGGTGGCCGAAGCAGGAACGCCGACTTTGGAGGACTTACGGGACGTTCCCGAAGCCGCATGGCTGTGGGACGGCCAGCGGGCGCGCATCGTATGGGCCAACACGGAGGGGATCGCGTTCTTTGGCGCGGCCTCCATGTTCGACCTCATCGATCGGCCGTTCGACTTCATCGAACCCGGCGTCGAGCGTATTGTGGGGCTGTCACGCAGCCTGCGGCGCGGTCAGGTTGAAACGGCTCTGCTGCATTTTCCGTCGGCGGGCGCGACGGCACCGATTGCCTGCCGCTGCATGATTCATGCCCTGGCCGATGGCCGACCAGGTGTGCTGGCGGTGGCACGGGATGCCGCAGGGGTTGCCGCGCAGAAGATGTCCGATGACATTCTCGCTGCCTTTGACGTGTTGCCGACGGCAGCGCTGCTGGTTGGCCGGGACGGCAATATCCGTCATCTCAACGCCGCTGCGTTGGTGCTTCTTGCAGCCGGACAGCGCGCAAGCCTCGCGGCGTTGCTTGGCGACGCGGATATTGCCGAAGACCTTCTGACACGTCTTGCCACGGCAGGCACCATCAGCTTTGTCCGTTCCCTGCAAGCAAGGCTTGGCGCGCGCGACATAAGACTGACAGCGCGGCTGATCCATCGTGCGGGCGACAGGGACGCATCAATTCTCATCTTGCTGGATGATGTCACCGAACGACGTGCTCTGGAACAGGCGCTGATCAAATCCGCGCAAGAAGAAAAAGCCAACAGGCCGGACACGATCGTAACCGAGGCCGATGCCAGCAATGGCGACGCAAAGCCGATGTCGCCTGTTGATTCGGAGACATTCGAGAAGCTCGGACGAACGCTGGAGGATGATCTCCGGCACGTGCCGCGCCGGCGGCCCACGGTGGAATCCGCCACGCAGAAGCCCGAGACTACCTATAACGCTGCGGCGCCAGAGCCCGGCGAAGACGCCAAACATCGCCGCCGCAAACCCCTGCCCCGGCTTCCTCAGCAGGTGCGGGCGGCCTTCGATGCCAGGCGCGATGCCATCCTGATCGCCAAGGACGGGGTGCTTCTCTATGCCAACCCCGCAGCGGCGGCGTTTTTTGGCTTCGAAAGCGCAGAAGATGTCATCAATGACGACTCATTGGCTGACCGTTTCGGCCAGTTGGGTCAATCGCTCCCCAGTGCAGACATCGCGCTGGACAGTGGCCGTCTGGTCCAAGCGTGCGTCCAGATGGCGATGATCCCCTGGCAGGGCGGCCCTGCGCGTCAGTTCACGATCCACAAGATCGACCCCGCAAAAGCGGAGGCCAAGGCCAAGACGGAAGAGTTGCGGATTCCCGCCGCACCTGACCGCAAGGCGCAACCCACGCCTCCCGGCACTGGGGCCGCAGAAGCGGCTCAATCCAGTCCACCTTCGCCACCCGTTGCAGAGGTCATTCAGCTTCCTGTTCGCACAGGTAACGGGGGCGAGGCCGACCAGGAATTGCGGGCCATTCTCGATACAGCGGCAGATGGCATCATCACGCTTGACGCGGATGCCAAGATTCACACCTTCAGCGCAGGTGCGGAAGCCATCTTCGGTTACCGGATCGCGGATGTGGCCGGGAAACCATTTATTGAATTACTGTCGGCGGAGAGCCGCAAGACGGTACGCGATTATCTCGCCGCTCTGCAGGGGCCGGGGCTGGCCAGCGTCTTCAATGATGGCCGCGAAGTCGAAGCCGTGGTCCGGCAGGGCGGGCGGGTGCCGCTATTCCTCACCATCGGCAGATTGCAGGCACCGACATCGCAAGCCGCCTTTTGTGCGGTGGTGCGCGACATCACCCAGTGGAAAAAGACCGAATCCGAACTGCGCGAAGCCAAGGAGAAGGCCGAGGCCACCAGCCGGCAAAAGTCGGAGTTCCTGGCGCGCATCAGCCATGAGCTTCGCACCCCACTCAATGCCATCATGGGGTTCTCGGAAGTCATGCGGCTCGAGCGCTTCGGGGAAATCGACAACGAGAAATACCGTGGCTATGTGCAGGACATCCATGCAAGCGGCAGCCACCTGCTCTCGCTGATCAACGACTTGCTCGACCTCTCCAAGGTCGAAGCCGGCAAGCTGGAACTGAACTTCACGGCAGTCAGTCTGTCCGATGTCGCTGACCACGCCATGAAGATGTTACAGGAACAAGCCACCGCGGCGCGCGTCGTGCTGCGCAAGGCGATGCCGGCCGACTTGCCGAACGTGGTGGCCGATCTTCGATCCATGCGGCAGATCATGCTCAACCTGCTTTCCAATGCCGTGAAGTTCACCGATCCCGGCGGCCAGGTCATGATCTCGGCACAGGTGATCGCCGACGGCTCCTTGAAACTTCGCGTCAAGGATACGGGCATCGGCATGACTGAGGAACAGCTCGAAGGCGCGCTAGAGCCATTTCAGCGCATTTCGACAGAGGGCCGTGACGTGCAAGGAACGGGTCTCGGCCTGCCGCTCACCAAGGCTCTGGTGGAGGCGAACCGCGCCGTGTTCACGCTCGCCAGCGAACCCCGAAAAGGAACGCTGGCGGAAATCACGTTCCCAACGACGCGTGTGCTTGCGGGCTAGGCCGGTTAGCTCTTCAATTCCGGGATATCCCTGTAGAGGTCCAGAGCGTCCGGGTTGGCCAGCGCTTCCTTGTTCTTCACCTCGCGGCCGTGCACCACATCACGCACGGCGAGTTCGGTAATCTTTCCCGATTTCGTGCGTGGAATATCTGTTACGGCGATGACCTTGGCCGGGACATGGCGGGGCGAGGCCCCTTCCCGGATCTGTTTCTTGATCCTCGCCACAAGTTCATCCGTCAATTGCGCATCAGGCTTGAGTCTGACGAACAGCACCACGCGCACGTCATGGTCCCAGTCCTGACCGATGGCCAGTGCCTCGATGACGTCTGGAATCTGCTCCACCTGCGCATAGATCTCAGCCGTACCGATGCGAACGCCTCCCGGATTGAGCGTGGCATCCGAACGGCCATGAATGATGAGCCCGCCATGTTCCGTGATTTCGGCGAAGTCGCCGTGGCACCAGATGTTGGGGAAGCGGGCAAAATACGCGTTGTGATATTTCGTGCCGTCGGGATCATTCCAGAACATCACCGGCATCGACGGGAAAGGCTTGGTGCAGACGAGTTCGCCCTTCTCGCCGCGCAAGGGCTTGCCGTTCTCATCGTAGACATCGATGGCCATACCAAGCATCGCGCCTTGAATTTCGCCCCGCCAGACGGGCGAGAGCGGATTGCCGCCGACGAAGCAGCCGCAGATGTCGGTGCCGCCGGAAATCGATGCCAAATGCAGGTCGGATTTGATCCCTTCGTAGACGAAATCGAAACTCTCGGCTGCCAGTGGCGAACCGGTGGAGAGCATCGCGCGCAACTTATCCAGCCGGTGGGTGTCCCGCGGGCGCCAGTCGGTCTTTTTCACCGCATCGATGTATTTCGCCGATGTGCCAAAGATCGTCATGCCTTCCTCGTCGGCGAAATCGAACAGTACGTGTGCGGAGGGATGAAAAGGCGATCCGTCGTAGAGCAGCAGCGTCGCACCTGCCGCAAGCCCGGACACCAGCCAGTTCCACATCATCCAGCCGCAAGTGGAAAAATAGAACAGCCGATCGCTATCCTTGGTGTCGGTATTCAGCACATGCTCTGCGAGGTGTTTCAGCAGGATGCCGCCAGCACGGTGCACGATGCATTTCGGAATGCCCGTGGTGCCGGACGAATAGAGAATGTAGAGCGGATGATCGAACGGCATCTGGGCAAATGCGATGGCTGCATCACTATGGCCCTGCATGAAGCGGCTGAGCCGGACGCCGCCCCGCAGCGAACCTGCCATGTCTTCAGACTCACCAATGTAGTCGATGACGATAGTACGCTCGACGGTCTTGAGGTCCTTCAGCACATTGGCGATCTTGGGGCCCATGCGGATGGTCTTGCCTGCGTAGTAGTAGCCGTCGCAGCTGATGAGAATCTTCGGCGCGATCTGGCCGAAGCGGTCGAGAATGCCACGCTCGCCGAAGTCAGGCGAACAGGACGACCAGACGGCGCCAAGCGACGCGGTGGCCAGGAAGCAGACGATGGTCTCCGGCATGTTGGGCACGACGGCACACACCCGGTCACCGGCCTTGACGCCGGCCGCGACCAACGCCCGGTGCATGCGGGCTACCGCGGCATTCAACTCCCGCCAACTCATCCGGCGCGCGACCTTGTCTTCGCCACGGAAGATCAAGGCGTCGCTGTCGTCCGCCTTGCGCAGCAGATTCTCGGCGTAATTGAGCTTCGCGTCGGGAAAAAAGCGCCCACCCGGCATCTTGGTGGGATCAACCAGCACACGGTCGCCCCGGGTTTCCGCCTTCACCCCGCAGAAATCCCAAAGTCCGCTCCAGAACGACAGGGGTTGTTCCACCGAAAATCGGAGCACGTCATCATAGGTGGTGAGCGGCTTGCCGTGACGCGCGCCCATCGCATCCATGAACCGCCGCAGATTGGAACTGGCGACACGGGCATCATCGGGGGTCCACAGGGGCTGGTCGGTCATCTATAGGTCACTCCAACTCGACGGGCTTCCGTCTAGAGCAACCTGACTTTTGATGGAACCATCAAAAGTCAGGCTGCTCGCCGATCAACATCTTGGTGCGTAATTGCTTCGCCAAGACGATTCCGTCTTGGCGCATTACGCACTAGACATGTCACAGAAGGGCCGCAAGTGCCGCCGAAAAGCGCCCTGATTTCTGGAGTTTCCGATGCGACGCTTGATATTGCCAGCCGCTGTTGCCGTGATCGCCGTGACATTGGTGCTCGCAGGGTGGGTCATCGTCTCGCCGGGATGGGCTGTGGGATTTCTGTCGCAGCAAGTGGCACAGCAGCTGGGCCGCAAGCTCGACGTGAAAGGTGGGGCAGCGCTCGAATTCACCCCGAGACTGGCCATCCGTCTCGATCACGCAAGCCTCTCCAATCCGTCCGACATGGATGGCTCTTTCATCACGGCGCGCGCGGTGCGCATACCCGTGAGAGTTTCGGATCTCTTCACCCGCAACCCGGATCTCTCCGTCATCGAACTGGAGGGCGCGGAAATCGCCCTTCTCATCAACGAACGCAGTGAAACAAGCTGGGCATTTCCAGCCGTGAAGACACCTGCACCCCTGAGTCTCGAACTGACGGGCAGTTCGATGCGGTTTTTCGATGCGCGCAGCAGCCAGGCGTTTTCGCTGGCCGGCGCGCGCATGACGATGAATATCGGCGTCGAAGGCGACGTGACGGCGAAAGGCACTGCCGACATGGGCGGACGGCTGGCGAAAATCGACGCTGCGCTGAAGTCCTTGTCGCGAATCCAGGAGGATGGCTCGCCTCTCGACCTCAGCATCGAGGTGCCCGACGGCACCGCGAGTTTCACAGGCCGCCTGTCGTCCACGGGCGTGCTCAATCTGGCGGGGCCAGTGACACTTTCGTCACCAGACCTGCGCGCCGTTGCACGCTGGGCGGACCTGGAGATCGAGCAAGGTGGCGCTGCAACCGGTATCGCGGTTGCGGGTGCGCTCGAAAGTGCTGGCCGCGCTTTTGCCATCCGGCATGCCGACGTCCGCTACGGCAACACGCAAGCCCAGGGCGACATCGTGCTCGACCTGCGCAACACCCTGCCGAAGCTACAAGCGATCCTGCGCTCGGATCGGTTGCCGCTCGATCAATTCATTCCAGACGGCGGCGCCAAGCCTGGCACATGGGGCACCAGGCCAATCGACCTCCACATCCTCAAGGCATTCGATACCGATATCACCGTCGACGCCAACATGGTCAGCACCGGTGAAACGGAGATGGGACCGGCGCGCGTCACCGCAGCCACTGACGGCGGAAAGTTCAGGAGTACGCTGTCGGTCCCTGCTCCCGGCACGGGAAGTCTGAGCCTCGAAGCAGCCATCGACGCTTCGGCGGTCCCACCTGTCTTCGAGCTCAGCATTCGCGGCAAGGACGTGGACGCGCAGGCCTTTCTTCCAGCTATCGTGCAGGTCCCATGGTTCACGGGCCATGGTGACGTCAATGTGGCTCTCTCCGGCACAGGCCATACGCAGCTGGAAATCATTGGTACCCTCACGGGCAGCATCCTCCTGTCACTGGCCGACGGAGAGATTTCGGGACCGGACTTGGGCGTGATGCTTGGACAGGTCAGCCAGCGGATCGTCGAAGGATGGACAGATGCCAAGGGAGCGGGGCGAACCACATACAAGATCATTGGCGCCGAAGCGAAGGTGGCGGATGGCATCGCAACCGTAAGTGACGCCCGCGTCGAGACGGATGGCCTCAGTCTCTCGGTGAATGGAAGTATTGACCTGCTGCGCCGTGCGCTGGGTCTCAGTATCGTACCGAAGATCATTGACGCAAGCGGCAGCGCGACAAGTCTGCCGGTGCCCGTCATTGTCAAGGGGCCCTGGGACAGACCACGACTCTATCCCGATCTGCCAGACGTCCTGGCCAAGCCGAAAGCGGCTTTTGAGAGCCTCAAGGCCATGGGACTCCCGGCCGCCAATTGACAGCCCGGTCCGAACAGCCCACATCTCGGCCATGATCCGTGTGCAGCAGGAACCTTTCGACCCCGGCGCCGAGTTGGCCCTCCTCAAGGGCAGCAACACCGATATCGGCGGCACTGTGATGTTTCTCGGCACTGTCCGCGACCTTTCGGGCGGCGTGGACGTCAGGGCCATGACGCTCGAACACTATCCCGGCATGACCGAAAGTGCGCTGGAAGAGATCGAAGCGGAAGCCCATCGGCGCTGGCCGCTCGATGCCACCCTCATCATCCATCGCCATGGCCGGCTGGCACCGGGTGACGATATCGTCCTCGTCATCGCGGCATCGGCCCATCGCGAAGCGGCCTTCGAGGCGTGCCACTTCCTCATCGATTGGCTGAAGACCAAGGCGCCGTTCTGGAAACTGGAGGAAGGATCAGCCGGTTCCAACTGGGTGGATGCCAAGGACAGTGACGATTCGGCGGCCCAGAAATGGGACAAACAAGGCCCGTGAAGCGTCCGGCGGTGCGGCGGCGGAAGCCGCGATCCCTGCTGAGGAGCCTGCTGGACGGTGGTGTCTTTGTCGTTGTTCTCGCCATGGTTCTGTTTGCAGTGCGGCAGGCGGGCTGGCTCGAGACGCAATCCGGCGACTTCATCGCCGTCGATGGCGACAGCCTGCGCAAGGGAAATCAGGACTACCGCCTGCACGCCATCGATGCACCGGAGCTTCACCAGATGTGCGAAGACGGTTCCGGCGCGACGTATCCTTGCGGACGGCAAGCGCAAGCTGCCCTGCGGCGCCTGGTCTCGTCAGGCTCCGTAACGTGCCGCGTGATCGAAAATGACCGTTATGGACGCCTGGTTGCGATTTGCCGGGCGGGAAAAATCGACATCAATGACGAAATGGTCCGGCAGGGCTGGGCGCTTGCCTATCGCCAGCACGGTCTGGACTACATCGGCGCGGAGGCCGAGGCGAAAGCCGGCCGCCGCGGCATCTGGCAGGGGCGGTTCGAAATGCCTGAGGATTGGCGCGCCGGCCACCGTGCCAGAACCGGCAGCATGTCGGCGGGCACAGACAGGAACGAACCGGATTGAACATCAGGCTGGCAATGGTGCTGCCGGACAGGATTGAACTGTCGACCTCTCCCTTACCAAGGTTGCGTCTTTCATCATCTAAACCTTTGATTTTTTAATATTTTTCTTGCCTCCCACAGCCGACTCCCCGGATTTTCCCCAGAACAGGCGGTCGATGGTGTGGGCATGCTCGCTGGAATTCACGTGAGAATAGCGAAAGACCATGCGCTCGGTTTTCCAGCCGCCGAGCGTTTTGAGGGCCAGCAGATCGCGGTTTGCCGCGTAGTGCCAGGTGGCCCAAGTGTGGCGGCAGCAGTGGGGGGTGAAATTCTCTATTCCGGCACGTTTGCAGGCACCCCGGAAGGCTGTCTTTATCTGGCCGCCGCCATCGCCCTTCTCTTTGTAGGGAAGCCCGTCTGGCCTGCGGAAAACGGCTCCCTCTCGGCCTTTGAGATTGGCCAAGGCCGACACCACGCGGGCATGAAGCGGAACGCCTCGAGCTTCGCCGTTCTTCGTTTCGACAAATTGGACGTGACAGCGCGCTAGGTCAATGTCCCGCCAGTCGAGATAGAGGGCCTCCGACAGTCTGGCCCCCGTATAGAACAGGAAGATCAGCAGCGGCTTTAGGTGCTCGGCAGAGGCATCGATCAACCGCTCTGCCTCATCGTGAGTAATCCACCTAACCCGTCCAGCCGGCTCTCTCATGCGCTTGAGGCTGACATATTCGACAAGCTTTCGATGGTGAGCGTGCTTCATCACAGCCGAAATCGGTCCAATGACTTGACGATTGATCGTCGCAGGCTTCCTGCCCGGTAGCAGATGGCGCGCCAGTTTATCAATCGTCACCTGATCGATTTCGGCGAGGCGCGCGCCTCCGATTGCGTCAAGGATCGGCTTGAGAAAACGAGTCTCGCCGCCTGCCTCCAAGTAGCTCACGGCCGCCTCGAGGAAGGTAACCGTAGCACGACGGCCGAAGACGCTGCCCTGGGTGATTTCCCATTCGCGCCGCGCTCGGAGTGCTTCGGCCGCTTCGCGCTCAACAATGCCTGTGCTCTGGTCCACAGGGATGCCTCGGACGGTGCCGCGGATGTACCAGAACGGGGACCCGTGCCGGCGGGTGAGCTTAAGGGGCATGGTAGGGCCTCATAAAGCTGGGTGATGTCCAGTTCAGAGAAGAGCTTGCGCCGTCCAATAAGTCGGTAGTAGGGGTACCGCCGCACGAGATCCTGCATCGTGCGGCGGCTCACCCTGAACTGTTCAGCGACTTCTTCTATGGTGTAAAGTTTGGGCATAGTCGGCCTGTGTGAGTTTGGCGCAGGTCCTGGGCATCCTGTGGCTCAGTCATTTTCTCCGACAATCGACCTTTCCTCGTCGGTGCCGCTCGCAATCAGTTCGCGCAGCTTGCCAACGTTGAACGACGTCACCTTGCGAATAGGTAGCCCCCTCCGTAAATATCCACGTTTCGTAGCGTCCAGAACTTGTTCCGGAAACGCGGTGTCGCCTATCTTCCCTACATAATATTCAACATAGGCAATGAAAGGCTCATCGGGATTTCTCCTGGCAGCCTCGGCAACAGCGCATGCGATACGTCCGGATCGCGTCGCATCGAGCCCGTCGTCCATAAGCTCGCGGAACAAGCACAGCGCAATCATGTCGTCCGGATCGAAGAGGCGCGCGCGGCCGGGAACCGTCTCCGGCGCGCA
Organism: uncultured Aestuariivirga sp.; assembly: GCA_964510815.1. Classification (GTDB taxonomy): domain Bacteria; phylum Pseudomonadota; class Alphaproteobacteria; order Rhizobiales; family Aestuariivirgaceae; genus Aestuariivirga. The sequence goes on from CAZECZ010000128.1 coordinate 10,120, forward strand.
CGGGAAACGACCGGCAGCGACATGCTCGTTGAAACGATCACGATCAACTCTCGCAACACGACATGCGGCCGAAGTGGTCAACTTGTATGGCATGGACACGACCCATCCTCTTGCTATTCCCAAGAGGATAGCAGAACCTATGGCTTTACACAAGAGCTTTTCTGTTGAGCGCTGGACCTTCTCACGACAGAAGCGTCCGCCGCCGCACGTGCCGCATTTGCGGAGAAACTGGACAAGTCCTCACAGCCCTTCGCCAAGTCCTGCAGGATCAACCATTGCAGCGTCTCAGTGTCGTCTGCCGACTTGGACTTGGATGAATCCGCTATGCACACAATAGCCCAGGACACGCGCGAGAGCCAAGCATCAACCGCCTCGAGAATTTCGCCGGCCGCGTTGCATTTGAGCTTGTCGCGTTCGTCAAAGAAGCGCGGCTGACACATCAGTCCGCCCAAGACCTCCGAAAGGACACCAATGGCTTGCCATGTATCGATCAGTTCCTTTGCACCCAGCGCGCGAAGCTTTGCCTCTTCGATTTCGATCGCCAGTCCCGGCGGGTCAAACGGCGAAGGACGATCGGCCAGTGTCGATTCAGGTTGAGATGAGGTATTGAGACTGTCAGCCATTTGGCGACCTCCACGAAAGGTTGACGATGGTTAGGGCCAGGAGGGAGCTGCAATCTTCCTCCTGGCCCGAATTGGTGATAACATGAGATTATGAAAACCGCAACTCGTGTTAACACCAAAAAACGACCACCTGTTACAGGAACGCTGATCGGTGTCCGTCTGCAGCCGGACGATCTGGCGGCCCTCGATGCCTGGCGCTTGAAGCAGCCTGACAATCCGAGCCGGCCGGAAGCGGTCCGCCGACTCATTCAAAAGGGACTGGAGAGATCAAGATGATGCTTGGGATGAGAACGATCGCTCCACTCACAACGTTGATCGCTATATCTGCTGTGTTGTTTGTGGCATGGAGCGCCGATAGTGCTGCAGCGCAAACCTTTGGAGGCAACGACTGCACAGATGATTGCTCTGGGCACGCAGCTGGTTATCGGTGGGCCGAAGAAAACGGCATTGACGACGCAGCTTCCTGTTCTGCCAACTCACAGTCATTCAACGAAGGCTGCGAAACATTCCTAGCTGATCCATATCGTGGCGCCGATGAAGACGACGACGGCAACGAAATCGACGAATAGAGTCCACACGGCCACGTGAGGATCATGCGCCGAGTCGACCCAGCAACCCTTCTCGAACAGCCGTTGATGTTGAGGAAGATCGGCGATGATGACTACGGTGTCGCCGTAGCTGGCTTGGCGCTCGGCCGAATCGTAAAGCGCGACATTTCTGCAGGACGCGAGATATGGACATGGACGCTCACCGGTCCCTACATTCCCCAATCGCTCCACCCTACCTATGGCGACGTCGACAGCCTCGATGAGGCCAAGGCAGCTATCAAGGCCGCGTTCGATCTATGGCTCCGTTGGGCTAAAGGGAAGGGTGAGGTGGTGTGGCACGCACCAAGCCAGAAAATCGAAGGGACGTGAAATCTCCGTGGTGCGGAGTGGATTGATTTTCGAAACGTCCTGGAAAGCATGTAGCCGCCTTGGCTGTGGCCATTCAGATGACAGCATGTTACCGTTAGGGAAATAGCCACAGGAGCGTGCCGTGAAACGTTTACTCGCCATCACCGCATCGATCGTAATGCTCGCCTCCGCTGCCACCGCCCACAGTGGCGGGTGTCGGAAGGACTCGCCGCAAGGCCAGTGTTGCCATGCCGGCTCGCAGCCGTACCACTGCCACTAGAATGCGCCATTGATCATCTCGAGGGTAACTGCCGGACTCTTGTTGGTCGCGTTTTTGGCAACTTTGACGCCCTCAGCTGCAGCCAGAGGGACACTGATCGCCTGCAAGAAGCTTACCGCCGTGGATGGCGACACCGTGAAATGCGATGGGGTCAACATGCGGGACATGGGTGACGGGGAGCCCTTTGTCTCCGGGTACGACACCCCGGAAATCCGTAACGCTAAGTGTGACGAGGAGAAGGCTCTCGGCCGCGCCGCCAAGAAGCGCATGGCGTCGCTTCTGCGGACCCCAGGCATTAGGATCTACGACTCCGGCGAGGTTGACG
>CAZECZ010000129.1:0-12233 GCA_964510815.1 uncultured Aestuariivirga sp.
GGGCGTCAGAACCGGACTGTTGATCACCACCATAGGCGGGCTGCTGTTCACGCTCGACTTGCCGCTTCTGCGTCTGTCGCTGGCTGACAAGTGGACCATGGTGTTCGCCCGCGGTTTCTTCATGTTCCTGTCGATCACTATCATCTGGATGATTGTCAGGCGGCACACCCGCACGCCCCTGCCCTACATTGCCGGCGGTGCCGGTATTGCGGTTGCGATCACCAACACCATCGCCAACATCAGCTACATCGGGGCCATCGTCGAAACCAATGCCGCCAATGTGGTGTTCATCACCGCGCTCATTCCAGTCATCACGGCAGCCATGTCGCGCCTGTTCATCGGCGAACAGGTTCACCCCTTCACATGGTTGGCAACGGCCCTGTCATTCGTCGGCGTCAGCATCATTGTCTGGGACGGCATACATTCGGGATCGGCCTGGGGTGACCTGCTGGCACTGGTTTCGGCCATCTGCACCGCGTCGGCCTTCACCATCATCCGTGCCAGCGGCAAGAACGTGGCGACCAGCCTGGCGATCGGCAGTCTCGCATCCGCCGCGGTTGCCCTCCTGTTCTTCGACATCTCGCCGGCTTCGCTTCTGGCGCCAGCGTCCTTCGCCCTGCCGGCCTGGGCGTGGATCGCGCTGAACGGACTTTTCACGATACCGTTGGCATCGACGCTGATTGCCAATGGTCCACGCTTCCTGCCGTCGTCCGATGTCAGCATGTTCTTCCTGCTGGAAACGGTGTTGACCCCCGTGTGGGTCTGGATGCTGTTCGGCGAAATACCGGGCAACACGGTGCTTGTCGGCGGTGCGATCGTCATCTTCACATTGATGGTTCACAGTTGGTGGCGGCTCAGCCAGAGTCTCAAGGCCGGCACTGCCGTTGCGTAGCATCTTGACGTGGACGTAAAATCAATTGACGTAGCGTAGCGGTTAATTCAAACATAACCATAAGCCGGTTATACTGCTCGGGGATGGGAAGACTGGCGACTGGCGAGGCACGCGGAGACGTGCCGTGGATGCAGGTCTCGACGCGTTAAAAGACGCGCCGGTGACACCGAGTGAGTGGGACGTTTGGAAATGTATGCGTTGAATCTTGGGTTGCGTGGGGTCAAGCCTCTGTCTTCGGGAACCGGTCTCACAGACCCCCTCAAGGCGGTAACGGCCATTTCGTCCATTCTCGCCGCCGCCCAGGGCCTCGGCTTCAGTTTTGAAATGTCCACCGATTTCGCAAGGCTTGCGAATTTGCGCCAGAAGCTCCGTGGCAATACGGTTTCGCCGATGTTCGATCCGGTCGCCAGCCGCAGCCTCGACGAGCGGGGCTTCTGGATGTTGGCCAAAGATCAAAACGATCAGGTCATCGGGCTGCAGGCGTTCCGGCTCGACGATGCGGACCCCAATCTCGCGGAATGGGTGCTGGGCTGGATGATGGGCCTCTATGCACGGCGGCGTGAGATGATCGTCCCACGGGGCATGTTGCCGCCCGAACACTCCCTCTCACATCTGATCAGCGGGCGCGTCGTCTACCATGGCGAATTGTGGGTCGATAAGCATTCAAAGGGGTGCTTCCCCCTGTTCCCGCAGGCCGGCATGCTCCTCGCGCTGGTAAAGTGGCAGCCCGAGGCGATCTGGGCCCTGACCGGCCAGTCCATGGCTACGCGCGGTCATATGATCCGCATGGGATATGGCCATCTCGAACAGAGTTTCCTGACCTGGGAATGGGAGCCAGGTGGCGCCGAACAGGCGGAATGGATCGGCATCGCCGAGCGCCGGCACCTGGAATTTTCGGTTGCCGAAATGAGCGGCAAGCCGGGCGAGACAGACGCGCAATCCTCCTGAGGACAGCGGCCGGCGGCGCCTGCCTTACAACTTCCTATAGCGGTGAAATATCGACTTTTGCCAGTTCGGTGACGACCCGCACGGCCTTCTTGCTTCGTCCCATCTTCAGGGGTAGCACGACCCGCTGGTAGGGCACCCAGACGACATCGCCATTGGCCGACGCCATGGCGGCATAGATATGGTCGTAGTGGGCCTCACCTGTCCGGCTCACTTCGGGATAGATGCGGCTCACCGCCTGATCGTATGAATGGCCCGTGAGGCAGGGATAGGACACCGGACTCATGCCCCACAGCTTGGCGATCGTGGACTGCGAACCGACCCGGGCCACCCGGAATTTCTGTGACGACGGATCATAGGTGCAGTCGATCGAATGATCTTCGTCGATTGCACTTTCCGTGAGGGCCTTTTGCAGCAGCATCGGGATGTCGTCACGGCCGGGATAGGCATCCTGAATGTAGACGGTCTGGGACAGCTGCACGTCGCTCTTGTAGATGAGCTGATCGATGCGGTCGCTCGCCTCCCAGGCATGATCGTAGCGCTCGTTGAACCAGCCTGCGGAATAATACTGGAGCTGGAACGGACCGGCGGCCCCGTGGATCCACTCGGTAACGTAATAGAGCGAAGCCCAGTTCGCCGAGAACATGGCCCAGCGGACAATCGTGCCGGTATCGCTCTCGACGATCTTGACGTATCCTTGGCGGTGAAGAAGGGCGCGTTCATCCGGCACAGCGTCATCGCCGTTGTGCTGAAGAGATGTCATTCGGCCATTCGCGACCCAATGGGTACCCGCCGTCATCGTCCGTCCCGCGTTCATTTTCGGCCGCCTTCCCTGCAGGCGGCTGCTTGTCCATCGAACACAGTATTCAGTTGGAGGATAATGAACGCTTAATACGATTGCAGAAACCTCAGTCCAGCGTCTCGCGATAGCGGCTGATGGCCAGTGCCACGACGATGATCAGCATCAGCGACAGGACCGCCAGTTCGGGCGCGATTTGCGCGCCACTCGCACCTTTCAGCATCAGCCCACGGACGATCCGCAGGAAGTGCGTGACCGGCAGGGCTTCACCGATCACCTGGGCCCAGCCCGGCATGCCACGGAACGGGAAGGCGAAGCCGGAGAGCAGGATGGACGGCATCAGGAAGAAGAACGACATCTGCATGGCTTGCAGCTGGTTCCGGGCCACGGTCGAGAAGGTGAAGCCGATCGCCAGGTTCACGGTGATGAACAGCAGCGTCGACACGCCGAAGAGGGTGAAACTCCCCTCGAATGGCACCCCGAACAGGATCTTGGCCGCCGCCAGGATCACGCCCACCTGCACGCCGCCGATCAACACGTAGGGCATGATCTTCCCTGCCATCACTTCGATGGGCCTGACCGGCATGGCCAGCAGATTTTCCATCGTGCCGCGCTCGCGCTCGCGTGTCACCGCGAGGGCCGTCATCATCACCATGGTCATGGTCAGGATGGTCCCAAGAAGTCCGGGCACGATGTTGTAGCGCGTCAGGCCTTCCGGATTGTAGCGGCGGTGCAGGACGAGATCGACGGGAGCGGATGACGGCCGGTAAGCCGCAAGCGGACCGGTGAGTTCACGTGCCAGAGCCTGTGACACGGCCTCGCCGATGGCTGCGATGGCAGGGCCGGTGGTGGCCGGATCGGTGGCGTCCGCGTCGATGGCGATCTGGGCCTGCTCGCGGCGGATCACCTTGCGGGTGAAGTCACTCGGGATGGTGACGACGAACTGCACGTCGCCACGCTGCAGAAGTGCGTCGGCTTCGCCCTCGGTCGCCGCCAATGTGGTGAAGCTGAAATATCCGGTGTTGCCGATGGCGGAGATGACGGCCCGCGTCAGACGCGAGTGATCAGCCGACAGGATCGCGGCCGGCAGGCCCTTCGGATCGGCATTGATGGCGAAGCCGAACATGACAAGCTGCATGATCGGGATGCCGAACATCATGGCGAAGGTCAGCCGGTCACGGCGGAGCTGCAGGGCCTCCTTGGCAATCATCGCCCACAGTCTGGACAGGAAGCCCATGGCGCTCAGGCCGCCACGGCATTGTCTGGCGTTTGCCCCATCAGATGGATGAACACATCCTCAAGGGTCGGTTCGGCCGGCGCCCAGGTGACGCCCGGAATGTCCCCCACATTGGCGATGGCGCGTTCGAGTGCCGCTTGATCGACGCTGGTCACATGCAACGTGGCGCCAAAGGCCGCGGCGGCTGAAATCCCCGGGGCATCGCGCAGGCGTGGCGCCAGGCGGTCCGCACCTTGGCCCGTCGCGACATAGGCCTTGAGGCCGGACTGGCGGATGATGTCGTTGGCCGTACCCCGCGCGATCAGCTTGCCATAGGCGATGTAGGCGATCTCGTGACAGCGCTCCGCTTCATCCATGTAGTGGGTGGAAACAAGCACGGTGATGCCTTGACCCGCCAGCGTGTGGATTTCGTCCCAGAACGAGCGGCGGGCCTTGGGGTCGACGCCCGCCGTCGGCTCGTCGAGCAGGAGGATTGCGGGCTCATGCAGCACGCAGGCCGCCAGCGCCAGGCGCTGCTTCCAGCCGCCGGACAGCGCGCCGGTCAATTGATGTTGCCGGGTGGCGAGCCCCAGGCGCTCCAGAGATTGGTCGATACGGGCCCGCAGGCGGTCGAGCTGATAAAGCCTCGCCACGAACTCGAGGTTCTCGCGGATCGTGAGGTCCTCATAGAGCCCGAATTTCTGGGTCATGTAGCCGGCCTGGCGCTTGATGGCGTCGCGCTCGGTGATGATGTCGTGGCCAAGGCAGGTGCCGCTTCCGCCATCTGGCGTGAGCAGGCCGCAGATCATCCGCAGCGTCGTCGTCTTGCCCGACCCGTTGGGACCCAGAAATCCGCACACACGGCCGGGCGCGAGGCTGAGGTCCACATGGTCGACGACGGTGCGGGTGCCGTAGATCTTGACCAGTCCCTTGACATCGATGGCGGGAGCGGCGGTCATTGGAGCGGCGCGACCGCGACGGGAAGGCCAGGCCGCAAGCCCGTTTCGCTGTCAGGCCGGGCCTCGACACGGAAGACCAGCTTGCTGCGGCTCTCCTTGGAATAGATCACGGGTGGTGTGTATTCCGGCTGTGCCGCCGTATGGGTGATGGTGGCGCCAAGCCCCGTGCCGCAGGTATCGCAAGTGAAGGTGACGTGCGTTCCCGGCTGGGCGCTGGCGACCGCCGCTTCGGGCACGAAGAAGCGCAAGGTCAGGTCGCCGGGCTGCAACAGCGAGACGATGGGCTGGCCGGCCTGCACATATTCTCCCACATCGAAGTAGGTGTCGTCGACAAGCGCATCGGCTTGCGCCTTTACCGTAAGGTCTTCCACGGCCTGTCGTGCGGCATCGACCTTCGCCTTGGCCTGCGCGACGGCGGCATTTGCGGCCCCAATGGCATCCGGCCGCGCGGCCAGCTTGTACGCAGTGACGGTCGCATCGAACTGGGCGACCTGGGCCTGGTATTGGGCCACCGCGGCGCGCGCCTGATCGAGGCTCTGTTCGGCGGTAACGCCCGTCTTGCTGAGCCGGGTGGCGCGGGCGAGGTCCTGTTCGGCCAGCACCAGTGCCGCGGCGGCCTGATCACGCTGGGCCAGCACCGGCGCGATTTCAGCCTGCCGTTTGCCGGACAGCAGGTCATCACGGGTGGACTCCGCCGCCTTGAGAGCTGCCTCTGCCGCCGTCACATCGATCTTCTTGGCCGTGTCATCGAGACGGAACAGCAGGCCGCCGGCCTTCACTGCCGCACCTTTTGCGACCGGCCGCTCGACGAGACGGCCGGCTTGCAAGGGTCCGATCAGCCTGGTTTCGGCTTCGACATAGCCCAGGTAGTCCGTGAGGCCCGGCGGCTGCGGCAGCCAGCGGTCGCGGAACCAGAAGGCGGCAACCGCCACCGCCACAATCACCAGCGGGATGATCTTGGCCTTCATGGCCGGAGCCCCCGCAACAGCATGTCTTGATTGTGGGCGACGAAGGCCCTGATATCCAACGGCTCCCCGCCGAGGGGTTCGAAAACCGTGCGCCAGATAGCCATGAAGAGCATGGGAGCGATCATGCCGCGGACCGTGAGGGCTGGATCGACTTGCCGGAACTCGCCGCGTTCGATGCCACGCCGGATCAAGGCTTCGAAAACGGGCAAGCCCTGGTTGATGACGTTTTCCATGTAGAACCGGCCGATTTCCGGATGAGCCCGGCTCTCCGAGATAATGAGCTTGATGAGGTCCGGCAGGCGGCCTTCGGTCATGCGACCGGCCATGAAACCCATCACGGCCTTGAGGCTGTCGCCGGCTTGTCGGTCGTGGGCCTCCGCCATGGTGCGGGCCTGGCCCAGGTTGGTCAGTACGGTCTGTTTCACCAACGCTTCCAGAAGCGCCATTTTATCTCTGAAATACAAATAGATGGCGGCCTTGCTTAAGCCGGCGCGTGAAGCGACATCCTCCATGCGGGTGGCCGTGAAGCCCCGCTCGGCAAAGAGATCAAGGGCAGCGGCAAGAATTTCCGCCGGGCGATCATCCGGACGGCGGCTTCTATCTTTTGTTACTGACCGGTCAGTCATAATACATTGGTACGCCGATATTGGCTGACCGTCAAGCCGGATACACAAACGCCGGGTGTTCAGCCCGGCGCCATCGTCAATTGTGGTGAATGGAGTACTATTTGACCTTGGCGCGGCCGCCCGAGATTTCAACCGTCTCGCCACCCGACAGGGTTTCGCGGTCGCCATTGGGCAAGGTGAGGAAGCACCCGCTGTTGCACAGCGTCATGGACTGGCCGGCACCCACCGCGATTTCAGCGCGCTGGCCGCCTTCCGTCACCACCAGGGTATACGCCTTGTCATCCTTGTTTTCGACGGTTGCCGCCTGCGAGACGGCGGCCGTGAGGCACAATGTGGCAATGGCGATCAGGGACCGTTTCATGGCTACTCCTCGAAACACTTCAATTCACATAGGCAATGCCCATGCCGCCTTCAAGGCGGGATTTTTGCACTTGCGAAGATGAATGGCGCGTGAACGGCTACCCCTCCCCCGCTTTGCCATCCGAGGCTTTCAGCGCATCGATGGTGTCCGACAAGGACTTGATGTCGGGCATCCGGAGGTTCACGTCGCGCTGCGGGAACGGAATTGGAATGTCGTTCTTTTCCAGGATATCGTAGATCCCGAAGCGTAAATTGTTGGCCACCTGGATCTGGTCGAGAACCTCGCTCAGATGGACGCGCAGTTCAAAATCCAGCGAGCTGTCGCCAAAACCCAGGAACGCCACCGATGCCTCCGGATAACGCAAGACGCCAGACTGCTTGGCCGCCACCTCCATCAGCAGGTCGTGGACCTTGCGCGGGTTGACGCCGTAGGCGACGCCAACCCGGATTTCGATGCGGCCCATATGGTCGCGGTGGGTCCAGTTGCCGACCGCACCGTTGATCAGTTCGGAATTGGGGAGGATCACCGTCTGGTGCTGGAAGGTCTCGATCTCGGTGGCCCGCACCGAGATCTTGCGCACGAAGCCCGCCGTGCCGCCTGCCACGATCCAGTCGCCGACCTTGAACGGCCGTTCGGCCAGCAGGATGAGGCCGGAGACGAAGTTGTTGACGATGTTCTGGAGGCCGAAGCCGATACCGAGGGACAGCGCGCCAGCGACCAGCGCCAGACTGGACAAGTCGAATCCGGCAGCCGAGAGCCCGATCATGGCGGCGACCACGATGCCGGCATAACCGACAATGGTGCGCACCGAGTTTCGCACGCCGGGATCGACGCGGCTGCGGACCATCACGGCCCCGTCCAGCCAGCTCTGGAAGCGCCGCGTCAGCAGGAAGCCGACGCTGAAGAGAAGAATACCGAAGATGATGCCAATCAGCGAAATCGATATGGTGCCGATGCGGATGTCGGTCAGAATGCGATAGAGCCAGGACTGGATGTCGAGCCGGTTGAAACCCCATTGCAGCAGGATCAGCGGCACACCGATGATGATGACGGCGGCATAGATACAGAAGCTGAGCAGCAGACCGAGCTGGTCGAGTGCCGTGTCCGACAGCGAGAACAGGCCCTTCAGCCTCGCACCCAGCGTCGAACGCGGGAAGACGCTCTGTGCCGCAAGCACGTGGCCGCTCTGCACGCCGATATACATGGTGGCGAGAATGGCGCCTGTCACCACGATCTGCGCGGCCAGGAAACGGGCCAGGCCGATGTAGCCAGACACTGCGGCCGCAATGATGATGACCGCCATGACGAGGATTGGAATCCGCACGTATCGCGGCCAGCCCTTCGCCGCTCCGGTCTCCGGATGATCGAACGGCTTCACGATGGCGATCAGGATCAACACGAGGCTGATCGCAAGCGACGAGATGAGGCTCTTGGCAACGGTGAGGTTCAACGGTGAGGACAGCGTCACAAACACGCGGCCGAAGAAGTAATCGAGGATATGGATGACCGCGAGGGCAACGACGAGGAAATAGATAAGCCGCGCCGCGCGATCCGACACCAGGATCAGGCGCCTGCCGGGCTGACGCGGTGACAGCAGTGCGCTCGCCAGCCGTTGGATGAAGTAGATCGCCGCTGCCGAAACCAGCAGCGCCTCGGCGAATTCCAGCGTGTCGCCGGTGAAGACGTCGAAATAGATGATCAGGGCGAGTGTCACCGCCAGGCTTGCGGCAAAGGCCAGAGATGGGATGGCCGTGCCCCAGAAGGCCACCGTCAGCTTCGAGATGTATGAGAGTTGCGCCGCTGTGCTTTCGGTTTCGTCATCCTCGCCCCACTCGTCCATGTCGGCGAGCAGGCGGAAGGCGCGGCGCACGGCGAGATACGTCGCGATGCCGATGACCAGCGAAAGTCCGATGGCGGCCAGCAGGTCATTGGGCCGGAAGGTCGTGAGGAAGCGCAGGCGAGAGTCCACCTGGTCCCAACTCTTCGCTGCTTCGGATTTGAAGTCGCCCCACGTCGCGCTGCCGATGGCGCCGCCCACGTCAGTGCGCTTGAACAGCGTTGTGGTGAAGAGATTGCGGCGCAGGCCGCCGATCTTCTCGATTGCATCGTTGGCGCGGATCGACAGATTCTCGGCCGCAGCGAGCATCGAATTGATCAGCGCCTTCTCTTGCTGCAGCGACGTCCGTTCCTTGGTGAGCGGCTCAGGTTCGGGCGGATCGCCTTCCTTGGGTGCGGCGCCCAACTCGTCAAGGCGCTGGTTGATGGCGCTTACCCGGGGCCTGAGCGACACACCAAAATCGATCAGCGACTTGGCAAAGGACTCCAGATCCAGACGCAGTTTCACCAGCGCAGCATCATCGGTGGACGTCTGGTCGATCGCCGCTTCGATCGAGCCGAGCTTTGTGGAGAGCCGGTCAAGTTCTTCCTGCTTTGGATGGGGCGCATCCTGGGCGAAGGCCGCGAGACTCAGAAACAGCGAGAGAACGAGAGACAGGATCAGGCGCATGGCGGCCATGATTGCTTGCCTGCGGCCAAGATGCAACCGGTGGGTTACCCGGCCACATCGCCACAAGGCGGAAAATTGACGGATCATAACATTGCCCCTACGTTCGGCTATCCCGCCAATCGGATTGAGACTGTGCCAATGACCGACTACCGGAGCCCGATCCTGCAATATTCAAATGTCGATGTTGCAGAGATCACTGCGAGGGGAACGGACCTCCTGATCACCGAGGGTGATCCGCTGCGGGCCGGCAATCCCAATGCCGCGGTGAGCGATGGCGATGTCGCCACGCTCATCGCCGGGGGCACCGAAGTCGTGGGCTACGTCAATGTCGCGGTCACCGACAGCAACCGGCCCTATTGGGACGCGGCATGGACGGATGACGGTACGGACACCGGCACACCGGCATCATCCGCACCCGCATGGCTGCAGAACAGCACCCCGCTCGATTTCGACCCCGCAAGTCCAGGCCCCGAGGCGCGCGTCGTCGACTACACCGACGCGGCATGGCAGCAGATCGTCATCGATCAGGCGCTCGATCTCCAGTCGCGTGGCTATAGCGGTATCTTTCTCGATGACCTCGGTGTCTACTACGGCGATGGCAGCGCCGCGGTGGCGCGCGCCAGTGCCATGGTCGATCTCATTCTGGCGATCCGCGACGCTGTGGGCGCCGCATTCAGGATCGTCACCAATGGTGTGCCGTTCCTCGGCACGGATGCCAGCCGCAATGCCGAGTTTACGGGGGCGATCGACGCCATGGTGCTCGAGAGTTATGTCCTCGAGTCCACCGGAAACCGTGACCTGTTCGTCAATCATGCGCTTACCTATGTGGCGCCGGGCGCACAGCTCGTCGGCGTGGATTATCCGGGCATCGAAGCGTTCAGCTCCAACATCGTGACCCGCGATGACCTGTTCGATTATCACCGCTATCTCGATGAACGCGGTATCGTGAATTTCTTCTCGGATGCAGACATCACACCGGGCGGTACTCTTACCTACGACAATGCCGGCATCCCCGAGGGCGCGCCGGCCTCAGGTGACGATGTTCTGTTCGGCCATGGCGGCAAGAACGTGCTGAGGGCCGGCAGCGGCAATGACAAGATCGCAGGCTTCGCCGGCAACGACCGGCTGAACGGTCAGGCGGGCGATGACATCCTGCTGGGCGGCCTGGGAAATGACCGGCTCAGCGGCGGCGGCGGCCGGGACGAGCTGACAGGCGGCGGCCAACAGGACGTGTTCCAGTATGCGCGCATGGCGGAGAGCCGGGTCAGATCGACCGGGCGTGATATGATCACCGATTTCACCCGCACCGATGGCGACCGGATCGATCTCCACGCGATCGACGCCGACCCAAACATCGCCAATGATCAGGACTTCACCTTCATCGGCCGGGCGGCGTTCACAGGGCAGGCTGGCGAACTGCGCTATGTCCGCCGGGCCGACAGCCTCACCGCCGAACGCTACGTGATCGCGCTTGCCGACACCGACGGCGACAGCAAGGCTGACTTCGCCGTCGATGTCTACGGCACTGGAAATCTGAAGGTGACCGACTTCGATCTCTGAATACCGCTCATCCAAACCGGTTGTTGCGCGGGAAGCCCTTGGGCGGCAGGCGGCCAGCCTGGGCGCGCTCGCCGATCCACTCCTTGAGGTCGGTGACGGTCCAGTTGCGGCTCGAACTGTCGACCCAGGAGAGACCTTCCTTGAGGTTGAAGGCCTTGACGTCCGACAGGCCGCCGTCCTTGAACTTCTGCAAGCGGATGCCCTTGCCGCGCGTCATCTCCGGCAACTCGCCGATCTTGAAGATCACCATCTTGCGGTTCTCACCGATCGAAGCGACATGGGTGGCGTTGTCCGGCACGGTGACGCAGACCTGCGCTTCCACCGGTGCCTTGACGTTCAGCACCTGCTTGCCCTTCCGCGTGTTCGCGACACACTCGTCTTCCAGCACGATGAAGCCGTCGCCCTCGGTCGAGGCCACGAGCCGCTTTACTCCGGGTTGATGCACGAACAGCGCCACGATCTGGTCGGCGGCGTCGAGATCGCACATGAGCCGCACCGGCTCGCCGTGGCCTCGTCCACCGGGAAGCTTCGACACGTCGAGGGTGAAGAACTTGCCGGATGACGAGAACAGCATCACCTTGTCGGTGGTCATCGCGTGGAAGGCGTACCTGCCCTGGTCGCCGTCCTTGTAGGCGAGCGTCGAGAAATCCTCCATGTGGCCCCTCATGGTGCGGATCCAACCCTTTTCCGAGCACACCACGGTGACGGGTTCCTTCTCCATCATGGCTTGCTCGAAATCGAAGTCGATCTCGGGTGCCTGGGCAAAGTCGGTGCGGCGCTTGCCGAGCTCGGTCTTCTTCGAGAATTTCTCCTTCACCTCCTTGATCTCGCCGGAGATCTTCGCCCACTGCTCGTCATCGGACTTGAGCAGGCCCTTCAGCCCCTTCTGCTCCTTCAGCAGCTTGGCGTGCTCGCCCCGGATCTCCATCTCCTCGAGCTTGCGCAGGGCGCGCAGCCGCATGTTGAGGATGGCTTCGGCCTGCGTATCGGTGAGCTTGAAGCGCGCCATCAGCCGGGGCTTGGGCTCGTCTTCCTCGCGGATGATGCGGATCACCTCGTCGAGGTTCAGATAGGCGATCAAATAGCCTTCGAGGATTTCGAGCCGGCGGGCGATCTCATTGAGACGGAAGTTCGTGCGCCGGACCAGGACGATTTTCCTGTGGTCCAGCCACTCCAGCAGCACGCCCTTGAGGCTCATCACCTTCGGCACCTTGCCGTGGCTGAGCACATTCATGTTGAGCGGAATGCGGCTTTCCAGCTCGGTGTTCTTGAACAGCGACTCCATCAGCAGCAACGGGTCGACCGTGCGGCTCTTCGGCTCCAGCACGACGCGGATGTCCTCAGCACTCTCGTCGCGGACATCATTGAGGAGCGGCAGCTTCTTGGCGGTGAGCAGTTCGG
>CAZECZ010000130.1:0-3428 GCA_964510815.1 uncultured Aestuariivirga sp.
ACCCGCGCCTTGACATCCGGACCGGTGATCGCAGTTTGCTGGCCCCGTCCTCCTGCAATCATCCCATCGGCGGAAAGTGCAAGTTTCAGAATCACATAGGGGCGTTTCCTGGTCATTCGGGTCAAGAACCCGGCCAGATCGCGGCGGGCCTCGTCAGCACCGATACCCGTCTCGACCGAAATCCCCGCGGCCCGCAGGATGGCATGGCCTCCCCCACTCACCCTGGGGTCGGGGTCCTCCACGGCCGTCACGACCCGCGCCACTCCCGCCTGCACGAGTGCCTCGGCACAGGGCGGTGTCCGTCCCTGGTGGGCACAGGGTTCAAGCGTCACATAGGCGGTGGCGCCGCGGGCCTTCTCACCCGCCATCTTCAAGGCTTCTGTCTCGGCATGGGGCCGCCCGCCAGGTTGCGTCCAGCCGATACCAACGACGCAGCCATCCCTGACGATGACGCAGCCGACATTGGGGTTTTCAGCCGTGGCGCCCAGCGCCCGCCGGCCGAGCCTCAGGGCATAGTCCATCCACCGGCTGTCAGTTGTCACCGGTCTCGCCGTTGTCGTCCTCGCCGGTCAATTCGCCCAGCAGTTCCTCGAAGTCCTTGGCCTCGCGGAAGTTCTTGTACACGCTGGCGAAGCGCACATAGGCGACGTCGTCGAGCATCTTGAGCGCTTCCATCACCAGCTTGCCGATGGATTCCGACTTGATCTCGCTCTCGCCCAGGCTTTCAAGGCGGCGCACGATGCCGGAGACCATGCGCTCGACGCGTTCCGGGTCCACCGGGCGTTTGCGTAGCGCGACCTGGATCGAGCGCATCAGCTTGTCACGGTCGAAGGGTACGCGGCGCCCCGACTTCTTGGCCACCATCAGTTCGCGCAGCTGCACCCGCTCGAATGTGGTGAAGCGGCCGGAACAATCAGGACAATAGCGCCGCCGCCGGATGGCCGTCCCGTCCTCGGTGGGACGGGAGTCCTTCACCTGGGTTTCTTCATTGGAACAGAACGGACAGCGCAACGGGGCCCCTTAGGAATAGATCGGGAAGCGATCGGTCAGCGCGCGGACACGTTTGGCCACCGACTTCTCCACCTTAGCATTGCCCGCCTCGCCGTTCTGCGCAAGCCCGTCCAGCACCTCGGTGATCAGCGCGCCCACTTCCTTGAACTCCGCCGCACCGAAGCCGCGCGTGGTGCCCGCAGGCGTGCCGAGCCGGATGCCCGATGTGATGGTGAAAGGTGCCGGATCGAAGGGAATGCCGTTCTTGTTGCAGGTGATGAGCGCACGGCCCAGGGCCTGCTCGGCAGCCTTGCCGCTCACGCCCTTCTTGCGCAGGTCGACCAGCATCAGGTGCGTATCGGTGCCGCCGGAAACGAGGTCGCAGCCGCCGTCGATCATGGCCTGGGCCAGCACCCTGGCGTTGCTCGCGACAGCCTTCGCATATGTCTTGAAGGCCGGCTTCAGCGCCTCGCCGAAGGCCACCGCCTTGGCGGCGATCACATGTTCCAGCGGTCCGCCCTGGAGGCCGGGGAATACGGACGAGTTGATCTTCTTGCCGAGATCGACGTCGCGCGACAGGATCATGCCGCCGCGCGGACCGCGGAGTGTCTTGTGGGTGGTGGTGGTCACCACATGGGCATGGTCCAGCGGCGAGGCATGGACACCGCCGGCCACGAGCCCCGCGATGTGGGCCATGTCGACCATCAGATAGGCACCGCAGGAATCGGCGATCTGGCGGAACCGCTTGAAATCGAGCGTGCGGGGGTAGCCCGAGCCGCCTGCAATGATCAATTTCGGCTTCACTTCAAGCGCTTGCTCTGCAAGCTTGTCATAGTCGATGAGGTGATTGTCCTCGCGCACCTTGTAGGGCGAGACCTTGAACCACTTCCCGGACTGGTTGACTGGCGAGCCGTGGGTCAGATGGCCACCGCAGGCCAGATCGAGGCCCATGTAGGTGTCGGCCGGCTGCAGGAGCGCGAAGAATACCGCCTGGTTCGCCTGGGCGCCGGAATGGGGCTGCACGTTGACGAAGTCACAGCCGAACAGCTTCTTGGCGCGGTCGATCGCGAGATTCTCGGAAATGTCGACGTGTTGGCAGCCGCCATAGTAGCGGCGGCCCGGATAGCCTTCCGCGTACTTGTTGGTCATCACCGAGCCCTGCGCTTCCATGACGGCGCGCGAGACAATGTTCTCGGAGGCGATCAACTCGATTTCGTGCTGCTGGCGGCCGAGTTCGGCATTGATGGCCTTGGCGATCTTGGGATCGGACTTGGCCAGCACATCGCTGAAAAAGCCCGGAAACAGCGCCTTCGCGCCGCCTTTCTTCGCCGCGGTCTTCTTCTTGCCAGCCGCCTTCTTCGCCGGCTTCTTTACAGCTTTCTTTGCCATTGGAATCCCCTCTCGAGCCCACCCGCCGCACATGACAGATTGCAGCCCGAGGGTCCAGTTACATGATGGCGCACGCCAACACTGTTAGCGAAACGGCATCACGGATGCCGTTGCCGCCATCATATCCGGCCGTCCGGTGCTCAGTTGGCCGAGGCGGATGTCTGTTCGGGCTTGGCCACCGGCTTCTTGGCCGGCGGGGTGTCGCAGCCCTTCGGCAGCTTTCCGTTCTTGTCCGGCTTGCAGGACTTGCCTGCCAGCTTCTTCGCCGTGTCAGCCTTCTTGGCCTTCGATTTTGCCGTGAGCTTCTTCTTGGTTGTCTTCTTCGACGGCGTGTCGCCGCGCGCGATGTTGTCGCGGAAAATGGCGGGGGCGGTATCCTTCCGGCCGAAGAAGACCTTCCGGTTCTTGCTGGAGGACGATGACTTCTTCTTGGCCTGCTTCTTGGCCGTGCCGGCCGTAGACACTGTTTCTGTGTCGTTGCTGCGCGACCGCGCCGAGGGGCGATTGAATGGATTGTCCCCATCCGACATGCGCGCGTTGCGGAACAGGCTTGCGAAGCCCGTGGCCTCGTCTTCCTCGACGGCCACCGCCGAGCGCGGGATCGGCTTCAGCACGAAACGCTGGCCACGATCGCCCACCGGCATGGGCTGGCCCACCACGAAGCCACTGCCATCCATTTCGTAGATGTCGGGCCGGAAAGCGACGACGCCGCTGCGCGTCGGCCACGCGGTCAGGTAGGCAACGCGTAGCTGCGGCGCAGTGGCGATCTTGACGTCCAGACGTTCCTTCGTGTCGGCCAGATCGGCGATCTTTGAGCGGTCGATGCCGTCCTGCCCTTGCAGGATCCAGTCGATCAGGGTCGCCACCTTCTCCACCCGCACGCAGCCGGAGGAGTAGAAGCGCATGCCGCTCTTGAACAGCTGCGGTTCCGGCGTGTCGTGCAGATAGATCCCGAACGGACTGTTGAATTCGATCTTGGCGGTCGCCATGGCGTTGTCGCCACCCGGCTCCTGGCGGAAATGATACTTGTCCACCACGGCGCGGCGCCA
>CAZECZ010000130.1:3438-12215 GCA_964510815.1 uncultured Aestuariivirga sp.
TGATTTCGGGGCCGCCAACGCCGTCAAATACCTTCATGTTCATGCTGGCCATGACCTTGGAGGGACGGCTGGACAACATGCGCGGCACGATATCACGCTCGACGATTGACGGCGGCGCGTTCCAGTAGGGGTTGAAGCGCACGGTGGCCAGCGGTGTCATCACCACCGGTGTGGGGCGTGATGGACGGCCGACAATCGCGTTGTGGCGCGAATAGACCTTGCCGTTGCTGACCGTCTCGATCTGCATGGCGGGCACGTTCACCACCACGTAGCGATCTCCGAGATCCTTCGAATACTCGGCGATGCGCGGAATGTTGGCCTTGATGGTCGCAAGACGCCGTTCGGCCGGGACATTGAGCTGGCCCAGCGTGGGACCGTCGATCTTGCCGGTCACGGATAGCCCCATGTTGCGCTGGAACTGCATCAGCGCCTCCTCGGTGGCGCTGGTGAAGGTCTGGGCATATTCGCCTTCGGTTGCCTCGACCCTGAGGTATCCTTCGATGTAGAGACGCTTGTTGAGGGCCGCCACCGCGTTCCCGGTCGAGCCCTTCTTGAGCTTGCCGCCCGGAACCTTGGGCCAGCCGCCCTTGGCGACGATGCCGGCATATTTGTCGGCGGCGGCCTGCATGGCAGCCGAACTGTCCGGCAGCAGGAACGGGCTCACCACACGGTCACCGACCAATCCGGTTTCCGTCGTGGCCGAGCCCACGATGGCATGAGACGAATCGTGGCTCTGGGCGGTGTCGGCAGCCCGCTTCTTCAGGCGCAGAATGGCCGGCGCATTGTCCTGCTTGTCGGCCATGGCCGGCGGGCTGACTCCCACCGTTGCCACGAGGACGACCGACATCACCGCCAAAGCACTGACTCGCGGAGACCGGAACACATTCGCCAAAGCCATTATGGATACCTCACTCCCCCAGCCCCGCCGTCAGGCTGGTCCATTCACGCCATCCCGTGAGTGCGCAAGCACCCGTGCTGGCCGACTCGACAACCGACGGCCATCTTCCTGCCTTGGATAAGGCAGCAAATGCGGCAACAATGCGATAGGTGCCGTCCGGAGTGCAAGGGGTCCCAAACATATGGGCCGCGCTGTGGCCGAAAAGCCTCAGCGCAGCCCATACGCCGCCTCTTGCAGGGGAAAATTCTAGAGCCGATACAGAATCTGATCGGTCCAATAGCGCTCGAGCCGGGTCAGCGCCTTGTTGATGCGGTCCAGTTCGTCGCCGCTGAGACCCACGACCTGCTCGACAGCCAGCATCTGGCGGTCATAGAGCGAGTCCACCCGGTCGCGGATCGCATGGCCCTTGTCGGTCAGGCTCACCCGCACGGAGCGCTTGTCGGTCGAAGAACGCTCGTGGTGGACGTAACCGGCCTCAACCAGCTTCTTCAGGTTGTAAGACACGTTGGAGCCCTGATAGTGCCCCCGGGTCTTGAGTTCGCCGGCCGTCAGCTCGCTATCGGCGATGTTGAACAGGAGGAGAGCCTGGACCGGGTTCACTTCCGGTTCGCCGTTGCGCTCGAAGTCATCCTTGATGACGTCGAGCAGCCGGCGATGCAGGCGCTCAATCAGGTTGAGTGCTTCGAGATACCTTGGCTTGATCGGAGGCTTCACTGCATCGTTCGCCGCCGTTCGTATCGCCCCCATCACTTCTGTACGCATGTTGTCCACCTTACCCTTGTTTGCCGGAGACGAATTCTGCTGTCCGTTCTCCTGATTTTGGCAACACTACGGCAATGTGGTTTAAGATCGGCTCAATGTGTTGGGTAAATTTGTTCTTATATTTTCAAATATTTGCGCGAATTTCGCGTAGCCTTTATGGAGTCTTTTTTTCCTAAGATAACAAAATCCGAACGACGTGGGGCGGCATTCAAGGTTTCAGAAACGATTGCGCGGGCAGACGGCCCCACTCCGTCTGCCCGCGCTGTCTGCTCCATCCCCACAGGAGCAAGTGGCCGGATCACCGGCTCACAGTTGTCTCATATCCGTGCCTGATTTCGGCCATAGCCCGGTTGCCGCAGGACGATGACCTGGCGCGCCGTTCGGCACCGCGCATCACCGGCGCCACGGCCGCCGCCCCATTGGCGGCCACCGTCACCTTGTGAAGACGGACGATGCCGGCCCAAAAACGCTTGGCCTGCACATTCGACAGGCTGCGGCACTCGCGCTCGAGATAGTAAGCCTGGACCGCCCGCTTGTAGAATTGCAGGCCACCGGCCTTGCCGCGCATCTTGGCTTGCCCGTCATCGGATGTTTCAGCCCTTGCCACGACCGGTTTATTCGATGGCTCCGCGTGCTCTCTGGCGCTTGCGGCCGCCTCACGGGCGGCCGCCAGTGTCTCACGCACGTCGGCCTGCAGATCGGCAGAACACGATGCCGCCTTGCCCTGCGCCATGCCCGTGCTGACGGCAGCCTTTGCGGCACCGGCTCCCGACTGGCTGGCAGCGGCAATCTCGGCCCTTGCCAGGTAGCGGCCAAGCTCGCTGCGTTCCGGGGACGACAGATAGTTGCAGTTGCCGTCGGCGGCGCGTGCCTTCGACAGCAGCAGGACGGCCTCCTCCGCCACACCGGCCGCCTTGGCATGGCTGACGGACAGCATGGTCAATGGCAGTGCCATCAACGGCACCGTGATCAGCAAGCGGGCAGACCCCCAGGTTGGCATGACTTCTTCGCTCCACAATTCCGATCAAACCATAGGTGGCAGCACTTAATTTGATTCAAATCCGAAGGGCTTTCGTGTCCTATGGTTAACCTTGCCTTGCTTCGGTCACCGGAACCGGCAAAATGACACCTCATGTTCAGGTCCATCCTGCCGTTTCTGGCCGTGATGCTGCTGGTGTCTCCGGCTCTGGCCCGCGAGGCCGTGCCGGTGCCGCGCCAGAAACCGGCTCATGGGTCTGACAAGGATGTCGCTTTCTCCATTCCCATTCCGCGCCCCAATCCCAAGCGTGAAAGGCCATCCGGACAGACCAGTGGCGCGGCCGTGCCGGGCCCGTCAGGTGGGTCATGCCTGGCGCGCCTCAGCCGGCTCGATGTGCAGTATGAGCGGCTTCCTGCCATATCCGAGGGACGATGCGGTGCTGCTGCCCCGGTGCTGCTCTCCGCCGTTCGCGGCGTCACCCTCGATCCGCCGGCCACCGTGACCTGCGGCATGGCCGAAAACCTCCACAGCTGGGTAGGCGAAGTCATTCAGCCCGCCGCCCGCAAGCGGCTCAAGACCAACGTCACGGCCATCCGGGTCGCCGCATCTTATGTCTGCCGCCTGCGCAACAACCAGAAGTCCGGCAAGCTCAGCGAACATGCCAAGGCCAATGCGCTCGACATGGCAGGCTTCCGCTTTGCCAAGGCCAGTGATGTGACAGTCGGCGACGGCTGGGGGCTGCTTCCCGCCGCACTCGGGCTCTCGAAAGGAAATTCCTTCCTGGATGACGTGCGCAAGGGCGCCTGCTCCTATTTCACCACCGTGCTCGGGCCCGGCTCCGACGGCTACCACGGGGATCATTTCCATGTGGACGCCATCCAGCGCCGCGGCGGCTATCGCATCTGCCATTAAGAAGGCGCGTTGCGTGATAGGGCCATCACTTGTTATGGAGGGGCACCATGAGCAAATCCCATTCGCCCCAGCCCGCCTTCCCTTCCATCCGCATGCGCCGCAACCGCCGCACCGCCTGGTCGCGTGCCCTGGTTCGCGAGAACACGCTCACGGCCGATGACCTGATCTGGCCAATCTTCGTGATCGAGGGCAAGAACCGCACGGAGGAAGTTGCCTCCATGCCCGGCGTCACGCGCTATTCGGCCGACCTCATCGTGCACAAGGTCGAAGAGGCCGCAGAACTCGGCATTCCGGCGGTGGCCATCTTCCCGAATACGCCCCCGGGCCTGCGCACGGCCGACGGCCGCGAGGCGTTCAACCCGGACAACCTTGTCTGCCAGGCGGTACGCGCCATCAAGAAGGCCGTACCCGATATCGGCATCATGTGCGATGTGGCGCTCGATCCCTACACCAGCCATGGCCACGACGGGCTGATGGAGGGCTCCGAGATTCTCAACGACGCCACCCTCGACGCGCTGGTCAAGCAGTCGATCGTCCAGGCGGAAGCGGGTTGTGACATCATCGCGCCCTCCGACATGATGGACGGCCGCATCGCCCGCATCCGCGCGGCGCTGGAGGAGAAGTCCCTCCAGCACGTCCAGATCATGGCCTACAGCGCCAAATATGCGAGCGGCTTCTATGGCCCGTTCCGCGATGCGGTGGGCTCGTCAGGCACGCTGGTGGGCGACAAGCGCACCTACCAGATGGACCCGGCCAACACCGACGAGGCATTGCGCGAGGTTGCCCTCGACATCGCCGAAGGCGCCGACATGGTGATGGTAAAGCCCGGCCTGCCCTACCTCGACATCGTGCAGCGGGTGAAGGATACGTTCCGTGTACCGACCTTCGCCTACCAGGTCTCCGGCGAATACGCGATGATCATGGCGGCCTGCCAGAACGGCTGGCTTGACCCCAAGAAGGTGATCCCGGAGGCCCTCATGGCCTTCAAGCGCGCCGGCGCGGATGGAATCCTGACCTACTTCGCAGTTGACGTTGCGCGTCACCTCTAAGCGAGGAAATCTGTTAGCAAAACCTTGCTTTTTTTGATTGTGGCCGCTGGCTCGTCTGTTACTTTGCGGCGCGCAATCACAATCAAGGAATCATTCCTATGGCCTATGAGGTTTATTTCAAGTACTTTGGTGTGCAGGTCAACGGCACCGCTTCTGCCGACCCGCTCTTTATCGACGGCTGGGTGACCGACGACGACCCGAGCGACAACCCCTTCTTTGGGGCCAACCCGCCAGCTTCGTATATCTATATGCTCAGCGGGAACGACTTCATCGAAGGTTCGGCATTTGGCGATGACATCTGGGCGTCCGGTGGCGACGACGAGATCCGCGGATACGGCGGCCACGACACGCTGAGGGGTGGCATGGGCGATGACTGGATTGACGGGGGCAATGGCAACGACACGTTGCAGGGTGAATCGGGCGACGATGTCCTGATTGGCGGTAATGGCAACGACATAATGGATGGCCAGACCGGCAGTGACTGGCTGGAAGGCGATGACGGGGACGATCAGCTTGCCGGCGGCGTGGGTGACGACGTCCTGCGCGGTGGGATCGGCAACGACGCCATCAACGGCGGCACCGGGAGCGACGAGATTGACGGCGGAGACGGCGACGACAATCTCCGGGGCGGCGGCGACAATGACTCCATTTTCGGTGGCGACGGCGCCGACACCATCCGCGGCGGATTCGGTGACGACGAAATTGGCGGCGGTCTGGGCGACGATATCATCCGCGGACAGGATGGCAACGACTACCTGGCTGGCGACGACGGAAATGATACCCTGAAAGGTGGCAATGGCGATGATGCGATCGAGGGCGGGCTCGGTGGCGACACGCTGAGCGGTGGCTGGGGACGTGACCAGTTTTACTACAGCTCCACGAATGACGCCGGCACGGGAGTCAACTCACGTGACACCATCGTGGACTTCGTTCACGGAGAGGACGTGATCGATGTCTATGACATCGATGCGATCGCCCGGTCGGCGGCGGAGAACGCGTTCACCTTCGAGGCGAGCGGTGTGTTCACTGGCAACGGTCAAATTCGTGCGATTGATGTCGCAGGCGGCTGTGTGCTGGAATTCAACACCAAGGGAACCGATGCTGCAGAAATGGCCATCTTTATTTCTGGCGGGGTAGCGGCTAATTTCAGCGCCTCGGATTTCTTTCTGTAGGACTTTTTTCACCGCAAGATTGGGGACGGCCGAGGCCGTCCCCATTTTCGTGCCGGCATATCGAAATCAGATGACGACGAAATCGTCGAATGTCACCGGTGTGCCGGGATTGACTCGCGCGAACACGATGGCTGCGGCTGCGCCAGATCCATCGGCATCATATGAGAACTCGCCGGTCGAACTGTCATAGATGATCTTTTGAGCCGCAGTCGTGGGTGTGCTCGTGGTGAATCCCTCGAAAGGCAGATGACCGGCTGCGAGCCCACCGAACACCGCCTGATCGAGGGCAATCGTATCCTTCCCGTGGGTGAAATCTTCAATGGTGTCGACGTTGCTACCGCCGAGCGCGGTATCGAACACAAACCTGTCGCGCCCGCCGCCGCCGGTCAGCGAGTCGCGGCCGAAACCGCCCCGCAAGACGTCATTGCCGGCCCGGCCGGTCAGGATATCGTTGCCGTTGTCGCCGAACAGGCGATCGGAATCGTCGCCGCCATCAAGGATATCCCTGCCGCTGCGGCCATGGATGATGTCCTTGCCCGCGAAACCTTTGAGCACATCTGCGTCAGTGGAGCCCGAGATGCGGTCGTCTCCCGCCAGGAACAGCGGCATGATGGCATCGTACTGACCTGCATTGTAAAGGTTCACCACGGTCAAGCCACTGACGCTTCCGCCCGAGTAGGTGAAGACCGTCGCACCGTCGACCACTTTGATGCCGTCCGTGACGACGAAGAGTCCGCCCCCCGTGATCTCAGTGTAATTGTTGGCGTCGTCAGAAAAGCGAGCAAAGGAAATCACGTCGGACGAGAAGAACGCATAGTTACCAAGTCCGAGAGGATCGGCCAACGACATATCCAGCGCGGCATTGAGCGTGATGAGAGCCATTGCAGCCACTCCGCAGGTATATGCGGCGGAAAGCTGCGCTGAACAGACTATGTTGTCAATTCAATTTGCGGCTTGCGGGTATCCACCTGCCGCCGCCACCCGCGCTATCCACCCGGATTATTTTGCCTTGTCCAGATTCTGAAACCGGGCGATCAGGCTGGATGTATCCCAGCGTCCGCCGCCGAGCTTCTGCACTTCGGCATAGAACTGGTCGACCAGCGCCGTGACAGGCAGCGGCGCGCCATTGCGGCGGCTTTCGTCGAGACAGATGCCGAGGTCCTTCCTCATCCAGTCGGCGGCAAAGCCGAAATCGAACTTGCCCTGGATCATGGTCTTGTGCCGGTTTTCCATTTGCCAGGAACCGGCAGCGCCCTTGGAGATCACCTCCACCACCGCTTCCATGTCGAGACCGGCGCGCATGCCGAAATTGACGGCCTCCGCCAGACCCTGGACCAGACCGGCGATGGCGATCTGGTTCACCATCTTGGCAAGCTGGCCGGAGCCCGCCGGCCCCAGCAGCTTCCGCATCTTGGAGAAATGCGTGATCAGCGGCTCCACCTTGTCATAGTCCTCCGGGTCGCCGCCGCACATGACGGTGAGCACGCCGTTCTCGGCCCCGGCCTGGCCGCCCGATACCGGCGCGTCGACAAATCCCAGCCCCCTGCTCTTGGCTTCGGCATGGAGTTCGCGGGCGACATTGGCGGAGGCTGTTGTGTGGTCAACGAAGATCGCACCCTTCTTCATGGCCTGGAAGGCCCCATCGGGTCCGATCGTTACCTGGCGGAGGTCGTCGTCATTGCCGACGCAGGCAAAAACCACATCCGCATCCTTGGCCGCTGCCGCCGGCGTGGGCGCATGGCCATTGCCGAATGCGGCCGTCCATTTCTCAGCCTTGGCGGCGGTGCGATTATAGACGGTGACGGCCAGGCCGCCACGGGAGACCAGATGCCCCGCCATCGGGTAGCCCATCACACCCAGTCCGATCCAAGCTGCTCGCATTTACGGCCTCCATCCCTTGATCCGGCCTCCTCCGTAGGGGATCGCAACCGGGAAATCAATTCGGCGGCGCCCGCGAAGATGCCACTTGAACGGGTAGCCCCGGAATCTCTATGGTAAACGGCGTTGACCAGGAGTGTTTGGATTGAGCATCGAACGGCGGAATTTTCCCCAGTTCTTCATCACCGCCCCGTCGCCGTGCCCCTATCTGCCGGGCCGGGTGGAGCGCAAGGTGTTCACGCACCTTGTGGGCCAGGATGCGCGTGGCCTGAACACCCAGCTCTCCCAAGGCGGTTTCCGCCGCAGCCAGAACATCGCCTACCGTCCGGCCTGCGATGGATGTGCCGCATGCGTATCGGTGCGGGTGCCGGTCAACACATTCGACTATTCGCGCGGCTACAGACGCAACCTGCGCATCAACGCTGATATCGACGCAACAGTGGTCAAGTCGAGCGCCACCAGCGAGCATTATTCGCTGTTCCGGGCCTACATCGACTCCCGCCATGGCGATGGCGGCATGGCTGATATGACGGCCCTCGATTTCGCCGCCATGGTCGACGACAATTTTGTCGACAGCAGGCTCGTCGAATACCGCTTGCGCCTGGCCGGCGGCACGCCGGGGCCGCTGGTCGCCTGTGTCCTCATCGACGTGCTGGGCGACGGCATTTCGATGATCTACAGTTTCTACGAACCGGATCTTGCCCGGCGGGGTCTCGGCACCCTGATGATTCTCGACAATATCGCGCGCGTGAAGCGCCTGGGGCTTCCCTACCTCTATCTTGGCTATTGGGTGCGCGGGTCCAGCAAGATGGACTACAAGTCGCGCTTCCTCCCCCAGGAGCGGCTGACGGCGGATGGCTGGATCTTGCTGCGTCCGGGCGCAGCCGAGGTGGGTTGAGCGTTTCCATTTGAATCGGGACCGTCACCGATCGTTAACTCAGATGGTGGACCATGGGTTAAGTGGCCCTCGCGGCAATCTTGAATATTGACGTAAAGATAAACCCCGGGTACCTTCTAGTTGTTTCTCGACTCGACCAAAGATCGTTCAGCAAGGAGCATCATGGGTCAGGCTGCGCATGGCGCTCTGCACATCCGAAAGGGTCTGCTGATAACCTTCACAGGCGGGC
>CAZECZ010000131.1:0-3255 GCA_964510815.1 uncultured Aestuariivirga sp.
AGTTCTGTGTCTACAACAACCGGCTGATGGCAGTGGACCAGGGCGGTGACCGCTTCGAGGAATACTGGAAGCAGCGGCGCGAGGCGGGGCTGGTCGACACCGGCGAACGGTCAACCGAAATTGTCGGGTCCGACGCAGAGGCGTTCTGCAACAAGCTGTTCACGCGCAACTGCTCGACCCTGAAACCCGGACGGGCCGGCTATGGCCTGCTGCTCTATCCCGATGGCGGCATCCTGTGCGACGGCATCCTCATGCGGCTGGCGCCGGACCGCTTTTGGTATGTGCAGGCCGACGGGCCGGTCTACTCGTGGTTCGTGGCCCATGCCCAGGGCTTGAATGTCACGATCCGCGACCCCAAATCATGGGTGTCGCAAGTGCAAGGCCCGCGCTCGCTCGATGTGCTGGCTGCCGCCTCCGATACCGGCCTGCCGGAGAACTTCGGCTATTTCGCCGTGGCGCGGATCACCATGGGCGGACAGCCGGTCATTGTCTCGCGCACCGGATGGACCGGCGAGATGGGATTTGAATTCTATACGCTGCCCGAAGAGGCACCACTGGACGGCGAGGCGCTGTGGCATCACGTCGAAAAGGCCGGCGCCCCCTTCGGGATGACCGTGTGCGGGCTCGACTCCATGGATATCCGCCGCATCGAAGCTGGCATTCTCAACAACATCTCGGACATGGACGAGACCATGAACCCCTACCAGGCGGGGCTCGGCGTGTTCGTCGACATGCGCAAGCATGACTTCATCGGCAAGGCGGCATTGGCAAACGCCGACACGGGACTGCTGCTGCATGGCCTCCAATGCGATGCGGGCGAGCCCTACTCCGGCGGCGAGGTCATGTCGAGCGAGACGGTCATTGGCCGGGTCACGGCGGCGGCATGGTCGCCCTTCCTCAAATGCGGCACGGCGATCATCCGGCTGGGCGACGCGAAAGATGTGGATGCGTCGAATGTCACGGTGCGCACCCGCGATGGCAAGATGAGCGCCGCGCGGATCGTCGCATTGCCCATGTATGACACGGACAAGGCCATCCCCCGCGGCATCGACCAGACCATCCCCGAGCGATAATTGCGGGAGAGGTGGCGCGAGGCACCCTGAGCCCCGGCAGGATACGCGGATTGCGGCAGGATTGAATTCTGTTGGCGAATATGTAAGCTGAGCGCCAACGAAAGTGCCGTGCCGGTATCACCAACTTTGTGATTGCAACACGCTCTCCAGGGGGCCGCCATGATCGTGATTACCTGCCTCGATCCCATTGCAGGCACCAGTGCGCAGCGGGCCATCGCGTCAGCGCTGGTCGATTCCTCCCTGCTCTGGGGTTCGGTCATCGGCGGCACCGGACTGTTCCAGTTCGGTTTCTCGCCCTATACGACCTCTCTCACCGGCACCGGCTTGTTCTATGATGATGGCGTCGGCGGCATGACTGCCGGAACGATCACTGACATAGGCCTCAGCGTAAATAATGTGCCGGCCGCCACTGTCACGGGCTTCAATCTCGCGGCCACGGATCTTCAGCAATGGATCGACGATGCCGAAGCCCATGGTGATCTCCTCAGCGATGTCACGGATCCCCTGTTCTCCGCAAACCGGTTGAAGGTCCTTGGGTCAAATGGCGATGATCTGCTGGAGGGTGGTGACCGTGCCGACATCATCCGCGGCAATGGCGGAAACGACATCATTATCGCGACGCCGGGAAACGACATGGTGCTCGGCGGCCCCGGCAAGGATACCGTGCTGTTCGAAGACGTCGGCTTCTTCGGCGGCGTCTCCGTCGATCTCGGCCTGGGGACGGCATCGGTCGGTCCGCCGCTGTCTCCTGTGTTTTCCTATGACCTCGACTCGATCGACAATGTTGCGGGAACGCCAAATGTGGACCTGCTAGTCGGGAACAGCGGCGCCAATCAGATCTTTGGCTTGGGAGATGCCGACACGCTCGACGGCCGCGATGGCAATGACCGGCTTTTCGGCGAAGATGGCGACGACACGATCAGCGGCGGGCGCGGCAACGACCGCGTTGATGGCGGCGCTGATGACGACCGCCTGTTTGGCGACAATGGCTATTCGATCTCGGTTGTCACCGACGGTAACGATCACCTGTTCGGCCGCGGCGGCCGCGACAAGCTGTTCGGAAATGCCGGTGATGATACGCTGAACGGAGGGGCCAACAGAGACAGGCTGAATGGGAGTGTCGGCGACGACGCCTTGACCGGGGGCGGCGGTGGAGACGAATTCTGGTTCGGTTACCTTGCGTTCCGGCAGGACACTTCTGATGGCCTCGCCTTTGGCGATGACACGATCATGGATCTTGCGGCCGGTGACATCGGAGTGATCAACAGGGTTGGCTACAGCGAGACCGCTGTCTTCACCAAGTCGCAGGTCAACGCCGACACCGTCATTACTGTCACTGCAGGTGGTGGCGGATCACCGATCGGCACAATCACCATCAACAACACGGTTGCGAATGACGTGACAGTGCAAACCGATACCGACCATTTTTCATTCTGGGTTGTCTGACGGCAGACAGGCGGGAGGGGCACAAGCCAGTCCAACCATATTGCGTTTCAGCCGCCAGCGACGATTGCAACGTTTCCAGATGGCCGTAGACGGCAATCCGCTGGCTGGCCGTCATAGCCACCGATGCACGTGACGCCGCCCTGCTCGGTATGCACATCACGAACGAGCACTGGGTGACTACACGTGATTGCGGCATGGCCGTAGCCACCAACGCACAGCGGTCCGGTGCCCGCCGCGTCGATCACGAGCGCGGCAGTGGCCGCCTCGCAGTCGGCCGTTTCCAAGCCGAATGCGCTGATGCAAACGGGCTTCCGTTCCAACCCATCGGCGCAGGCAGCAGACCCAAAGGCAATCGTCAGGCCAAGTCCTGCGAACAACACCATCATACCGCCGCGGTGACCCATGGGTCCCTCCCCTCGTCCGACTTTCGCCCGTGCCGGGCCGTTACGACAGGGATGACAGATTCGAGCTGCGGGGAGAAGGCCCGCGCGGTGCCGTGCAAGCAACGCCAAGCCTTCTTCTTCTCGCGGCATCAGACCGGGCGGCCAGCGATCTCACGGTCTTCATCACGACGCGCATCGGCCCAGTCGGCCAGGGTCCGCAATACACGCGCGGCCTGCAGGCGAAGCCGTCCGGGTGGCCGGGGCTCGGCCATGGCAAGAATGTTTTCCTGCGACTCGGAATACGACCAACCGCGTTCACGAAGCAGCATGCGATCGAGTTCGGTGATCTGCGG